>DAOULF010000143.1:0-6533 GCA_034420555.1 Dehalococcoidia bacterium
GCGCCGCACTTCAGCCTGCACTACACGTCGCATGGCTCGGACGAGGCCAACGACATGGCCCTCAGAACGAGCAACGTCGTGGAGGAGCGACAAGAGCGCTTCCCAGGAATGCGCACCAAGTACCTGACCGGCGACGTTCCGCCCGAAAGGGCGGCCAGAATTTCCTGCACCCTGGGACTGCCCAAGGGGTCGGGATACGTCCGGCTCGCGTCCGCCGACCCCGGCGTCCAGCCCGAGTTCAACTACCGCTACCTCCAGCACTCCGACGACGCCCGGCGCGTGAGGGAGGGTCTGCGGATGGGAATCCGTCTCATGGAGTCGGACGCTTACAGGGATGTGTTCGAGCACAGGATCAGTCCGACCGACGAAATCCTGGCCGATGACGACGCTATGGACCTCTGGCTGCGCCAGACCGTCGGCTCCGCCCGCCATGTGTCCGGGACGTGCAGGATGGGGCCGGACTCGGACCCGATGGCGGTCGCCGACCAGTACTGCCGGGTGAGGGGCGTGGAAGGTCTGTGGGTTGGCGACGCCTCGGTAATGCCCAGGATTCCAAGGTCGGGCGGCATCCATCCCAGCGTAATCATGGTCGCCGAACGCGCGGCTGAGTGGGTCGGCGTGTGATACGATATAAGGGTCGGAATGCCAAGTGAAATCGGGGACAACGCAACTTGATTGACCTTACCGGGGTTTCCAAGATATACCAGATCGGGACGGTCGAAGTGCGGGCGCTCGACGGCGTTGACCTGCACGTGGACGATGGCGAATTCGTCGTCGTGCTGGGCCCGTCCGGCAGCGGCAAGACCACCCTGCTGAACATCATCGGAGCCCTGGACACGCCCACCCTGGGCGAAGTCTCGGTCGGAGGACGCGACATCACCGAAGCGTCCCGGTCCGAGTTGTTCGCGCTCAGACGCCAGACGGTCAGCTTCATCTTCCAGAGCTTCAACCTGTTCCCCGGGCTTACCGCGCTCGAGAACGTGGAGTTCGGCATGGACGTCGCGGGCAAGCGCGGCGTCACCGACCCGGTATCGGTCCTGACGTCCGTGGGACTCGGAGACCGCACCGGCCACTTCCCGCACGAACTGTCCGGCGGCGAGCAGCAGCGCGTCGCAATCGCCAGGGCGCTTGCGACCGGCAATCCGGTCCTACTGGCGGACGAGCCGACCGGCGAGCTGGACTTCAGGACGGGCGCGCAGATACTCGAATTGCTCATCGAGCAGGCTTCCGACGACCGCGCCGTGCTGGTCGTTACTCACAACCGCGAAATATCCCGGATCGCCGACAGAGTGGTGGAGATGAGCAGCGGACGAATCATCAGCGACGGGCCTCCGCAGGGCGGCAAGACACCCCTCTCCGAAATCCGCTGGTAAGCCGGGAAGGACACTCAAATGGATACTCAAACCCGCAAACGCCTCGACGACCTCCTGCGCGAGTTCGAAGAGCTCAAGCCGCACTTGGTCGGCTATCCCTGCAACCAGGAATTCGACTACTCCGCGCTGCTCCCGCTCCTGGCCTACTGCGCCAATAATGTCGGAGACCCCTTCCACGACAGCAACTTCCTCAGCAACACCCACGAGATGGAGCGCGAGGTCATCGGCCTCTTCGCGGACATGATGCGCCTGCCCCGCGAGGACGCCTGGGGGTACGTAACCTCCGGCGGCACCGAGGGCAATATGTACGGCCTCTACATTGGCCGCGAGACGTTCCCGGACGGCATCGTCTATTTCTCGCAGGATACCCACTACAGCGTCGTCAAGATTATGCGTGTCCTCAAGGCGCGGAACATAATGATCAAGAGCCTGGACAACGGCGAGATAGACTACGACGACCTCCATGAGACCATTCGCATAAACCGCGACTCGCCGGTTATCTTCATGGCAAACATAGGCACCACCATGAAGGGCGCGGTGGACGACGTGGGCAAGGTGCGCGACATCCTCGACGACCTCGCCGTCTCCAACTACTACATCCACGCCGACGCCGCGCTGAGCGGCATGATCCTGCCCTTCGTGGACGACCCGCAGCCCTTCGGCTTCGACGCGGGCTTCGACAGCGTGGCGGTGAGCGGCCACAAGATGGTCGGCTCGCCCATGCCGTGCGGCGTGGCGCTCACTCGCAGCGAGTATGTCAGTCGCATAGCCCGTTCCATCGAGTACGTGGGCGTGCTGGACACTACTCTCACCGGGTCGCGCAACGCCATTACTCCGCTCATGCTGTGGTACGCCTTCCAGCAGAAGGGCATGGAGGGCTTCCGCCAAATCGTGCGCGAGTGCCTGGACGTGGCCGAGTACGCGGTCACCCGCTTCAACGACAGCGGCATCCCCGCCTGGCGGAACAGGAACTCGGTGACCGTCGTGTTCCCAAGACCGTCCTACGAAGTCGTCAGAAAGTGGCAGCTTGCGCCCTACGAGGACATCGCACACCTGATTACAATGCCCCATGTGACTAGAGAAACGATAGACCGGGTGGTTGACGACTGCCTGCAAGACAACCAGACAGACCGGAGCGCAGCGGGATGAACAGAATCATCGTCATGGCGAAGAACGAAGTGGGCGTCATAGCCGACATAAGCAGGACGCTCGCCGACAGCGGAATCAACATAGAGACCATCAGCGCTGAGAGACAGGCCGAGGAGGGGTACATCACCCTTACGACCGACGCCTACGACGATGCGCTGCGCGCGCTGACCCAGGCCGGCTTCAAGACGGTCTCGGACGACTCTCTGCTGCTCAGGCTCCCGGACGAGCCAGGCGCGCTCGCAAGGGTGGCCGAGAGATTCAAGGACGCCGGCGTCAACATACACAGCCTGCACATCGTTGATCGCAGGGAAGGCTTCACCATAGTCGCCATCTCCGCCGATGACCGCGCCAGGGCCGAGACTCTGGTGGACCGGGCAACCGTCGTGTAGTTTCACCTTCCTCTACGGGTAGGCGGGAGGCCACAGACCGCTATCCAGGACGTCCTCGCACCATCGCGCGACACCAAGCAGTTTGCCTTCCTGCCAGGGCGCTCTGGCCAGTTGAACAGCCAACGGCAGACCCGACTCGCTCATTCCCGACGGGATGACGATTGCGGGCAGTCCCGCCGAAGTCCAGGGCGACTGGAACGCGGGGTCTCCGGTGGTGGACAGGTCCTTGGGAGCAGGCTCCGGCGTGGCCGGCGTCAACGCCGCGTCCACACCTTGAAGCGCCTCTACCACATCGGCGCGGAATCTGCCGCGCATCCGCATGGCGTGGGCATACCTGGCCGCCGGGGTCTGCATCCCCGCTTCTATGCTCGACCGGATCCTGGGGCCGTAATCGTCCGGCCTCTCCCCGAAGTCATCCTCGTGGGTGGCGGCGGACTCCACGCTGCTTACGACGCGCTGGCAGTCGTGCGCGGAGCCGAAAGTGTCGGGCAAGCCGATCTCTACCACCTCGGCCCCCGCCCCGGCGAGCCTGCGCGCGACCTCATCCGTATGCTCACGCACTTCCTGCGAGGAGTTGTCGTAGAAGAACTCCCTTATCAGGCCGATGCGCGGCGGTCTGTCAACCGAGCCCATCTCCGCCAGGTAGTCGGGTACGGGCGCATCGTGCGATCCCGGATCGTTGCGGTCGTAGCCCGCCATAGCTTGCAGCATGATCGCGGCGTCCTCGACGCTGCGGGTGAGAATGCCCACCGTGTCCAGCGACCAACTGAGCGGCACGACTCCGTAACAGCTTATGCGTCCGTAGGTGGGTTTCAGTCCAACGATGCCGTTGTATGCCGCCGGACGTCCGGTCGAGCCGCCGGTCTGCGACCCCAGCGCCGCCGCGCACATTCCCGCCGACACAGCCGCCGCTGATCCGCTGCTCGAACCGCCGGGCGTGTGGGCCGGATTCCAGGGGTTGCGTGTGCGCGAGGGGTCGCCGGACGCGAACTCGGTCGTCACCGCCTTGCCCATGACGACGGCGCCCGCTTCCTTCAGCCTGGCAACGCAGGTGGCGTCGTAGCCTGGCACGAAGTCCTCGTAGATGGGAGAGCAGGCGGTCGTCTTCATCCCCTCGGTATAGAAGATGTCCTTCAGGCCAACCGGAACGCCGTGCAGAGGCCCTTGGATGTCGCCCGCATCTAGCTCCTCGTCGCGCCGCCTGGCCTCGCTCAACACCTCTTCGCGGTCCACGGTCACCCACGCTTGCAGCTCGGAGTCGTAAGTCTCGATGCGCTCCAGCAGCGATCCGGCAAGTTCGACCGACGTGATACGGCCCTCTCGAATCTGTCTCCCCGCCTCCGCGACACCGAGCTTGTACAGTTCAGTCATGGGTTCCCTCCACATATTCCCGGCTCCCGTCCGAGGTGGTCCGGTTCGGAAGCGGCTCTGTCATAAATTGTCCTTTATCTCGTACAGGTGGGGTTCCAGGTGAGTTTCCAAGCGAAACAGGATGCGGATCACTTGGAAAGTGACCTGTAAACACCTGTCGTTAGCTTTGGGCCAGAAATTTTTCGGTCGGGCGAATGGTCATTGATAAATTCTCCTTAATGTATATCTAGTACCATTTCCGTATGTTTCTGCCGTATAGCAACCAGCCCCACCACCCCTGGATTCCCGCTTTCGCGGGAATGACGATTAATGGTTCGAGTATGTCATCTTCACATAGATGCAACACTAGCGTATTTGTTCTGTAATTGTAGCAGATGGTTGGTTCATGGGACAAACTTAAGGCTCTCCGGGGAAGCATCGCGGAAGTGGTGCGCAGCGGCACATTCGGTTCCATCCACGAAGGACACGAAGCGGCACAAAGATATTGGATATCGGCATACCGCGCCGGATACGCACCAGAAGTTTGAGCTTACGGTCTCCGCGCTGAATTGACCGCGTGGCACGCGCTTTATACACTGCGGCCTGTACGCAATGCCCGAAGGTGAGGTGAGACTATGAAAGTCGGCATACTTGGAGCCGTTAGCTACGAGCCGATCATCGAGCGAGAGGTGTCGAGAACCGACGTGAAGACGCGATTCGGCGACGTCAGCGTCCTAGAGGGCACGGTCGGCGACGCGACCGTCTATTACATCCGGCGGTTCGGGCCGGACAACGATATGCGCTCCGACATCGTGAACCACGCCGCGCACGCCCTCGCCTTCAGACAACTGGGCGTCAGGCGCGTCATCACGCTCAACGGCTTCGGCATAGTGAACAGGGACTTCGATGTCGGCGACCTCGTGGTTTACGACGACTACATCCGAATGTGCGAGCGGTTCCCCACCACGGTCTTCGCGGACGACAAGGGCTGGTTCAGGGCGAACATGAACCTCCCCTTCTGCCCCGGGCTGCGACGCGCGCTGGTTGACGCTGCGCGCGCCGAGTCAACCAGGACGGTGCGCGACGGCGCAATCAACATCTGTGTCCAGGGCCCTTACAACGAGACGCCGGCCGAGATTGACCTCTACCGACGCTGGGGCGCGGACATAATATGCACCACGATCTACCCGGAAGTCGTCTATTTCAGAGAACTGGAGATGTGCTTCGCCGGGCTGTCCTGGCTGAGCGACGTAGCCGGAGAGGAGGACGAAAGGGACTGGGTAATGATTACAGCCGAGGAGCTCGCGCCGATAATGAGCCGCGCCATCGGCGACCTCGACGCCCCCTCCGGCTGCAACTGCCAGCAGACATGGGACGCCAACGACGACAGCCTGCCCGACTGGTATCGCGCCATTCGGTAGGCGCCGAAACCCCTTTGATGGGCTCACTTTGGATGGGGCGTGGGCTAATCGCCGCGCAGCCGTCGGATTTCGGCTTCGAGCTCAGCCATGCGGCTCTCGGCGACCAGACGCCCGTCCCGTTCTTCCTTGGCGCGCGCTTCGGCGGTCAGACGCGCAGACATCTCGGTGTCGGCGCGCGCTTCGGCAGTATCGGCGCGCGCTTCGGCGGCCATACGCGCGGACATCTCGGTGTCGGCGCGTTCCTTCTCTTCCTCGTGGTTCAGCAGCCACAGACCGGACACAGGATCCCAGAAACGAAGGTCGCCATCGTCCCACCACAGGTCCAGGTTCAGAACCTCGCTGCGCGCCCATACCCGTCCGTCGCTCTCACGATTCAGGACCAAGGGACTATACTCGCCGTCCACCAGACGCTCACCCACCAGAGGCTCGCCGTAGAACTCACCACCCGTCGGGTCGTAACGCCAGTATTCTCCTACGCCCAACTCGGCGTACAACTCGCGCTTCCGACCCAGGTCAACACGCGCCGTACTCTCAGAACCTATCTCCAACACGAAGTCCGGCGCCTTGCCCACCTCCCACAGAAGATAGACGTTGTTGCGGTCTATGGACTCCTCCGCCTCAGGGGGCAGGTCCAGGACCACGTAGCAGTCCGGAGAAACGAATACGCGGGGATTGCCCCTGATGTAGTAGAGCATCGTGTTGCCGTTCACCCTGGCGCCGGGAACGTCTCTGAAGTGGACCCTGACGGTTCCTACCACTCTGATGTACTGGGGCGCCTGGGTTTCTCCGTCGGGCAATGGCATACCGTCCGTTTCGGGGTAGATTATGGCTGCCGGGGCTTGGGTGACCAT
>DAOULF010000144.1:0-3735 GCA_034420555.1 Dehalococcoidia bacterium
ACCACCTGGCTGAGGATCGGCTCGTCCAACTGCACGAAGTCGCAGCCCTGGTCGCGCAGGGCGACTATCTCTTCCCTGAGGATCTCCACCACGTCGGCGGCCAGGTCTTCGGGCGTAGGGTACACCGAGTCTGAGATGCCCTCGAACCAGCTGGAGCGAGTCAGCATATATGGACCTGGCAGGGGAATCTTGATCTGCCGGTCCGTGTGTTCCCGCAGGAAGGCCAACTCGTCACGGGCCAGACCCTGTCGTCTCCCCAGGCGATCAACCGCGATGGGGCTCTTGATGCCAAATGCAGGCACGTCCAGCGCCCGCAGCATCTCTTCCATTCGGGCCCGGTCCCGGGAGTAGTCCATCACTTCCGACACTTTCATCAGGCGCATTCCGGTCAACTTGTCCGTGACGAAAGAATAGAAATTGTCCCGGCGCAACTCCCCGTCGCTGATGATGTCAACTCCGGCCTCTTCTTGCGCCCGGATACAGGCCAGCACTTCGTCGTCGGCCACGGCGTTGAATTCGTCCAGGGTGCTCTCGCCGGCTTCCTTGCGGCGCAGCGCCCTGACCAGTTCAGTGGACCGGGGCCAACTCCCAACGACCGTTACAGGGAACAAGGGGGGGTCTGCCATTCAGTTTCCTCCAGGATGCGGGTAGCATGAGAATCTGCTGCCTACCCTCGCAGGCCGAACCAGTGTATATCAAGGCTCAATCCGAAACAAGTTGACCGTTTAGGGAAGCAGGGCCTGTGCCAAGTTGCTCTAGGAGTCTGGGCCGCCATTCACGCGAATGCGGCGATCCACACCTGCCCAACTCCGTAAGTCCTTAATGAACTGTTCAACGGCGGACGATCATATACCCAGCAACCCCTCCAGATTCCTCCACAGGATCATCTCTTTCTCTTCCTGGGTGAGACTTTCGAGGCCAAGTATCCAGGACACGGGCCAGTCCTCGCACATATCGTAGGGCCAGTCCGTGCCGAAGACCACGCGGTCCACGCCCACCGAGTCTATGACGTAGCGGAGAGCCTGTTCACTGTGTGTAATCGTGTCGTAGTAGAAGCGGTTCAGATACGCGCTCGGAGGCTGACCGATATGCTCCCGAGCCTCCGGTCGCACCCGCCACCCGCGGTCCATCCTGCCGATGCCAAAACAGGTGTAACCTCCTCCGTGCGACAGACAGATTCGCAGGTCGGGGCAGGCGTCCATGACCCCGCCATAGACGAACGACGCGAACGTGACTGCGCGGTCTGCCAGGTTGCCTATCGTGTTGGGCAGATGATACTTGCCGGAGCGCGGGCTTACGATGGTCGGGCCGCCCTGGTGAATCAGGATGAGTGCGCCGAGTTGCTCCGCCGCCTTCCAGAACGGCAGGAACTCAGGCTCGTCGAAAGTGCGTCCGTTCACATGGTCGCCAATCATCGCGCCCTTGAGTCCAAGCTGCGTGACGCTGCGCTCGAGCTCGGCGACTGCCGCCGGAACGTCCTGGAGGGGCAGAGTCGCGAGCCCGGCGAACCGGCTGGGATGGTCCTTGGTAAGCTGCGATACGTAGTCGTTGCAGTCGCGCGACATTGCAGCCGTCGCCTCCGTGTCCTTGTCGTAGTTGTACAGGACCGCGTTCGTCGAAAGCACCTGAACATCAACCCCCAGAGAGTCCATATCCGCCAGACGCTCGGAAGGCGTCCAGGTGGTGCGCGGATTGTGGCGGTGGGCCGGCACCGCATCGGCTGTAATTCCGTGCCAGTCCTCACCGGACTCTACGGAAGCGACAAATGCTTCGGGCGAAATGTGAGCGTGTATGTCTATCGTGCGCATAGAGTTACCATCCCTTTTTCAAGTATGTTCAATAAGAACGTGATTCTGAGGGGAAAACTGAGCGGTCTTCGGGTCGTTCAGCGGGGCGGGCTGACCAGAGTCACCCCGCCATCAACCGGGAACGCCACGCCCGTAACCCACTTCGCCTCGTCGCTCGCCAGGTAAACAGCGGCCCAACCAATGTCCCAGGGTGTTCCTTCTACTCCAAGAGGCGACGAAGTGCGGCGCGTGTCCCTGCGCTCCTCCGACATTCCTCCCGCGACCATCGAGGAATAGACCGGCCCGGGCAGAATGCAGTTGACTCGTATTCCCTGCTCGGCATGGTCTATCGCCATACCATGCGTGAGCGCTATGACTCCACCCTTCGATACTGTGTAGGCGGTTAGACCCCTTGGGCGGATAGCCGAGATCGAAGAGATGTTGATGATGGAACCCCCTCCCGAAGCCGCCATAGCGGGCACCGCGTACTTACCCATAAGCATCATTGACTTGACGTTGACCTCCATCACCTGGTCCCATACCTCTTCTGCGACCTCCACCACGTTGCCGGCTCCACCGATTCCGACGTTGTTGTGCAGTATGTCGAGTCTTCCGTACCGGTCCAACGCCGTCCGCACCATATCGCGGCAGCTTTCGGCGCTGGTCACGTCGCCGATGAACACCGACGCTGTCCCTCCATGAGACTCGATTGCGTCCAGTGTCCCCTTGACTCGCTCTTCGTCAGCGTCAACGAGCAGCGCTTTGGCCCCCTCATAAGCGAACAGTATTGCCGTCGCCTGCCCATTCCCAACAATATCCCCACGCGAGCCCGCGCCAGTCACAATTGCCACCTTGCCATCGAGCCTCGGTTTCCGTTCATGGGTTGGAATCGTCATGTGGACCATACCTCCTAAAGCACATCGGCCAGGTCGAGTTCGGGGCCATGCTATCTATGGGTCAGATGAGTGTCAACCTGCTGTGGTCACCGGCGAAACGCAAACGAAAGCATCAAAGCCATTGCCCGGTGAGTAATGCCATTTAAGTCTGACTATGCCGTAAATATCCGAGGACAAACTGCGTACCATCATTCCCGCTTTCGCGGGCATCCAGGGGTGGAGTGGGTGATGCAGTCAGCATCAAGCAACGCTCCCATACCAAGCTGTCATTCTTCTCCGTAGGGGCGACCCTTGTGGTTGCCCGTCAGTCGGAATTCAAGCCCAACAACTAAAAGTAATTTCATAAGTCGCTGTGGGATTCCCTGCAAATCCGCGCGAATTTGACACTATCCCCGATCTGTGGTCAAACCTCGCCAGCGAGCCGCAGGTCCAAGTATCGCAAAGGAGGAACAGACTGTGGCAACAGGCTTAACCGACCGAGACCAGACCATTCACGCAGTACGAGCGTTATTGGCTCAACACCCAGTCATACTCGACACCGAGACTACCGGGTTAGACGGCAGAGCGGAGATATGCCAAGTAGCGGCTATCTCGTCCAGGACTGAGCGAGTACTCGTAGATGCCCTCGTGAAGCCGCATAGGCCAATTCCTGTAGACGCGACCAGGGTTCACGGAATTACGGACGCCGACGTCAGCGAGGCGCCACAATTTAGTCAGATCATGTCTGGGAATCTGGGCGAACTATTGGACGATACTAGCATCCCGCTCTGCATCTACAACGCCGAGTACGACCTTTGACCTTTAGAGAACATATTTGCTATACTGTCCCCAATTGATAATTTGTAATTGTGAATCGAAAATTGAATCCATACCCCGAACTACAACAGATAATCAAAGAGGAAACCGACAACGGTCGCGGCATCGTCAAGTTCCTCTTCAAGGCCATGTGGGGCGAGTTCGACAATTTCACCCCGCAGCACCAGCTCATGGCCGGTCGCGCCCTCGCCATCATCGGCGTCGAACAGGGAGTACAGTTCGTAGATGCTAACAGG
>DAOULF010000145.1:0-6059 GCA_034420555.1 Dehalococcoidia bacterium
AAGAGGATCACTGACTGGGCGCGACAGATGATACTCCAGTTGCGACGCTGGCTGCCCACCAGACGCATCGTCGTGGTAGCAGACCGTAACTACGCCGCCCTCGAACTGCTCAATTTCTGCCAGTCGCTGACACAACCGGTCACCTTCATCACCAGGCTGAGACTCGATGCAGCGCTCTACGAACCTCCGCCAACGCGACTGCCTGGACAGATCGGACGACCTCGCATCAAGGGACAGCGACTGCCCTCGCTCATCCACCTCCTCAGCAACGACGATGTGAACTGGGATCTCAGACCGCACACTGGTATAGCTGGGGCAGGCCCCCGGCGCCGATCCGATGGGTACTCATTCAAGACTGAGCCGACCTTCATTGACGCCATCGCTCTGGTGCGCCGTCAACTCTGGCTTGGTTCTGAGACTTTATCAACGTCGGCGGCGGCCAGCGATGTGGCAGAAGTCCCTCTACCGCTGTTCAACCGTCTCGTGGACTCTCTTACCTACGCCGCTTGATGGACTCCGCTTCTGTACAAAGTCGAGGTTGGATGCCAGCAAACCGAAGAAACTCGCGCTCACCGCTTGCATGCGCAAGCTGCTGGTCATCCCCATCTCTATGCTCAAACATCGCTCGTCCTGGCGCGAACTTACTCCGAATGTCGCTCATTCCCCTTGACTCTTAAGATAGTTGCTTTCTGTCTCAGCGCGTCCAGCCACACATAGCAGAATGGTTCTGTGTCCAGCGGCCGACCCAGGAAGGTGTTGACCACACCGTCGAGTTCCACACAGATACGAGACACCTGGCTCTTGGAGATGCCCTCGCATCCCAGAGCCTTGACCAGAACCTGCCCCGTACTTGATACGGGGTCGTCCACTCTCCTGGTGGACACACCTTCGACGTATGCCTGCTGGATCACCGCCAGAAGAGCGCGCTCGCTCCGTCTTCGAGGCTGAAGCAGAGAGGGGAAGTAGCTACCCTCCCTCAGCTTGGGTATGCGAAGATCCATAGTGCCGACCCTCGTGTCCCACATGCGGGAGCTGTACCCGTTGCGATGAGTAAGCCGGTCGGGCTGCGTTCGCCGTGCGCAGCGCCAATCCTCGCTGAGACCTCGGCGTCCATGATCGCATCCATCAACACCCGCAGCGCCTCGCGCAGAAAGTCCACGTCTCTCTTGCCATCGTTGTCCTCCTTGCATTGAGCTTCTACTTCTCTAAGGATGACGCGGTGGCTTTACTTCTGCCACTCCATCTACTCACTTACACCACTTGTATGTTGCAGATGCCCGATAATTTCGTATCAGTTTGCCTTATGCTTCATACCGGTTTACTTTATGTTCTGTATTCGGTAGGCTTATGCCAGTTAGCCTTAGTCGCGCCACAATCGACTCGTCGCGCCCATAGAGTAAGGCTCTCTGGCTCCTTTTCGCGGGTCATCAGTGATCCGAACAGGCTACCCAACGACTATATGGCAGAGTCGCACGCAACTGGCATTGTGTCATATCCCTCAATACTGCCGGACGTGTGTCTGAATAGGATGAGAAAGCGTAAATGAATTCTGTTGAGCGTAGCCTGCACGACCTTTTCAAGACCCAAGCTATGGACACCCCGGATGAACCGGCAATAGTGTTCGGCCACGAGCAGATGTCTTACGGTCAACTCGACCGTGCGACGGACGAGCTTGGAGCCTATTTTCAGCTTTGCGGTGTCTCAACGGATGACCCTGTAGGTATTTTCATGGAGACCTGCCCGGAGTATATCGTCGCGAGCATCGGAACTTTGAAAGCCGGCGCGGCCTTTATGCCCATGGCCCTCGACTCCCCTGAACCCGTACTGCGCGCCATAGTCGCCGAGTCGCAGCCCAAGGTGATGGTCACCAAATCTCGGCACCTGTCCAGACTGGACGGATTCTCGGGGACGCGCATACTGTCTATTGACAGTGATCAGTCCTGGAGGAGCTCCGATGCGGTAACCCGTGGGACCCACGTCGCCAGTGACAGCTTGGCGTTCATACCTTACACCTCCGGTACGACCGGAGACCCGAAGGGAGTAATGCTAACCGGCGACTCTGTGATCACATCTTACTTCTCCAGGTACGAATTCAGTTCTTACAGTGTCGGAGACAGGGTTGCCTGCAACATCTTCTTCGCCTGGGAGTTCCTTCGCCCGCTGTTGAAGGGAGGAACGGTTTACGTAATCCCCGATGAGGTCGTGTTCCTCCCGCGGTCTCTCACCGCATTTATCTCAGAGCACCGGATTTCCGAGATTCTGTTTACTCCGTCTCTGTTACAGGGAGTCTTGAATTCGGCGGAACCCGCGGTCTTGCGGGCCCAGTTGTCGTCCCTGCGAGTGGTCTGGCTCAATGGCGAGGTGGTGCCGACCAGCCTGCTTAACCAGGCGTTGGACGTGTTGCCCGACGCTGCCCGTGTGTTCAACACCTACAGCATCAGTGAAACCCACGATGTTTGTACCGTTGAGTTGACGGACTTGCGCGTGGATGGAATGGACGTATGCCCGGTGGGGCCGCCGATGGAGGGGGTAACGGTTCGGGTGCTCCCGGAAGGACAGTCCGCTCTCGCCTCCAGCGGCGCCGGTGAGTTATTCATCGGCGGCCGGGGACTCGCCCGGGGCTATTTGAAGAGACCCGACCTGGATTCCGAGAAATTCGTCCGCTGGAATGGCGAAAGGTACTACGCAACCGGCGACCTGGCCGAGATTGATGAGTCGGGGATGACGACAATCATTGGCAGGGACGATTCGATGGTCAAGATCAGGGGGTACAGCGTTTACCTGGGCGCCATAGAGGAGGCGCTCCGGAATCACTGCGACGCGCTCGACGCGGCAGTGCTGGCTGAAACAGAGGACGAGACAAACAAGCGGTTGGTGGCCTACATCGTACGTTCCTCGCAGGCAACGTGGAATGTCGACGCCAAGAGCGGGACAAGCGGGGACCTCAGGAGGCTGCTGGAGCGACATCTACCACTCTACATGGTGCCCAGTCGTTTTGTGGAGCTGGATGTACTGCCCATAAATCAGCAGACGGGCAAACTTGACCGCAAATCCCTGCCCGGGCTACGGGAACAGAGGACCCCGGTTGAGGAGAGAACACCGCTGCCGAAGGACGCCACGGAAGCGGAGCGCCGCCGTGCTTTGCGCGGGCTATGGAGCGAAATTCTGGATGTTGACAGAGATGCACTGGAGGATGACTGGAACTTCTTCGACCTTGGCGGTCACTCCCTTACGGGCCTGGAGCTTACCCTGGCCATCGAACAGACATTTGGGATTGAACTCAGTGGCGCCGAGATTTACGAACATCCAACTATAACCGAGTTGGCAGCATACCTGGAAAGCAGAGGGAGAGGATCGTACATGGAATCGAGAATTTCGCTGGCCGGGGACTCAGTCCTGTCCCCCGAAATTGCGCCGAGGGGCAGTGTTAGGACCACCCGCTTGAGCGAAGCGTCATCGGTCCTGGTGACCGGAGCAACCGGTTTCCTAGGGGCGTTTCTGCTTGACGAACTGCTGCGCGTCACGGGACAGAGCGCCCGGTTCTATTGCTTGGTAAGAGACCGGGCTTCCGAACAGGGGAGACCCGGCAATCGAGTATTGGAGACCCAGAAGTTTTACGGACTGTCCTGCCAGTCCGTGGAAGGCCGGATTGTCCCTGTCGTGGGAGACATCTCCCAGCCACAGATGGGACTGGACGACGAAGAATATCAGGAGTTGGCGGAAGAGATCGACCTGATATTCCACTGCGCCGCCTCCGTCAACTACGCTTATCCCTATGAGGTGGCCAAGCCCCACACCGTAGGCGGGACGACGGAGCTGCTCAGGTTTGCCTGCACAGGCAGAACTAAGACTGTCCAGTACATCTCCTCCAACGGCGTTTTCCCCGGGGGAGACGATACTCCCTACCTTGAAGACAACCGAATTGACGTCTTTGTCGACAGGATGGAAGGAGGCTACAACCAGGCCAAGTGGGTAGCGGAAAGACTCGTGTGGTCCGCGGTGTCCCGAGGACTGCCCGTCTGTATATACAGGCCAGGCAATATCGGTCATCACAGCGATACCGGCACGGTTAACCCCAATGACTTCCAGTCGTTGATAATCAAGGCTTGCGCCCGCTCAGGGTGCGCTCCATTGGCGCCGGACTGGCGCTTCGAGATGACCCCCGTCGACTTCCTGGTCACCGCTATTGCGAAGTTCTCCGACGAACTGGCGCATATGGGAAGGGTCTATAACGCGGTTCAACAGGACCCCGTAACCGCAGAGAGTGTTTTCGCTCATATGCAGAACCGTGGATACGTGACAGATCGCGTTTCATTGGGGGAATGGAAATCGAGACTCCAAGAAATTGCAGACCGGGAAGACGACCTGGAGTTGGGAGTTCTGGTGCGCTCCCTGGATTCGGTCGAGGGGTATCTTTCCGATACCAGCTCCTACGACATCGGCCGTTTCTCCAAGGCTCTCGCGGGGATCGGTATGACGATGCCGACGGTTGACGTGGATTACGTGACCAGGTTCCTGAGAGAGTGACAAGTGAGGGCTGAATGTTCATGGGGGATGATCCGGCAGGCATGTCTCCTCGTGAATTCCTGAAGTCCAGTCGTAGTTCCACTTCCACTGTGAGACCAGGGCTTGCTTGCGAATCCTGTACTCTTCTCGTTGAGCTTGGTCGTCGCCCGGTGCGAGCAAGGTCCTACAATCGTAGGCAGCACATACAGCACGCGCCAGCCGGGGTCGTTGTCTCGATCAAATGGTAGTGCGAATGCGGTCTCTTGTGCCGTTTCCGTTGGAACAGGCGTAGCCGGAGGCTTAATCTGGGGTTAAGTCCCTATATGTGGTGTGGGAGTTCGTCAATCCTTTTGTTCTAATCAGGCCGCAGTCGGCTGTGTGATCTGGGCCTCCGGCAACGCTTTGTCGTAAGTCGCTGAAGCGGGCGTCAGGTATCGTCTGCCCACTACCCACTCGTCGTGCTGCTCGGCGAGTACGGCTCCGATCAGCCGACGCACCGCAGGCCCGTTCGGGAAGATGCCCACCACGTCGGTCCTGCGCCTTATCTCCTTGTTCAGTCTCTCCTGGGGATTGTTCGACCACACCTGCTTCCAGTGAGCGCCGGGGAAGGAGGTGAAGGCCAGGATGTCAGGTCCGGCTTCGGCCAGCATCGAGGTAGCGTCAGGGAAGCGTTCACTGAGCTGGTTCACGACTCTGTCGAGTTGGGAGTGAACCTCCTCAGCAGACGGCTGCTGGTAGATCGTGCGCACCATGGTCGCCACCCAGGGCTGGGCGCTCTTGGGTACGCGGGTGAGTAGGTTGGTCATGAAGTGGGTGCGACATCTCTGCCAGCTAGCGCCGGTGAACACAGTCGCTAGCGCGTCCCTCAGTCCACGATGTGCATCCGAGGTCACAAGCTGAACACCCTCCAAGCCCCTGGCGGACAAAGATCGCAGGAACGCCAACCAGAACGCGCCGTTCTCACTGGTGCCCACGTCCATACCCAGGAGCTCACGCTTGCCCTCGGCGTTGACTGCGGTGGCCACAGCCACAGATACGTTGACTATCCTGCCCTCCTCTCTGACCTTCTGTCTCAGCGCGTCCAGCCACACATAGCAGTACGGTCCTGTGTCCAGCGGCCTACCCAGGAATCTGTCGACCACACCGTCGAGCTCCACACAGATACGGGACACCTGGCTCTTGGATATACCCTCGCATCCCAGAGCCTTCACCAGAACCTGCCCCGTACTTGATACGGGGTCATCCACTCGCCTGGTGGACACACCCTCGACGTATGCCTGCTGGATCACTGCCAGAAGAGCGCGCTCACTCCGTCTTCGAGGCTCAAGCAGGGAGGGGAAGTAGCTCCCCTCCCTCAGCTTGGGTATGCGAAGCTCCATAGTGCCGACCCTCGTGTCCCAGGTGCGGGAACGGTATCCGTTGCGATGAGTGAGCCGGTCTGGACTGCGTTCGCCGTGCTCGGCGCCGATCCTCGCTGAGACCTCGGCGTCCATGATCGCATCCATCAACACTCTCAGCGCCTCGCGCAGAAAGTCCACGTCTCCGTCCACGCC
>DAOULF010000146.1:0-2318 GCA_034420555.1 Dehalococcoidia bacterium
GTCTCTATGGCGGCCATCTGTGAGGGTTCGACCTGAGCGCGAGCTATATTGAGTTGACGCGATATGTAGCGCCGATTCCGGCTGTACGGGCGTCTTCTGGAGCGTCCCAGCCGTCTGCTCATGTCTGACCGGAAAGCCTCGAACGCCGCCATGACCCGCTCATTGGTGTCCGGGGGTAATGGCTGGGCAGGTGTGTCAGGGACGCACTCGGCAGCCGAAATGAACTGCGCCGGGCTGATGGGGCGAGGCTGGGGATTGCCTTCTCCATCAACCGAGACCGCGTAACAGCCTTTGACCTCGCCCGCTCCCAGCAAGACCAGCGTCTCGCCCGGGCCGGGTTCGTCGAATGGGGATGGGCCGCCCCCAGAATTCGACGGCGACATCAGCGGCATCTGCGCCCCGTCTATCTCAAAGGGGACCTGCGAACCTGCTATACCGTAAACAGAACCTGTAGTTTTCGCTACAAGCGCGGAACGTATCCCGTCCGGCAGACTCTCTATGGTCGTCCACAGGTCAGGGTCATCGTCCTGAATGCGCTGGAGCAGAGCTATGGCGCGTTGATTCGCGGCTACCTCGTCCAGACCATCCTCAGATTCGGGCATCTGCCCGTTGTATATGCCGTACATCTCCTTTTCGTTCAGACGCTCGGATTCAGACAGCAGCTTGCTGTCCAAGCCAATCAGGTCATGGAACGACTGGATGCGATTGTGAAGCCTGTCGGTGAGTTCGAGTTCGGCGTCAACCGCCGTATCCGGCCACATATTGTGAAGATGAATCGTCTCGTGTTCGGAGCCGATGCGGTCTATGCGTCCGAACCGCTGTATCAGCCTAACCGGGTTCCAGTGCAGATCGTAGTTCAGGATGCGGGCGCAATCCTGGAGGTTCTGTCCCTCAGATATGATGTCGGTCGCCAGGAGCGTCCTTATCTCGCTGTCCGGCGACACCTCGCGCGGTCCTGGGTTAGACCCTGGAGCGAATCGTCTGACTATATCCGTCGCACTATCGCGCGTGGAGCCGGTCAGCCGCGCTATCTTCAGATTCTCGCCGCCCGGGTTCAACTGTCCGTACAGGTACTCGATGGTCGTCTCGGCCTCGGAGAAGATGAGAACCTTGCCAGATTTCACCTCCGGCCTGTCCAGGAACTTGCGCAGAACGCGCAACTTATCATCGTCCGCCGGGCCGATACCCTCGATCCTGTCCAGTATCTCTTTCAGAACGGCGTAGTCCGCGTCTATATCATCCAACCACTTGGAGACAAGAAAGTCGTCCGTGGAGTGGAACATCTTCGATTTCCCGCCGCCGCTTTCCCGAACGCGTTCTTCCTCCTGGCGGAGAGATTCCAGTGCGTCCTCAGCGTCGAAGGACTCTCCCGCGAGCAGACGAGTGGCCGCGCTGCCCACCGGGACATACCCGCTTTCAAGAGCGTCCCGGAAGTTCCTGTTGCTGCGAATCAGCGAGTTCAGCGTGGAACGAAAAGCCGCCACGCTGGATTCGAGTCGCTTGAACAGCAGCGCGCGCATCAGACGAGCTATACGGTTCTTTGCCCTGAACAGGTTCTGGTAGTCCGAATTTTGGGCGGCCTCCGGCTTTATGTAGTCCGTGACCCTGTATCGTGTCGCGTTGTGTGATTTGAGCAGAGCCTCCAATTCCTCGAACGACCCCGCCTTCGCATACACCTTGTCCAGGCGGTATTCAACATTGTCCAGCTTGGGTTCCGGGAAGCTGACGGGTTCGCCCTCTATGGCGGCATCAGCGTAGAGTTCCCTGATGTCCCTGCGGCGTCTGCGGATGAACACGGGCGTCAGAACCTGCTCCACGTCCGCCCTGGGGACATTCGGGGGATCCGGCTTGATCGGCGGCGCCCCCCTGCGCCCTCCGGCGCTCCAATCGCTGAAGTCTGCCTTGTAGTTTTCGTCCTCAGCGCGATACTCATGCCACCTGATCGCGTTGCGGAAGTAGTCCTCCAGCCCGAGCGGCTCTATGTTCAGCCCGTGTTCGGTCTCGTGCAGGAACAGCCTGAGTTGGCGGTAGATGTCCCTCGGCCCCAGGTTCTGAGGCGTCGCGCTGAGCAGCACAACTCTGTGATTGCCTGCTTCCAAGTATGAGCGCAGCCCAATCGAGCGTCCATTCACGTTGCGGAAATTGTGCGCCTCGTCCACCAGAACGGGGCCGCGGTTCTGGTAGCGATCCTGGAGGACTACACCGCGACCCGACCCGTTGGCATCCAGGTAGCGACCGGATTCCTCATCAAACTCCGCTTCCGGGGGTGGAGCTATGACGCTGTGCGACAATACCTCCGCGCCGAGCCCAAACTGCTC
>DAOULF010000147.1:0-2701 GCA_034420555.1 Dehalococcoidia bacterium
GCACCGCAATTGACCCAACAGTGGTTGGCGACGACGGCGTGTATCGCAACACCGGCCCCGCCAGGGTCTTCCGCTCGGAACGGGCGGCGATTACCGCCATCAAGAGCCGCGACGACGATGAGAAGATAAAGGCCGGCGACATCATGATTCTTACCTGCGGCGGCCCTCTCGGCACCGGCATGGAGGAGGTCTATCAGATAACCGCCGCGCTCAAGCACCTGTCCTACGGCAAGAACGTCGCGCTGATTACAGACGCCCGCTTCTCCGGCGTCTCCACCGGAGCCTGCATCGGACACGTCGGTCCCGAAGCGCTTGCAGGTGGCCCGATAGGCAAGGTCAGGGAAGGCGACCTGATAGAAATCGTCGTGGACCGCAACACCCTGGAAGGCACGATAAACCTGGTCGGCGAAGACGGTCAAAGCTACGGCCAGTCCTGGGGCGACGCCGAACTGGACTCCCGACCCGACCCCGACGACCTGGAGCCGCACCCCAGCTTGCCCGACGACTCCAGGCTCTGGGCCGCGCTTCAGCACGCCTCCGGCGGAACCTGGGGCGGCTGCGTCTTCGACGTTGACACCATCGTCGAGACCATAGAGGCCGGAATGAAAGCGCTCGGCAGGACAGAGTAGCTTCAAGACGATGACAGAAGTCCCCTCTCCCTCGATGGGAGAGGGCTAGGGTGAGGGTGATTCCTTATACCAACCAAAACTGATACAGCATCGTGAATCTCAGTGCCGCTGACCAAAACGCCAGACTGTATGTTACCATTCTCACCCAAAAGAGGAGTCCACCAACACTGCTTCACGGAGAAGCCAGCTATGACCACACCAACTGCCGAAAGGGCGAGACACCTGGAGGCTGTTCTCGAACTGCTTCCGCCGCCCGACCTCTCCCATATGGAGCCATTGCCGGACCCGCCGAGGGAACCTGATATGCAGCAACACGAGTGGGTAATATACTTCTGCGCCATACTGAGACTCTTCTTCGCTGGCCGCTACGACGTATTGGTTTCAGGGCAGGGATTCCTGCGCCATGACCCCTATAATCAGGACGAACGCTTCGCGCCGGACTGCGTGGTGGTCACCGGGGTGAATCCTGGGAACATCATATCTCGCAATGGCTACGTTATAAGCGAGGTGGGCAAACCGCCCGATTTCGTGCTGGAGATAGCTTCGCGCAGCACGGGACGCAGGGACTACACAGTCAAGCGTGAGGGATACGCCCGCTACAGCGTGGGAGAGTATTGGCGGTTCGACCACACCGGCGGCAGATTTCACGACGCGCCGCTTGCGGGCGACCTGCTGGTTGACGGGAAGTACGAACCCTTTCCGATACACCGCGACCCGGACGGGCTGATATGGGGCCACAGCCCTGTACTCGGACTGGACCTGTGCTGGGACGACGGAGAGTTGCGCCTTCGCAACCCCCACACCGGGGAATATCTCCCCACCCCGGAGCAGACCGCCGCCCGCGCGGATCGCGCCGAAGTCGAGCGAGACACCGCCCTGAACCGCGCGGATCACGCTGAAGTGGAACGAGATATGGCCTTGAACCGCGCCTCCGAAGCCGAAGCCGAGAATGCCAGGCTGAGAGAAACGCTTCGACGCCTGGAAGAAAATTGACGCGCTCGCCCTGCCAGAGGACACCAATGGAAAAAGAAAGACTGGACCGCGAAATCATAGCGATGCGCGTCGCCCGCGAACTGCAGGACGGAGACGTCGTGAACCTGGGCATTGGCATACCCACCCTCTGCTCTCAGTTCATCCCGGAGGGGCGCAGTGTCACCTACCACAGTGAGAGCGGCGTGCTGGGATACGGTCCCATGGCCGAGCCCGGCGAGGAGGACGTTGACCTCATCAACGCCGGAGGCCAGTTTCTCGCGCTGAATCCGGGAATGTCCTTCTTCAACTCAGTCGAGGGCTTCGCCATGATACGCGGCGGCCACATAGATGTTGCGGTGCTCGGCGCGATGCAGGTATCCGAGAGCGGCGATCTCGCCAACTGGATGCTGCCCCAGCGCGGCATCGGAAACGTCGGCGGCGCGATGGACCTCGCCGCCGGAGCGCGCCGCATCATAGTCGCCATGGAACACACCGACCGCTCCGGCAGCCCAAAGATAGTGCGGGAGTGCTCATTCCCTCTCACCGCGCCCGGATGCGTCAGCCTGATAGTCACCGACATAGCCGTGATAGCCGTGGACGAAGACGGCCTCACCCTCACCGAGGTCGCCCCGGGCTGGACTGCACAGGATGTTCAGCAAGTCACCGAGCCGAGCCTGTCCATATCGCCCAACCTGCGCGACATGGAGTTGTAACCGGCGACGGGCCGGATATAGGCAACTAGGCCCAGACTATCTCGAAAGTCGAGCCCATGTCGGTCTTCTGCACCTGGATGCGTGTATCGAACGCCTCTTTGATGCCCTCGACGTGCGTAATGACGACTATCTTGTCGAAGTCATCCTGGATGGACTGGATGGCCTCGATGAGTCTTTCCTGCCCGGCTGCGTCCTGAGACCCAAAGCCTTCGTCTATGAACAGTATGGGCAGGGGCGCTCCCGAACGCCGGGCCAGCAGCCGCGACAGCGCGATCCGCAGAGCGAAGTTGATCCTGAACGCCTCGCCCCCACTGAACGTCTCATACGCCCGCGTTCCCATCTCGTCGGATATATCTATGCTCAACTCCTCGGCGCGCGTGTCCGAGC
>DAOULF010000148.1:0-33337 GCA_034420555.1 Dehalococcoidia bacterium
ACGCCGACGCCGCTTCCTGCGCGACTATCGGGTCGTCGCCCAGATTGCCGCCGTTGCGCTTGGTGTTCTGGACGTAGCTGAGAAGATTCTCCATCGCCTCGTCCTGCGGGTAAGCCTGGCCGCGTCCTCCGTGCTCGACTTCGAGCGTCGTCTGCGTTACCTGCCAGCCCTGGTGGTCGCCGCCGATGAGATGGTCGCCCGGCACCCGAACGTTGTCGAAGAAGAAGACGCTCTGGTCGTCGCCGGAGAGCAGGTTCATGCGCTCCTGGGTAAGCCCTTCGGAGGGGAAAGGCACCATGAAGTAGCCCAGGTTGCGGTGACGCGGCGCGTCGGAATCCGTCATGAACGGGCCGAAGAGGAAGTCGGGTTCCTCGATGCCGCTGATCCATATCTTCTGACCGTTCAGGATGAAGTCGTCGCCGTCGCGGACCGCGCGGCTCTGGAGCGAGGCGAGGTCCGAACCCGCGTTAGGCTCTGAGAAGTTCTGGAAGGCTACCTTCTCCGCGCTGAGCAGCGGCTTGAGGAAGTAGTCCTTCTGAGCTTCGTCGCCCCAGACGAGCAGGGTCGGGAATACGAGCGCATTGGTGAATCCGGGCACCACGCGGGCGAGCCTGAACTCTTCCTGCAAGATGGTCTCGTGTTCGCCGGTGAGTCCACCACCACCATATTCTTTGGGATAGGTGGGATAGAGCCAGCCCTTTTCGGCGAGGACCTTGTGCATGTCGCGCCAGAACCAGTACTGCTTATCTGAAAGCTCCATACGGTCAACGGGCGCTCTCATGTCGTCCGGGATATTCTCTTCCAGCCAGGAGCGTACCTCTTTGCGAAATTCTTCCTGGTCTTCGGTGTACGTGTAGGCGAAATCCATCCGGCGTTCCTCCTGCAATTCGTCTGTCGTTCAGTAAACAGGGCGCACTTAGAGCACTGTTCAAATGTTAGGGTGTCAGTCCACTTCTGTCAACAGTTGTTGTGAAATACCGCAGGGTCTTTTCATAGTCGACATTGTTCAGGAGTAGGCCGCACCCCTCCCCTGGATTCCCGCTTTCGCGGGAATGACGGCCTAGAGCTTTGCAAAGGCCGTGGTGAAATACCGCGGGGTCTGTGCAAGGTCGGCATTATTGCGATTTGGCCCGCGCCTCCCCACTGGATTCCCGCTTTCGCGGGAATGACTGAATTGCAGTTCACCCTCACCCTAGCCCTCTCCCTGAGGGAGAGGGGATTCTTAACATACAAATGACGATATGTGGTCCAGAATCCCGGAATTGGGATTTTTGCAATCGCCTTGTGAAATTCCGGGTGGGTTCATACGGTCATATACTTTCGTTTATAAAGCGACAGGTGGCAACTGGTGGTTTAACTGGTGACCGACAGGTAGCAAACAGGTGATTAGAACACCAGAAATCCACCTGTTAATCACCTGCGTTAGCTTTGGGGGAAATTCTACGCCTCTCTGATTTTGGGACAACATAACTTGGTATTTATGTATGTCGAGGTTCAGAGTCATAGCCGGACGCCCTTCACTATTAGTTTGTATGTTCGTATTATAGCGTATTCAGGACGTGGCTGAAAAGTCGAATTGCTCCCAGAAGTCGTTTCTGACCTCCTGCTCCAATTGGTTCATGGTGCGCCAGGGGAATTCGGCGGACTGCTCTTCTTCGGGGAGGTGAATGAATTCGGGATCCCAGAGAGCGTCCACGTAGAAGGTGAAGTAGTGGCGACTGAGGAATCGCGGCAGGCGGCGCATCCATACCAGATCGAGGGCGTTCTGGGACTTGTAGCCTCTGAGGAAGGGAGCCATGAAGTAGTCCAGAAACTCCGCGCTGTCCATCTTTTGCCCGCCAGTCCACTCATCGTGTTCGCCTATCTGGTGGCTATGCGCCTGGCAGATGACGACGTTGATTATGACCGTAGTGAAATCGGACAGGAACCAGTCGTAATGCAGGTTATCGAAGTCAATGGGCCAGAGTTCGCCCCCATCACAGAGCATATTCCACTGGTGAAGGTCGGAGTGTATGAGGCCGTAGGATTCGCGGTCGGCCGGCAGCGACAGCAGCCAGTCCTTGATGTTCTGCCCGTAGCGCCGAAACTCCAGCTTCGATTCCGGCACGCTGGAGTCCAGATCCCAGTCCCGGTTCTCGTGCCAGTGTCTGCGGCGTATTGATTCGTCCGAGGGCTCGTAACTCTTGGTGAGCGCGTGCATCCGACCGATCAGCGCTCCCCACTGTTCATATAGCTCCGGCGTCCACTCTCGCCAGTCCAACAGCGCGCCCGGCGCCTTCTCGTATGCGGTAGCTAGGAAGTATCCCGGTTCGGCCTCCATCGTTTCTACCCAATTTTCGCCCAAAGACATTATGGCGCGCGAAACCCTCATGCCGTTGTCGGCCAGATAGTTTGTGAAGTCCAATTCCCCCAGAATCTGGCTCACCCGCCGGTGAGAACTGTGCGTAATCTTGAGAATGACGGACTGCTCACCGCCGGGATACTCATAGACGTAGCTGTGGCTTCCCTGCAACGGGGTAGAAGCCGAGCGCTTCAGACCGAATCTGCGTTCCGCCTCGGAGCGAATATCGTCGTGATATAGATGTCCGAATTCCTTCAGCATGGCCACATCATTTTAGACTAACGAGTCTTCTCGTGTGTGTTTCAGGGGCTTGTATCCGCCTCTGTTTACCTGTCGCAGCCCGCTATACGTTCTGTCCATACGTACTACCCTGGGGACTTACGCCGCTTCATGCGATATACAAGGGATACCGCGCCGTAGTATAATGCAGGTTGCTAACGGCCTCCCAATAATTGGGAAGTGAAGCCAGACAGGGGTTTGAATCGTCTGACACAATGATCGCTGAATTCAAACGCCCGCTTGCGGCGCAGGTCATTAAAAGGACGCTCCCGCTCAAGCCTTTGAAAGCCAACGTAGCTCAGTGGTAGAGCAGCGGTTTCGTAAACCGCAGGTCGGCGGTTCGAATCCGCCCGTTGGCTCCAGTTTTTAGCTACGAGTGGTCCGCCAGGTTCGTACTCTAGCTGCCGCGAATCAGTGGCTTCACCCTGTCGAGTATCTCTACTCCCACATCGTACTTGGACATGAGTGGCAGGCGTTCGATGGAGCCTTCGCGGTCGAGGATTATGACGCGGTTGTCGTCAACGGCGAAGCCGGCGTCCGCGGCGGTGATGTCGTTGGCTACTATGAAGTGGAGGCCCTTGGACTGAATCTTGGCACGGGCGTTTTCTATGAGGTCTTCGCTCTCGGCGGCGAAGCCGACCTTCACGAGACCATCGGCGTGTATTCCAGCGATCAGGTCGGGGTTCTTTACCAGGTCAATCGTCCATCTGTCGGCGCCGGTCTTCTTGACCTTCTGGTCGGCTATCTCGGATACACGCCAGTCGGCGACGGCGGCGGCCATGATAACCGAATCCGCTCCCGTACACTCGATGTCCAGCGCGTGTCCCATCTCGAGCGCGGAGTTCACTTTCACCACTTTGACGCCAGTCGGATCTGGAAGAGCGGTGGGCGCGGACACTATGACGGCCTCGGCGCCCCTGTCCCTGGCGGCCTCGGCTATGGCGTAGCCCATCTTGCCGGAGGAGTGGTTGGCTATGACCCGAACCGGGTCTATGGCCTCGCGTGTGCCGCCGGCGCTGACGACTATCTTACGTCCTGCGAGGTCTCCCCTTCGTCCGAGCAGAATTCGGATGTGTCCGACGAGTTCGGACGGTTCGAGGAGCCTTCCCTTGCCAATGAGACCGGAGGCCATTCTGCCTTCTGCCGGTCCCGCGATGTACACTCCGCGTTCTTCCAGCAGTCGAACGTTGGCCTGGGTAGCGGGATTGTCGAACATATTCGAGTCCATGGCAGGGGCGACCAGGACGGGCGCGCGAGTAGCGAGAATCGTCGCCGACACCGGGTCGTCAGCCCGACCGTGCGCGATTTTAGCCAAGCTGTTGGCTGTGGCAGGGACGACCGCGACCAGATCGGCCCGCTCGGCTGCGGCGACGTGGTTGATGCTCAGTTCTGATTCGGGGTCGAACATACTTGTCACGACGGGGCGGTGAGTAATCGCGGCGAAGGTGAGGGGCGTGAGGAACTGGAGCGCGGCGTCGGTCATCAGCACGTCCACGCGGGCGTTGAGTTGGACGAGCTTGCTGGCCAGGTCAACCGCCTTGTAGCAGGCAATGGAGCCGGTTACGCCGAGCGCGATGTTCTTTCCTTCGAGTGAATAGGTCATTTCTTGCGCACACCATTGTTTAGTTCATAGACGATTCGCAGTCCGGTAAGTGTGAGGTCAGGGTCAATCGCGTCGAAGACGCCGGACTCCCCTGCCACCACTTCGGCGAGACCGCCAGTCGCGATTACGCTGGAGTCCTGCCCCAGCTCACTCTTGAATCTGGTTACCATGCCCTTTACCAACTCCGCGTACCCGAAAACGAGGCCCGCCTGGAGCGCGTGGATGGTATTTCTGCCAATCGCAGCCGGGGGTGGAGCGAGCTCCACGCGGCGCAGCATCGCCGTGGTGTGGAACAGGGAGTCGGCGGCTATGGAGATTCCGGGGGCGATTGCGCCACCCAGATAGTCGCCAGACCACGATACGGCGTCGAAGACTGTGGCTGTTCCTACGTCAACAACTATGACGGGGCCGCCGTAGATACTGAACGCGGCGGCGGCGTCAACGATACGGTCCGCTCCCACGTCCCGGGGGGCATCGTACCGGACTCTTATGCCTGTTCGCGTGCCTGAGCCGACTTCAAGAGGCTCAACGTCGAAGTAGGTCTTTGCCATCTGGGTAAAGCTGGGCGTAATCGGAGGCACAACGCTGCATATTGCTACGTCGTCTATGTCCGAGAGGGCCAGCCCACGGAGCGGCAAGAGTTGGCTGACCGAAAGCGCGTACTCGTCGGGCATCTTGCGCGTGTCGGTGGACAACCGGAAGGTAGCCTTCAGATCGCGCTGATCGAAGACGCCAACGGTGACGTTGGTATTTCCTATGTCTATTGCGAGAAGCATATCAATTGTCAATTATGAGTTTTCAATTGGGAATTGATAATTGCTACCTGAAGGCGGGCATGACTTCTTCGCAGAGCAACCTGAGAGATGAGGCTATCTTGTCCGGGGGGAGTTCCTCGCCTGCGTTCAGCTCGGCGACTACACCTGTCAGGCTCAGGGCATCGCGCATCCGGGTTAGCTGTTCGATCACCATGTCGGGCGTGCCTACGGCGACCTTCTCCTGGCGGACGAAGTCCCAGGTGATTTCGGCGAGCTGGGAGCTTCGTTCAACGCGGTCTTCGCGTGGGTCGGTCCCGGGTCGTGTCGCGGAGGCGGCGAGCTGGCTTCCGAGCCGGCGGAACTGCTTCATGAAGCTGTTTTCGGGAAGGGAAATCGCCTCTTCCTTGTCTTCGCCCACATAGACGGGAATCCTGAGTGAGATGTCTATCTCGCCTTCGTGTCCAGCCTTGTCCCATGCCTCTTTGTAGAGGGAGACCTGTTCGGCGACCTGCGACATTCCGAGTCCGCGGACACCCACGAAGATGGGGTATCCCATTTCGCCGAGAACGGGGAACGTATCCGTGGTCGTGGAGGCTACCCGGAACGGAGGATGGGGCTGTTGGTAAGGCTTTGGAGTTAGACATACGTCGTCGTAGGAATAGAATTCGCCTTCGTAGCTGAATCGTTCGGACGTCCATGATGCCTTTATGATTTCCAGGTACTCGTAGAAGCGCTGCCGGCTTTCGCCGTATGACATTCCGTAGCCTTCGTAAGAGCCGGGGAACCCGCTGCGTCCGACACCGTATTCGAAGCGGCCCTGGCTGATCTGGTCGAGTGTGGCGGCTTCTTCGGCCATGCGAATCGGATTTCCGAGCGGGATCACGTGGACGGCGGTGCCGATCTTGATTGTGCTTGTGCGCCCGGCGATTCCCGCTCCGATCACGAGCGGGGCGGAGAGGACGGACCTCTGCGGGTTGAAGTGAGATTCGGCCAGCCAAACGCCATCGAGTCCAAGTGACTCGGCTTCCCGGATGTGTTCCATACCCTCTTCGAAGGCCGCCGCCTGAGAGCAGCCGGGTCGAGTGTGAAATTCCATGAATGAGCCGAACTGCATGACTCCCTCCAAAATCCTTGTTGGTCAAACTACCAGACGCTACACCGTACACGGACGGCAAAACCGGATGGGACACATCATATACCAGAACCGATGGTTGCGAAACTACGGTCTTTACGAGGCAGGGCCTTTTCATAGTCAGCGCTGTCCTGGGGGCGACCACGCCTCCCCCCTGGATTCCCGCTTTCGCGGGAATGACGGTCCAGAACTTTGCAAAGACCCTGTTACGAGGGCAGCATCATAAAAGTGGTTCGTCACCCCCCATCCCGTATCAAATAAGGGGCAGGATCTAGCCCTCTCCCAGGGAGAGAACTAAGAAGAGCAGGCATTTCACCCTCACCCCAGCCCTCTCCCTGAGGGAGCTGAAAGGGGTAGGCATTGAAGTTGGATTGGTGGAGTCACCCCCATCCTAACCTTCCCCCATCAAGGGGGAAGGGACTTTTACCTACCCTCTCAGCCCTGAGGGAGAGGGGGTTTGTTGATTGGCGTTCATAGCTGACTACATATTTACCTACCCTTGTTAGCCCAGAGAGAGGGGATAAGTCGGAATCTGAATATCCATCGCAACTAAGTTATCGCGGCGCTAGTCATATACTTTTGTTTATAAAGCGACAGGTGGGAACAGGTGGCTTAACTGGTGACCGACAGGTGGGCAACAGGCGATTAGAACACCAGAAATCCACCTGTTAATCACCTGCGTTAGCTACGGGAGAAAATTCTCTGTGCCTCCGATATTGGGTCAGCATAAGTGGGTATTTATGTATGTCGAGGTTCGGAATCATGGTTTGACGCGCTCCCGAGTTAGTTTATATGTTCGTATTATAGCGTATTGAGGACATGAAAGGGTAGTCTTATGAGAAACTGCCATATTCTTTTCTCCAGGGCCTTTTCATAGTCAGCATTGTTCAGGAGTAGGCCGCACCCCTCCCCTGGATTGCCGAGCGGCGAGCCCTTCGGGGTTCCCGCTTTCGCGGGAATGACGGCCTAGAACTTTGCAAAGGCTCTTCATTTTCTCTGATTCGGGTTGACTGAGTGCAATCCGTATCACTAGAATTGATTGTTGCTTTGAGAGGTTTGCAAATTGGCAGAATACGCAGTAGTTCAAACTGGCGGGAAACAGTACAGGGTTGCCACCGGAGATACCATTCGGGTGGAGTCTATTCCCGGCGATATAGGCGATACGGTGGAACTGACCGACGTTCGGATGGTTTCGAGCGACGGCGATGTCACCCTGGGAACGCCGACAGTCGAAGGCGCCAGAGTCGTCACCGAGATTTCGGAGAGCGGCAAGGGTAAGAAGATCGTGGTCTTCAAGTACAAGTCGAAGGTGCGCTATCGCCGGAAGAAGGGCCATCGGCAGCTATACACCGACCTGACAGTTACCGACATTCTATTGGACTAGGACTTTCGTCCGGAAGAACGGAGACGAGATCATGGCACATAAGAAAGGCGGCGGCAGCACTCGCAACGGTCGAGACAGCAACTCCAAGAGACTTGGCGTGAAGAAGTACGACAACGAACTGGTCAGCGCGGGCACGATAATCGTCCGCCAGCGCGGGACACGCATCCACCCTGGGACGAATGTGGGACTCGGAAGGGACCACACACTGTTCTCCCTCGTAGATGGCTCGGTCAAGTTCGAGCATGGGCGGCTGGGCCGCAAGGTCGCCAGTGTGTATCCGGTAGGGAGTTTGGCGGAATGAAGACAGGAATTCACCCTACATACTACGACGAAGCGCAGGTGATTTGCAGCTGTGGCAACAGCTATGTCACCGGAGCGACCAAGCCTGAACTTCGCGTAGAAATCTGCTCGCAGTGCCACCCGTTCTTCACGGGTGAACAGCGCATCGTGGACACGGAGGGCCGTGTCGAGCGGCTCATGCGAAGGTTCAACCTGCAATAGAGTTTTGACTCCTTTGAATGATAGAGGGGTGGGAGTAAGTCTCACCCCTTTCCTTTTGCCAGACGGCTCCAATTTCCGCGACTACTATTCCAACATTATTGAAATGACGACTTATACCAACTCGGAGTGATGTCACCACATTCTACCCAGCCGGGCTGAGTGGATTCCCGCTTTCGCGGGAATGACGATACATAGACTGTCGCCGAACTTCATGTCTCGGTCAGAGCGAAATGGTATTATCTACCCTCACCCCAGCCCTCTCCCAGGGGGAGAGGGAATAAATCGGAATCTGAATATCCATCACAGCTAACTTGTCGCACTACCAGGAGGATTCTGTGGATTTCGAAGATGTTCGACCATTCCTGGAGACTCACCACAGAGGAGTCATCGCCACCCGCCGGCCCAACGGCGCGACTCATTCCAGCATCGTGGTATGCGGCGCGTATGACGGACACGCGGCGTTCGTGTCGGTCTATCCGAGGTCGCAGAAGATACGGAATCTGAGGCGAGATCCCAACTGCACGGTTTTGGCCGTTACGGAGGACTGGCGACAGTGGGCCGCCATCGAGGGGCAGGCCAAGCTCTTCGACTACTCCAATATGGACGCCGAAGAGATGAGGGTGAAGTTGCGCGAGGTCTATATGGCGTGCAGCGACACCGAGCACCCGGACTGGGATGAGTACGACCAGGCGATGATAGACCAGGAAGCGGTCATAGTGCTGGTCGAGCCTGAGCGGGTCTATGGTCTGCTGCGATAGAACGGCGTTTTGTATTACAATCCTATTGTACCGGATAGGCTGGGAGAACTCGCTATGACTACTGTTGAGAGCACTGACAGCAGGGAAACGCGAATAGGCCGGATTGAAGGACAGCTCGATCAGGTCATAGAGCGACTGAATAACATGGAACGCCGTCTTGACCGATATTTTCTGACACTGCTTACTATCATGATCGGTGGATTTATCGTGCTCGCGACGCTCATAATCCGAATATCCTAAGCAATGCCAGAGGCAACCGGACAACGACCGCCCACTTACGGCGGACAGGCAGTTCTGGAAGGCGTGATGATACGCGGCCAGAAGAACATGGCTGTCGCAGTCCGCAGGCCCAACGGTGCGATAGCGATACAGCAGAGGCCGCTATCTACCCTCTACACCGGCGTAATCAGGAGGATTCCCCTGCTGAGAGGCGTTATCGTCTTGGTGGAGACTCTAAGCCTCGGAATGCGCGCGCTCAGTTATTCGGCCAACGTGAATATGGAGGATCCCGAAGCCGACCCGGACTCCGAAGTCGAATCCGAAGAGCTCGGCAAGGGGGCCATGGCTTCCATGCTTCTCATTTCCTTCGGATTCGCCATAGTGCTGTTCTTCCTGCTGCCACTCTTCGCCAGCAGACCGTTCGAGGGAATGTTCGGCAACGACATCGTGTCCAACATCGCCGAGGGGGCTATCAGGCTGGCGGTGTTCGTGATTTATATCTGGTTCATCGGACGTATGCCCGACATACGGCGCGTGTTCATGTACCACGGCGCGGAACACATGACAGTCCACGCACAGGAGAGGGGAGACCCGCTTGTTGTGGACGCCATCAGGAAGTATTCTCCGGCGCATCCGAGGTGCGGCACGGCGTTTCTGCTGACCGTAATGGTCGTGGCGATCCTGGTATTCGTCCTGGTCCCGAGGGATCCCCTGTGGTGGATGATTCTGTCCAGGATAATCTTCATTCCGGCGATAGCGGCGCTCGCCTACGAGGTCATACGGCTGAGCGGCAGATACGAGGACAACCCCCTGGTCAGTATGATAAGCGCGCCGAACCTGCTGCTCCAGAAGCTAACCACCCGCCAGCCGGAGGACGACCAGATAGAGGTGGCGGTGGCGGCGATGAACGCCGCGCTGTCTGCCGACCTCGGCGAACCCGCTCCCGAATGGAAGCCGCTGACGCTATCCAATCCCACCAACCCAGACGTTCGTCCAGATTCTTAGCCCCGCCGCTCTCTCAGGGCAGTCCACACGTCTTCGGGGCGGACTCCTGTGGCGGACATGAGGACGAGGGAGTGGTAGAGCAAGTCCGCCAGTTCGTCGGTGAGATTCTCACCGTCCTGTTTGACTCCGGCTATGGCGGCTTCGCCCGCTTCCTCGATCACCTTCTGCGCTATGCGATCTGGGCCGCCCTGAAGCAGTTCGGTCGTGTAGCTACCCTCCGGCATTGACTCCTTGCGGTCCTGGATTACGGAGAATAGTTCTTCCAGGATGCCCGGGCCCTTTTCCGGGGCCTCGAACTCTGGCAGTTCATCGAACGGGGTGAAGAAGCAGGTCTGGTTTCCGGTGTGGCAGATAGGGCCGTCGGGGACGACCTTGAGGAGAATCACGTCGCCGTCGCAGTCAACGGAGGCAGAGCGGATTCTCATGTAGTTGCCGGACACCTCTCCCTTGTGCCAGAGGTCGGAGCGGCTGCGGCTGTAGAACCAGACCTCTCCGCCTTCGAGCGTGCGCTTGAGCGCGCCCGGGCTGACGTATCCGAGCATCAGTATCTCGCCAGTCTCGATATTCTGGCATATAGCCGGGGCGAGTCCTTTTTCATCCAGCAGAACAGTAGCCATTTGGTGTCTCCAGTTGTTAGTGGTAATGACGGCTTATCTACCCTCACCCAGCTCCCTCTGGGAGGGGTCGGCATTAAAGTTGGATTGGCGGAGTCACCCCCATCCTAACCTTCCCCCATCAAGGGGGAAGGGACTTTTACCTACCCTTGTGAGCCCAGAGGGAGAGGGGATACAGATGTCAGTTGCGCTTACATATCCCCGGTGTCTATGGGGCGGATAGGGACGCGGTTTTGGGTCAGGTAGTCTTTGATATCTTTTACTCGATAGGTCCCGAAGTGGAACACGCTGGCGGCGAGCACGGCGTCGGCTTTGCCGTAGTCCAGCGCTTCAAGGAAGTGATCGGGGGACCCGGCTCCGCCGCTGGCAATGACGGGGATGGTCACGTTCTCGGAGATCTGGCGAATCATGTCGAGGTCGTAGCCGGTCTGGTGACCGTCGGTGTCCATGCTGGTGACTAGGAGCTCGCCCGCGCCGAGGTCGTTGGCGCGGATGGCCCACTTGAGGGCGTCAATGCCGGTGGGAGTCCGTCCGCCGTGGATGTAAACCTCCCAGCGGGAGTCGTCATCCAGGGCGAGGGTTATGTCGTCGCACGTTACGCGAGTATCGCCGGGTCTGACGGCGGTGGCGTCTATGGCGACGACGATGCACTGCGCTCCGAAGTGGTCGGATGCCTCGTGTACCAGATCGGGGTTCTGGACGGCGGCGGTGTTGAGGGATACCTTGTCGGCGCCGGCCTCGAGCATACGGCGCACGTCGGCGACGCTTCTCATGCCGCCTCCGACAGTGAACGGGATGAAGAGGCGTTCGGCGACCTCGCGGACGACGTTGACCATTATGTCACGGGAGTCGGAGCTCGCGGTGATGTCGAGCAGGACGAGTTCGTCGGCGCCCTCGGCGTCGTAGTAGGTCGCAAGCTGGACGGGATCTCCGGCGTCGCGGATTTCTATGAAGCTGATGCCTTTGACGACGCGACCGGCGTCAACATCGAGGCAGGGGATGATTCGTTTGGTTAGCATTTTAAGCAGTCACTTCAATTGTGATAAGGGCGTCGGCGAGATCTATGTCGCCGGTGTAGAGGGCTTTGCCTATGACGGCTGATCCGACTCCTGTGTCAGCCAGGCATTGGAGGTGTTGTATGGAGGCTATGCCTCCGGCGGCGATGATGCCATTTCCAGCGACTTCCACGAGGTCTCTCATCAGGTGGTAGTTGGGGCCGGAGAGGGTGCCGTCTCGGGAGATGTCGGTGCAGAGGAAGGTGTGGACTCCGGCTTGCATCATGCTGGCTACGAGGTCGGTGGCCTGGATTTGGCTGGCGGATGTCCAGCCGGAGACGGCGACTTGTCCGTCTTTGGAGTCAACGGCGACTACTACGGCTTCGCTTCCGAATTGGGCGCAGGCGTCGTGGACGATTTGGGGGTCGCGGACGGCTACGGTTCCGAGCATGACACGGTGGACGCCGGTGTCGAGGATGCGGCGGGCTGTGTCTAGGGTGCGGACTCCGCCGCCCATCTGGACGGGAACATTGACGGCCTGGACTATGCGCTCGACGACGGAGAGGTTGTCGGGGTTACCGGAGCGAGCGCCGTCGAGGTCAACGATGTGGATTCGGCTTGCGCCAAGGCTCTCCCACCGGAGGGCGACCTGCACAGGGTCGTCGGCGTACACGGTCTCCTGGGAGTAGTCTCCCTGGTAGAGGCGGACGCACTTTCCGTCTATGAGGTCTATGGCGGGGATGAGTTCCAAGGCGGCCTCCGGCTCAGGACTCGTGGGTGTAGCGGACGAAGTTTTCGTATATCTTCAGGCCGACGCTGCCGCTCTTTTCGGGGTGGAACTGGACGGCCACTACGGAGTCCCAGGCCGCCGCGCTGCAAAATTCGACGCCGTAGTCAGTGGTCCCGGCTACAAGCGAGTGGTCCTCGGGGTCGGCGTAGTAGCTGTGGACGAAGTAGAAGTGAGAGTTGTCTCTGACGCCATCGAATACGGGGTGCTCTTTCTTGAGGGCGACCTGGTTCCAGCCCATGTGGGGTATCTTGCGTCCCTCGGGGAGTCGTCGGCAGGTCCCGGGGACTATGCCGAGGCACGGTTCCTCACCCTCTTCGGAGCTGTCGAGCAGAAGCTGGAGGCCAAGGCAGACGCCGAGAAAGGGTTTGCCTCCCTGGATGAACTCGCGGATCGGTTCGACGAGGCCACGCTCGCGCAGGTGTCGCATGGAGGAGTCGCACGCGCCCTGACCGGGGACGACGAGCGCATCGGCATCGGCTATTTCCTGGGGAGAAGATGTTATTTCGGCGCGGGCGTCGAATCTTTCGAGCGCCTTCTGGACGCTGCGAATGTTGCCGGCGTTGTAGTCGGCTATGGCGATGGTGGGCGTGGGCATGGTTATTCGATCCCGGTCGAGTCCGCACCAAGGTGTGGATTCCCGCTTTCGCGGGAATGACGGGTGTCGGGTTCGGGGGGCTGTCCGGTTACTATCTCCATGGGCAGGTGGCGGTCTTCGTACCTGGCGAGCATGAAGAGCAGATCGGAGAGCCTGTTGAGATAGATCATAATTTGCGTGTTGGGAAGCATTCCCTCGTTTCGCAGTTCGATCACTCTGCGCTCCGCGGTGCGGGTCTGGGTCCGCGCGACATCTATGGCGGAGGAGCCGGCGGATGCCCCGGGAATAATGAAGTTGGGGGGCAGTTCGACCGATTCGTTGAGCTCATCTATGAATGATTCGAGCCTGGCTACATGATCGTCGGAGATGATCTGAAAATGCTCCAGGAGATGGTGGCGATTGGCGGTGTCGGTTGCGAGTTCGGCGCCAATCATGAACATCTCGCGCTGGATTTCGAGCAGGATGTCTTTCACACGGTCGTCCGCGGAGAGAGCGCGGGCGAGTCCGATGGCGGAGACGGCGTGGTCGGTGGATCCGTATGCCTCGGTGCGGACATGGGCCTTGGACACGCGACCACCGAAGAGCAGGCCGGTCTCGCCTTCGTCTCCTGACTTGGTGTATATCTTCAATTGGTCTGGCCTCCGGCGGGTATTATAGCACCGGATTCCATCTCGGCGATGCGGGCTTCAATGATAATTCTGTACAATCGGGTCGCTTCTGGAATAGGGAATGGTGAATTTAGAGTTTGGGGAGAGGACAGACTATGTTCTGGGGACTTGCCGTACTGCTAATTGGGCTGATATTGCTGCTGGAACGGCTGAATGTAATCGAGGGAGGGCTTCTGAAATACTGGCCAGTCCTGCTGGTAGCGCTGGGGGCGACGATGGTGGTGAACTGGTGGAGGGAGAGGAATTGAGGACTGTGATTTGTTTGATTGGGGTGATGGGCAGGATGGAGTGTTTCCACAAAGGACGCGAAGGGACACTAAGCGGGGGTGGGTGATTGGGTTCGGGGGGGTATGTACTTGCCCTCTCCCTCGATGAAGAGGGGATTTTGACTAGACTTGGCAGCCTATCGAGGGAGAGGGCGCTTTTGGCTTTCGGGCTAGAATGTGTAGTAGCGGACGCCGGGGATGGGCATGGTGACGTACCAGTGGCCCGTGGGATCGCGGACTTCTATCAGCTCGTACTGCGCTCCGGGGGAGTCGTCCGTAGATTCGATGAGGGCTTCGACCTCTTTCTCCAGCCGGGGATCGAGCATGTCATCAGCGATGTTCTCCTGCCGTTCCAAAGTCTGAACAGTATCAACTTGTACCATAACGCGACCTCCTTATTATTTGTAGTATATGACGTGAGTATAGGGTATGATATATCTTGTGTCAAGTGAGTACACTTTGTGAATCAATTTACGGATATGCGCTTGACACTGCCCTTACCAGGCTATATAACAGACTGGGGAAGGTTGATGGGGCAACTTTAATGTTCTGACAGGGTAGGCATTTCGCCCTCACCCTGAGGGAGAGGGGGTTTGCTGATTGGCGGTCATGGCATCACAGGGAGAAAAGTGATGAGGCAGACGCGCGGAATATACCTTATCAGCATGGTGGCTGAAACGCTGGATATGCACCCGCAGACGCTTCGCAAGTATGAGCGGGCGGGTTTCGTAGCGCCGCTGCGGATGGGGACGCTGCGCACGTACACGGATGAGGATATTGCGCGGTTGAGGCTCATCAAGCACTTCGTGGATGACCTGGGGCTGAACCTGTCGGGGGTGGAGATGGCGCTGGCGTTCACGGGGGAGTTGCTTCAGATGCGGACCAGATTGGTCAGCGCGAGCGGGACGTCAGAGGCGGTCGCGGATTCGGTGAGACGGATAGACGGGATGCTGGAGAGGCTGGGGGTGAAGGTGGTGAAGCGCGCGGAGGGCGGCAACGACGATCACGGTCCGGGGGATGGGTGGTTCGGTGTGGGGACGGGGGAGGCGGTGGAGTTCGGGGAACCGAGTGCTGAGGATAAGAAGAACGCGCGAAGGCTCTATACCTGACACGCCGATTCGAGACCATTACAAAACTACAGTCGAATTCGACATGACGGTCCGTATGCGTAAGTCGTAAAGTGGCTGGATACTCGGACTGACCCCCAACCTCTGGATTGCCCATTCCGAAGAACTTTGCGAATCCTCTTTCCGCTTCCATGCGAATGCTCCAGTGGGAGGCTGAATTTGCAGCCTCCCAGTAGGCTGTGCCGTCCGCCCCACCCCTGGATGCCCGCTTTCGCGGGCATGACGGTGGTTATGCAAGGGGCTACTCTCGCGGGAACAGCGAAAAGCAGCCTCACATGCCATATTCGTGCTGGTGCGATGCTAAACCCTGCCGGCGAGGATGGTTCCCATGCGGTCGGTGCCTATGAGGTCGCCGCCGTCGGCAGCGATGTCGGGGGTGCGGTAGCCCTCGGCGAGAACGCCTTCGACGGCTTGCTCGACGGCTTGGGCTTCTTCTTCGAGTCCGAAGGAGTGGCGGAGCATCATAGCCATGCTGAGGACCATGCCGATTGGGTTGGCGATGCCCTGCCCTGCTATATCGGGGGCGGAGCCGTGTATCGGCTCGTAGAGGCTGACGGCTTCGTCGGCGTTGTCGGTCACGCCGGGCAGTCCTGCGAGGGAGGCCGAAGGCTGCATACCCATAGAGCCTGAGAGGACGGAAGCCTCGTCGGTGAGGATGTCGCCGAACATGTTCTCGGCGACGATGACGTCGTATCCAGCGGGGTTGCGAACCAAGGCCATCGCGGCGGCGTCAACAAGGATGTGCTCGAGTTCGACTTCGGGGTAATCCTGGTGGACTTCCTCGGTGACCTGCCGCCAGAGCCTAGAGGTCTCGAGGACGTTGGCCTTATCAACGCTGGTGAGACGCTTGCTTCGTCCCATGGCGAGCTCGAAGGCGACGCGGACGATACGCTCTATCTCGTGCTCGGTATAGTGGAGGGTGTCAACGCCCATGCGTCCGCCGTCCTCCTCCCACCTGCGCTTGGGCTGGGCGAAGTAGAGGCCGCCGGTGAGTTCGCGCAGCACTATCATGTCCACGCCTTCAAGAAGGGAAGGCTTGATGGGGCTGGAGTTGATGAGGGCGGGATAGACCTTGACGGGGCGCAGGTTGGCGAACAGACCGAGGCTCTTGCGGATGGCGAGGATGCCGTCCTCGGGCCGCACGGTGGCTTCGGGGTCGTCCCATTTGGGGCCGCCAACGGCTCCGAACAGAATGGCGTCGGATCTGTTGCAGAGTTCGACGGTCTCGTCGGGCAACGGGGTACCGAAGTCGTCAATGGCGTTGCCGCCAATCCTGCCGCGCTCCAGATCGAAACTGTGTCCGAAGCGTCTGCCGACGGCGTTGAGGACCTTGAGGGACTCAGCGATTACCTCGGGGCCAATTCCGTCTCCGGGCAGGACGGCTATCTTGTATTCCATTTGGTTGCGTCTCCTTGGATTAGGGGAATCGCAGAGGCCCCGGTGCCGCCAAGGAATGGATTCCCGCTTTCGCGGGAATGACGGGAAAGACCAAAAGGGACATCTGCAACTTTCTTTGGTTTGTATCGGCGGCGCACCGCGCGTATTATACAGGCAAATCACCTTGAAAGGCTCACTGAGATGGCTGTAACGACTGAAGCTGTGGTCATAGGCGGCGGAGTTATGGGGGCGAGCATCCTGTACAACCTCGCTTCGAGAGGGGTGCGGGGGCCTGTTCTGCTGGAGCGGGATACGCTCGGATCCGGCTCTACGGGGCGGTCGTCGGGCGCGATTCGGATGCACTATTCTACGGAGGTGAACGCACGGTTGGCGTGGGAGAGTCTGCGGGTCTTCCGAAACTGGCATGATACCGTGGGCGGCGATGGAGAGCCGGGATTCGTTCATACCGGGTATATGGTGTTCGCGCCGGACTCAGAGGCGGACGGATTCTTTCACAATATCGAGATGCAGCAGAGGGTGGGGATTGACACGCGCATCGTCAGCTACATGGAGGCGCGGGAACTGGCGCCGGCGTTCCACTACGGCGAGGACGAGCATTTCGCGTGGGAGGCGCAGTCGGGACACGGGGACGCATCGGGTACTGCGCTGGCGTATGTGACGCGGGCGAGGGAGCTGGGGGCCTCGATTGTGCTGGAGTCGCCAGCAGTGGAGGTGGTGACAGACAACGGGCGGGTGACGGCGGTCAGGACGGCGGACGAGACATACGAGACGGACACAGCGGTGATAGCGACGGGGCCGTGGTCGTCGAGATTCCTGAGACACCTGGGCATCGAACTGCCTCTTATGCCGACGCGACACGAGGTGATATTCATACGGCGGTCGGAGACGGGTATCGGGTTTCACCCAGGCGGCGGCGATATGACGAACCTGATCTATTTCAGGCCGGAGGCGGACAACCTGACGCTGGTTGGGAACGGGAACCGGGAGTCGGAGGTTGACCCGGATACTTATAATCAGCGGGCGAGCACGGACTTCACGATGGATATATGGGAGCGACTGTCAAGGCGGATCCCCGGCATCGAAGAGGGTCAGTTGGCGCACGGGTATGCGGGGCTTTACACGACGACACCGGACCTGCACCCGGTGATGGACAGGGTGGACGGGATCGAGGGCTTGTACATCTGCACGGGGTTCAGCGGACACGGGTTCAAGCTGGCGCCGGCGGTGGGCGTGTGCATGGCGGAGCTGATGGTGGAGGGCGAGTCGAGGCTGGTGGATATTTCGACGCTTCGGATGGGGCGGTTCTCGGAGGACGCGCTGAATACTACGCAGTATAACTTCAAGGTGATAGCGTAGGGGATTATCTCAGAATCCAACCGGAAGAGATTTCACCCCCGTCCTAACCTTCCCCTATCAAGGGCTGAGAGGGGTATATATTTGCCCTCACCCTAACCCTCTCCCTATGGGAGAGCGAACTTTCCGCTGGCATCCATAGCCGGTTTGCTCATTTGCATAACCTTGTGAGCCTATCATGGGAGAGGGGACTTCTGAAATCTTCTCGATAGTGTCTCTATGTGGCGACGACGTTTACCAGGCGGCCGGGGACGTAGATTACGCGGCGGATGGTCTTGCCTTCGGTGTGGGTCTTCACTCGCTGGGAGGCCAGGGCTTTCTCCTGGGCGTCCTCTTCGGATATGTCGGCGGGGACTTCGATGCGGTCGCGCAGACGGCCGTTGACCTGGACGACGAGGGTTATCATCTCGTCGGCGGCGAGGTCGGGGTCCCAGGCGGGCCAGTCCTGCTGGTGGACGCTGTACGGGTGACCGAGCTTCTCCCAGAGCTCCTCGGAGAGGAAGGGGGTTATGGGCGACATCATCAGGGCCAGGCTCTTGAGGGACTCGTTCCAGACTTCGGCGTCAACGTCTTTGCGCTCCCAGGCCTGGTTCAGGGAATTCGAGAATTCCATCATGGCGGCTATGGCGGTGTTGAACTTGAAGCTCTCGATGTCCTCCCCCACCCTGCGGATGGTCTTGTGCAGGTCGCGGCGCAGGTTTCGCACGGCGTCGGCGTCGGTGGGCAGGTCGTCCAGGATGCGGGAGTCTCGTTCGCAGATGTCCCAGACGCGGTTGGTCCAGCGGGCGACGCCGTTTATGCCGCCGTCGCTCCAGTCGCCGCCGCGCTCCCAGGGGCCCATGAACATCAGGTAGGTGCGAACTACGTCGGAGCCCAGGTCACCAACGTAGTCATCGGGGGCTATCACGTTGCCACGCGACTTGCTCATCTTCTGGCCGCCATGCAGTATGGTTCCCTGGTTCAGCAGGCGGACGAAGGGTTCGTCGAAGTTCAGCATACCCAGATCGCGCAGGGCCTTCACGAAGAAGCGGGCGTAGAGCAGGTGCATGACCGCGTGCTCGACGCCGCCGGTGTACTGATCAACGGGATTCCAGAGATTCAGCACATCGGGGTCGAAGGGGCCGTCCTCGAATCTGGGGCTGGCGTATCGCAGGAAGTACCAGGATGAATCAACGAAGGTGTCCATCGTGTCGGTCTCGCGCTTGGCGGGCGCGCCGCAGTCGGGACAGGTGGTATTGACGAAATCCTCGTTAACGGCCAGAGGCGAGTCACCGGTCGGCAGGAACTCGGCGTCCTCGGGCAGCAGGACGGGCAGGTCGGACTCAGGGACCGGGGTCTCTCCGCAGCGTTCGCAGTACACGACGGGAATCGGCGTGCCCCAGTAGCGCTGGCGGCTGATGAGCCAGTCGCGCATACGGTAGTTGACTTCGCGCTGTCCCCAACCTTTCTGCTCGATGTAGTCGGCTATTTTCTCCTTACCCTCGGAGCTTGGCAGACCATCGAACTGCGCGGAGTTGACCTGCGTTCCTTCGGGTATATAAGCCTCGTCCAGGTCGGAGCCGTCCCAGTCGGGAGGGGCTATGACGACCCTGATGGGCAGATCGTATTTCTTGGCGAAGACGAAGTCGCGCTCGTCGTGCGCAGGGACGCCCATGACGACGCCGGTACCGTAGCTCAGCAGCACGTAGTCGGCGACCAGGATGGGGACTCGCTCGCCGTTCAGCTTGTTGGTGGCGTAGGCGCCGGTGAAGACACCTGTCTTCTCCTTGTCGGTGGAAAGGCGTTCTATCTCGGTCTGGAGGCGGGTCTGGCGGATGTATTCCTCGACTTCGGCGCGATGCTCGTCGGTGGTCAGTTGAGGAACCAGCGGATGCTCGGGGGCGAACACTACGAAGGTGACGCCGTACACGGTGTCTATCCGCGTGGTGAAGGTGCGGACGGAATCCTGTTCCAGGCCGTATTCGGAGATGTCGAACTCTATCTCGACGCCCTCGGAGCGGCCTATCCAGTTGGTCTGCATCAGGTTTATCCGCTCGGGCCACTCCATCCTGGAGTTGTCCAGCAGTTCCTCGGCGTACTCTGTGATTCGGAAGAACCACTGCTCCATGTTTGTCTGCTCGACCAGGCTGTCGCAACGCTCGCACTCGCCGTCTATGACCTGCTCGTTGGCGAGGACGGTCTGACAGGATGGGCACCAGTTGACGGGGGCGTCGGAGCGGTAGGCCAAGCCGTTCTTGTACAGCAGCAGGAAGAACCACTGGTTCCACTTATAGTAGTCGGGGGTGCAGGTAGCGATCTCGCGGTCCCAGTCGTACATAGGGCCCATGGACCTGAGCTGGCGACGCATATTTTCGATGTTGGACATGGTCCAGGTATAGGGATGCACGCCATTGTTGATGGCGGCGTTTTCGGCATTCAGGCCGAAGGCGTCGAAACCCATAGGATGGAGTACGTTGTAGCCCTTCATGCGCATGAAGCGGGCGCGAGCGTCTGCGCCGGACATAGCGTACCAGTGGCCGATGTGGAGGTCGCCGGAGGGGTACGGGTACATGTGAAGCTCGTACCACTTGGGCCTGGGGTCGTCGTCGTCCACCTTGTAGATGGCGTCCTCTTCCCAACGATTCTGCCACTTGGCCTGCATCTCCGTGTGACCGTATGCGGTTCGAGACTGCTCTGCGGTTGTCATGGCTCCTAAGTTCCTCCGTGTCGGTGGGGTTCCTCCAGTGAAACGAAAAGCCCGTCCCAATCGAGGGACGGGCCGAATTTCATACCCGCGGTACCACCCTGGTTTCCGCTTTGCGCGGACGCTCATTGCGCGATAACGGCGCGTTCCGTCCGCCCCTACCCGATCAGCGGCTCAGGACGGAGGCTCATGGGCGAGTTCGAGGGACTCTACGCGCCAGGATTCCACCATTCCCGGCTCTCTATCGCGGAACTTCCCTGTACTACTCCCAATCACAGCCTGTACTTAGGAAAAAGCTAGCATAGGGCCGAAAGCACAGTCAAGGAAGGTTGCCTTCACCTTTATTTTCACAGGGCGGTTGCGGGCCTGCGCCGAAGACTGACCACTGAGACGATTGCATAACCGTTGTTGTTTGCCCATCCGCTCCCTATATCAATGGAAGCAATCGGAGATAATCACCCTCACCCTAGCCCTCTCCCTTGAGGGAGAGGGGAGTTATGTAATTCTCTCTAACCGCTGCCCGCTCTTGAAGCGTTTGGGGATTAGCAATTAGAATCGCGCCGAGGAAACACTTTTAGGACATAAGGTGGAGGAATCCAGACGAATATGAGCAAATTGATTGAGATCATCAGGAAGTTGGGAGAGCAGTCGCAGCAGCCGCTGGGGTTCGGGGCGCTTGCGGGAAGATCGGAGGAGTCTCCGACGCTGGCGCTGATAGGAACGGCGATGGCGGCAGACGTGGAGGCCAAAATGGAGGCAATCGAGGGGGACATGGTGGACGCCGTCATACTGGACTCGGACGACGCGGTTTCTATCGAGGGTCAGGACGGAATGGATGGCGTGGTGTGGGGCGTAGGGCCGGGCGCGCTGAGCAATGAGGACGTGGAGAGCCTGGTGTCTGCGGGATGCGATTTCTTCGTGATAGATCCGGAGACGGCGCCGGCAGCGATAGTCAGCCAGCCGGACGTGGACACGCTGGTCACCCTGATGGAACCGGCGGACCGGGAGACGGCAGCCGCGCTGAGGGGACTTGGGGTGAACGGCTCGCTGAGCAGGCCGCCCGCCGACCTTTCCGAAATCGGCTTTCGCGACCTGGTTGCGATACGGCGCATGGGAGCGTCGGTGGGAGGAGCGACACTGGTAGAGTGCCCGCGCAACGTCTCGACGGCAGACCTGACGGCTCTCAGAGACGCGGGGATTGACGCGGTTGTGGTCTCGCTGTCGGAGCCGGAGCGGGTGTCGGACATCGCGGGGAAGATTCGAGAGCTTCCGCCTCGCAAGAAGGGATCGGGGCCGGGGGAGACGCGATTCCAGGCACTCGCGCCTACGGGGAGCGACTGAACTACAACGCAGACACGAGGGCGTGGATATTCGCAAATTCCTAGATACTTGCACCGGCACCCCCACCCCTGGATTGCCGAGCGGCGAGCCCTTCGGGGTTACCGCCTTCGCGGGAATGACGATAAGTAGCAGGAAAGACGTGGGAAAGTCGAATCCAGAGGCGGCGCGTTTGAGTATCAACATACAAGATACAAATACACCAGAGAGGATGGCTTCACGATGAAACTGCTCCGAAAACGAATATGGGTGATTCCCGCGCTCATAGCCATGCTGACCGCGATAGTTCTTGCCTGCTCGGACGAACCCACCGAGGTAGTGAAGACTGTGGAGGTGCCGGTTGAGGTCGAGAAGATTGTCGAAGTGGAAAAAGAGGTGGAGGTGGTCAAGGAAGTGAAGGTGGAGGTGCCGGTCGAGGTCGAGAAGATTGTTGAAGTGGAGAAGATCGTAGAGGTGGTGAAAGAGCCTGAACCCGCCCCGACGGGGATGGAGGCCGGACCGCCGATTTACCAGATGGGCCTATTCGAAGAGCCTATCACGCGGAACTACTGGAACTACGTGGGTGGCCCCGGGGGTTCTGTCTGGACAGGATATGTAATCGGGAGCAATACGGGCGCACTGTACACGTACTCAGACCAACGTTTCGACTGGATTCCGAGCGTGGCGGCGGACTTCCCGACCGAGCTGGTCAAAGAGACGATTGGCGGCGATGAGCTCTGGACGACGGAAGTCCAGATGAAGGAGGGCATAGAGTGGAGCGACGGCGAGCCGGTGACGGCGGACGACGTTGTTTTCACCGTGAACACTGTCCTGGACCTTCAGCTTGGCTCGGGCTGGGCGAGCGCTGTTGACAGCGCGTTCGTATCCCATGTCGAGGCGCTGGACGACTACCGGCTGAAGGTGTTCTTCAAGGCGACGGACGACGAGGGCGAGCCACAGACGCCCGGCCTGAGCGTGTGGCAGTTCGGACTGGGCTTCATGGGAATCATGCCGGAACATTACTGGTCTGAGGTCGTGGAGGAGGCCAAGGGCGCGGGCGAGATAGAGCAGCAGATAGAGGCGCTGTTCGCCCATGTCCCGGATGGGGAACCGACGATGGGCGGCTTCACCTTCAGCAAGTGGGAGCCGGGAGCTTTCTTCGAGAAGGAAGCCGACCCGAACTACGCTTTCGACGGCGCGGTCATAACCCAATATGAGAACGGCGCGTATTCCGAGAAGAACGATAAGCTGGGATATATGTCCACTTTCTACGGCGAACCCGAGGGCGTAAAGACGCTCGAATACGAGGTCGGGCCGCACGTGGACACCGCGCTGTTCAGCATATACGGCAACCAGGACGCAGCGATACTCGCACTCACCAACGGGGACGTTGACTACCTGTTCAATCCTCTCGGACTGGAGAAGGGATTCCAGGACCGCATCAGGGCGGCGGAAGACCTGACTATCATATCCAACACGGACAACGGAATGTTCTACATGGGGTTCAACACGCGCAAAGCGCCGATGAGCCACAAGGAGTTCCGGCAGGCGGTGGCTACGCTGATAGACAAGGAGTTCGTGTCTCAGACGGTTCTCCAGGACTCAACGATACCGATGTACTCGGTCGTGCCGGAGGGCAACGGCTTTTGGCACAACGCGGACGTTCCACAGTTCGGCAAGGGTCTGAACAGGACCGAGCGTCTGGCGCAGGCGGTCGAACTGCTCAAGAGCGCGGGCTTCACCTTCGAGGAAGAGCCTGAGATGAGCGAGGACGGCAACTTCGTAGCCAAGCAGGGCAAGGGCCTGAAGATGCCGGACGGCACAGAGGTTCCGACGCTTCAACTGATAGCGCCGAGCTCGGGCTACGACCCGATGCGGGCGACGTTCGCCATATGGATAGAACGCTGGCTGAACGACGTGGGCATACCAGCGCGCGCCAACCTGGTCGGATTCAACGTCATAGTGGATAACCTGTTCAGCGACACGGTGCAGGAAGACTTGGATATGTGGATGCTGGGCTGGAGCCTGTCGCTGTTCCCGGACTACGTGGAGGCGTTCTTCAACTCGCGCCACGCGCCGGAGAACGAAGAAGGCGGCTACAACTGGGGCGGCTACGCGAATCCCGAATTCGACGACCTTTCCTTCAGCCTGCTGTCGGAGACGAGCGTGGAGTCGGCGAGGGAGAAGGTGTTCAAGATCCAGGAATATCTGGCCGAAGACCTTCCATACGTTCCGCTGTTCACGATTCCCAAGCTGGACGCGTACAGGGCGTCCAGGATTGACTACCCATACATAACCGTGCTCGGAGGCGTTGAAGGCGCGAACGGAATGCAGACTATCGCGGAGATCAAGTAGGTCAAGAGGTTCACCCCCATCCTAACCTTCCCCCGTCAAGGGGGAAGGGACTTTTGCCTACCCTTGTGATCTCCATTTAGGGAGAGAGGATCTTCGTGCCGCAGGCAACGCCGACTGATAAGTTGAGACAGGTTTGAGATGGCCAGGTACATTCTCAAGAGAAGCGCGCAGATTCTTCTGACGCTGTTCGTGTTCCTGTCCATCGTGTTCTTCGTGGTGAACGCTCAGCCGGGAGACGTGAGCAATATCTACTCACTGAACCCGGACCTTCCGCCGGAGACGCGGGAGCGGCTGCGCGATATGTTCGGAGTGAACGAGCCACTGTGGAAGCAGTATCTCGTCCACGTGAGGAACACACTTACGGGCAACCTGGGAGTATCGTTCATCCACTACCCCAGAAGCGTGTCGGACGTGATAGCGGAGCGTCTGCCCCGGACGCTGATGCTGTTCCTGACGGCGACGGTGGTGTCGTTCTACCTGGGCTTCGCGCTGGGCAAGATAATCGCGTGGCGTAGAGGTAGCTGGGCGGAATATACCTCGACGATAGGGGGCGTGACGCTGTACACGGTGTTCACGCCCTGGTTCGGGCTGATGATGATATGGCTGTTCGCGTTCAAGGCGGGCTGGTTCCCGATAGGCAAGTTCTTGGACCCGGTGGTGTGGCGGGACGCGCCGACGGACGCCAACGCGGTGTTCAATCGGATGATACTGACGGGGATAGCGGTGTCGGTAGTGTTGTTCCTGGCGTTCTTCTTCACTACGCGAAGGCGGGTGGCCGGGGCGCGGTACATACAGGCGGGCAGTATCGTGTTGTCGCTGCTGATCGTGGGCGGGGCATGGCTCGCGAGCGGCATAGGCTACCTGGCATGGGACATCGTATCGCACATGATCCTGCCAGTGCTCACGCTCGCGCTGATAAGTTTCGCCGGAACGATGCTGCTGACCCGTAACAGTATGCTGGAGACGATGCGGGAGGACTTCGTGATGGCGGCACGGGCGAAGGGGCTGCCTGAGAAGCGTGTGCGAGACGCGCACGTGGCACGCAACGCCCTGCTTCCGGTGGTCACGAGTTTCGTGTTCAGTCTGGCCTTCGCGATTGACGGCGGCGTGATAATCGAGTCCATCTTCTCCTGGCCCGGCATGGGACAGACACTTGTGGCGGCGGCGGTGTCGGAGGACCTGCCACTAGCGGTGGGGGCGTTCGTGTTCGTGGGGATATTCGTGCTGGTGGCGCATCTTGTGGCGGATGTTTTGTACGTGTATCTGGACCCGCGGATACGGTATTGATGTCTGAATCAGGATTTACAGGATGTTGGGATTTTCAGGATTTGGTTGGGAGAAAAGCGTGAGTTGGAACAAGCAACTTGGCAAGGACTGGAGAGGAAGCCGACCGCGCTGTGTTCTGTTCATGGATGGGGAGCGTGAAAAAGTCGCCGCGCGGCTTGCCAGGTTAGTTGGACTCCCTGACCGCGTAACCGTATCCTCCGGGGATAATTGGATGCCCTATGGCAAGCCTATCTGCAATGAAGATGGCAAGTGGGACAAGACACCAGCGGCAGAAGCGCGGCTAGACAAAGCAAACTGCCTCGTGTACCCCGAAATCAGGGATCAGCTTCGGGAGTGGTGGCTATGCCATGGTGGGAATACTCCGAATTGGGACATAGCCAGCACGTGCAGAATCGAGGACAAACGGGGACTTATCCTAGTAGAGGCGAAAGCGCACGACCAAGAACTGGACGCAAAAGGCAAATCACTTTCCAAGAAAGCGTCCCAGAACAGCAAGGAGAATCACGAACGAATTAGAAAAGCGATAGACGAAGCGAATCGCAAACTCCAGTCAGAAACCGGAAAGAAGGCTTGGAATATATCCCGAGATAGTCATTACCAACTTTCCAATCGTTTCGCGTGGTCGTGGAAACTCGCCTCTCTCAAGATACCAGTTGTCTTGGTCTATCTCGGATTCTTGAACGCCGATGAAATGTGTGACCAGGGACAGCTATTCCATTTGGAGGAAGAATGGGAGAGCGTTCTGAAGCGACACTCCAAGAACACCATTGACAATTCATTCTGGGGTGAAACTCTGTATATTGGGGAAACCCGAACCCCGCTTATACCTGTGATACGCGCTTGTAAACAGCCCTTTGACCACAAGAAAAGCTCTAACTCTTGCTGAACTCAGAATCCCCTACCCCATATTCTGAACTCCAGGCGCCCGATTCCGTCTGGAAGGCGCGGCTTGCGCTTGCGACGCGGGATTTTAAGCGGAACTGGTCGCTTTTTCTTGGGGCGCGGATTGGGGTTATCGGGCTGGTGGTGATCATCTTCTACGCGCTCCTGGCAATGGCGCATCCTATTCTGATGAATTTCGTGTGGGAGGAGCGAATCTACGACCCGGTTATCGGATACTCTTTCGACGAGACACGGCAGCCCGCGCCTCCGAGCCTGAGTCACCCGCTGGGGACGGACCCGCTCGGAAGGGATATTCTCAGTCAACTCATGTACAGCGCGAGATCGGAGTTCCTGCTTGGGCTGTTGGCGGCGGTGGTCACGGTCACGATCGGCACTACGGTCGGCGCGGTGGCGGCCTATTTCGGCGGCGTAGTGGATATGCTGCTGATGCGGCTGGCGGACATAATGATAATGATGCCGGGAATAAGTGTCCTCATCGTACTGAGCGCGCTGATAGGCGTGGAACATTTCGAACTCGCGCTGATTATCGGGGTGCTGTCGGGTTTCGGTGGAACGGGTGTCGTGCTGAAGTCGCAGGCGCTGTCGGTGGTGGTGAAGCCGTATATCGAGGCGGCCAAGATCGCGGGCGGCGGACCATTTCACATCATATTCGTTCACGTCGTTCCCAACCTGCTGCCGCTCTCTTTCCTGTACATGATGTTTACGGTTACGGCGGCCATATTCTCGGAGGCTATTCTTAGCTTCCTGGGACTGTTGGACATTCGGATGAGCTGGGGGTTGATGATACACACGACCGAATCGGCGGGATACCTTCTCCAGGTGACCGAATACTGGTGGCTCATCTTCCCGGCGAGCCTCTCGATAACGCTGCTTTGCTCGTCGTTCTACCTGGTGGGCCGGTCGCTGGACGAAGTAATCAATCCGAGGCTGAGACGGGCATGAACGCCACTACTGAAAGCGGAATCGCTCGGGACGGCGGACGGAGCCCGCTTCTGGAAGTCCGGGACCTCACGATGCGCTACACGACGCGAGCGGGCGAAGTGAGCGCGGTGGACGGGGTATCGTTCTCGGTGGAGCGAGGACAAGCACTCGGCCTAGTGGGGGAGTCGGGGTGCGGCAAGTCTTCGATAGCGATTACACTGCTCAAGTTGCTGCCTGAGAACGCGCGCATCCTGGGGGGCGAGATTATCCTGGACGGAGTTGATATAGCTCCGATGTCCGAGGAAGAGATGCTGGACTACCGCTGGGCACGAGTCTCGATGGTCTTCCAGGCGGCCATGAATTCGCTGGACCCGGTGTACAGGGTCGGCGACCAGATAATCGAGGCGCTGGAATACCATGTAGAATCGGCCCGCGATGAGTCCCTGCAACGGGTGCGGGAGTTGTACGACCTGGTGAGCCTGGACCATGCCTTCATCCCGCGCTACCCTCACGAGTACAGCGGCGGGATGAAGCAGAGGGCCATCATAGCCATGGCGCTGGCGTGCGAGCCTGATCTGATAATCGCGGACGAGCCGACGACCGCGCTGGACGTCATCGTTCAGGACCATATTCTGCGCGAGATGAAGAAGGTCCAGCGTGAACTGGACATGGGCATGATCTATATATCGCACGACATGGCGGTCATCGCGGAGGTGAGCGACGTGGTGGGCGTGATGTACGCGGGCAAGATAGTGGAGTTCGGCGACGCGCGAGGAATCTTCGAGAATCCGATTCACCCGTACACGCGCGCGCTGATGTCGGCGTTTCCGAGCGTCAGTGGGGAGAAGCGCGAACTGACGACGCTCGGGGGAGAGCCTCCGAACCTGCTCGACCCGCCGCCGGGCTGCCGATTCCACCCGCGCTGCCTGTACGCAACGGATGAGTGCTTCACGCAGGAGCCGCCGATTGTGCGACAGGGGGAGCGATGGGCGGCGTGTTGGAATCCGCCGGAATGATTGACGCATGACGAATACCGCTCAAATACAAGACCGGCCCCTGTTGAGGGTTCAGGACCTCAGCAAGCTCTTTCCGGTGTCCTCGGGAGGCTGGTTCGAGCACGACCGGAGTTTCATACACGCCGTTGATGGGGTTGGGTTCGAGTTGGGCAGAGGCGAGAGCTTCGGACTGGTGGGCGAGTCGGGGTGCGGCAAGACGACGACGGGAAAGCTGCTGGTAAGGCTTGCTGATCCGACAGACGGGCACATCATCTTCGACTACGGGGAAGGTGAGGCGACCGATATTGCCACGCTGAAGGGGAAGTCGCTCAAGGCGTTCCGCAGACAGGCGCAGATGATTTTCCAGGACCCATACGAGTCCATGAACCCGCGCCGCACTATCTTCGACACCGTGGCCGAGCCGCTCAGGACGCAGAAGATAGGCAGCCCGCTCGAACGCATTGACAGGGTTGCCCGAATGCTGGAAATGGTGGGACTGACTCCGCCGCGCTCCTTCATGTTCAGACACCCGCACGAGTTGTCGGGCGGCCAGCGCCAGCGGGTGGCGATTGCGAGGGCCCTTGTGGTGGAGCCCGCGTTCGTCGTGGCGGACGAGCCGACTTCCATGCTGGACGTGTCTATCAGAACGGGCGTGATGCGCCTGATGGAGGACCTGGCTTCGCGGCTGGACATCAGCTACCTGTACATTACGCACGACCTAGCTGTCGCCAGATATATGTGCGACCGGATAGCCGTGATGTATTTGGGCAAGATTGTGGAGATGGGCGAGACTGAGGAAGTGCTACAGAACCCTCAACATCCGTACACGCGGGCGCTGCTGTCCGCGGTGCCGGTGCCCGATCCCGCATACGCGCGTCCCCCAGTTCAGATCGAGGGCGGAGTTTCGATTCCGGTTGACCCGCCCGCCCGCTGCCGGTTCTACGACCGCTGCCCGCTGTCCGATGACTTCTGCCGCGACAACGATCATCCTCCGCTCGAAGAGAAGGCCAGCGGACAGATAGTGGCGTGCTATAAGGCGTAGCCTATGTTCAGGCGCAATTCGGCATAATGGGCAGCCGTCGTCACTCGCCGGAGTGGAAGACCCCAATCTTACACTGACACGAGTCGTCCTCAATCTGTAAACTGTGACTATACATTGACGCCTATCTCTCTACTTTCGATGACTGGAGAAAGACACGATGCCAGTATATGAGATGACCGCATATCCCAAGACCTTGGACATTGATGGGGAACCCATAACAGTCATGCCGCTCAGGGCGGAGCACGAAGCGGAGCTTCTGGACTTCTTCCTGAGAGTGTCGGAAGAGGACAGGTTCTACCTGAAGGAAGATGTAACGTCGCCGCGCGTCATTTCGAGGTGGATAAGCGAGATGGACTACGATAGGGCGCTTCCGCTCCTTGCCATCAACGAAGCCGGGCAGGTCGTGGCCGACGGCACTCTTATGAGAAGCAGGGCGGGCGCCCGAAAGCACGTCGGCGAGGTGAGAATCGTCGTTGATCCGAGATACCGCCAGTACGGTATCGGTTCAGCCGTGATACGCGAACTTGCCGAGATCGCGCACGAGACGGGCCTGGAAAAGCTGGTGGCGGAGATTGTGGACGCCCCCAGAAGCCGCGCGATAGACACGATGCAGGCGCTTGGTTTCGTAAAGATAGCGACATTGCCGAACCACGCCAAGGACGTGGCGGGAAGACCTTGCGACATCGTGATTTCCGAACTGTCGCTGGGCAGGTGGAGCGAGTGGTGGCAGATGAGGAGATAGTCCCGCGCTAGCGTCCCTGGGCCAGTCGCTCGATCAGGAAGTCGGGCAGGCCGTGAGTCCGCATCTTCCGCTGGGTCGCTTCGATGTCGTAGGCTACGCGGTAGTGGGAGATGGACTCTTCCCCGGAGTCGTAGATCATGTATGACGCGGTGGGATCGCCGTCGCGGGGCTGTCCCACACTGCCGGGATTGATGATGAGTCTCTCTTCACCAAGGTCGTATCCACCGCCCATCGGCGGGTTCATGAAGATGGCTCCTCTCTGGGCGTCGGCGCGACAGATGAACGGCACGTGCGAGTGCCCCACCAAGCACCAGTAGGTGTCGAAGTGGTTGAAGCTGGCGATGGCGGCGCGGGCAGAGATGACGTACTCCCATATCGGGTCCCGCGGGCTGCCGTGCGCCAGGGTGAACTCTTCGATCTCCAGGATGAGAGGCTGTTCGATGAGATATTGACGCCTATCCTGATCAAGCACGGTTGCCGTCCAAGTGTTCGCGGCGGCGGCGTATGGATTGAAGGCTTCCAGGCTCAGCTTGCCCACGGAGGCCAGGTCGTGGTTGCCCGCAATCGCCTTGTGCGGGTACTCCCTCAACAAGTCAATGACGGCGTTGGGGTCTGGGCCGTAGCCGACCAGATCGCCCAAGGACCATATCTCGTCGAATCCAGCCTGGCGTCCGGCGTCGGCTATTACGGTCGTAAACGCTTCGAGATTGCTGTGTACATCGGATACTATCAGGGCCTTCAAGGATAACCTCGCCTTGTTGTAGGTTGGTTCAGGTCAATATAATACACAAGCGTCGGCGAAAGTTCCGCCGACGCTCGATTGTCTGAATCTTGACACAATTGATTTGTAGTTGACGCGCTTATGAAAGTCAGTATTCACAGCGACTCCGTCGAAGAGACACGAAATCTGGGCCGAGTAATCGGCTCCAATATCTCACCGGGAGACATTCTCCTGCTGACCGGGGGCCTGGGCGCGGGCAAGACGACTCTCACCCAGGGCATTCTCTGGGGACTTGGGTCCGACGAGTACGCCCGCAGCCCGACGTTCGTGCTGGTGAACGAGTACCAGGCCCGCCTGCCCGTGTACCACATGGACCTGTATCGCCTGGACAGCTTCGAGGAGATAGACGGCCTGGGACTGGAAGACTATCTCTTCGGAGACGGGCTGTGCGTCATCGAGTGGGCCGACAAGGCCCAGGGCTACTTCCCCCTGGACCACGTGGATATTTCCATAGAGACGGTCTCGGACAGCGCGAGGGTATTCACCCTGGAGGCCGAAGACGGCGGCAGGGAGCGACTTCTTTCCGCGCTTAGTGAACTAAAAGAACATATTTCAGGGGACTGAGGTAGGCCCGTTGGAACTCCAGATAGACACGTCGACACGATATGCCAGCGTCGGACTCTCGCGTGAGGGCCGTTCACTGGTCGAGATCGCGTGGCGCTCGGAGCGTAATCACTCCGTCGAGCTTGCCCCTAATATCAATCGAGCCCTGGATCATGCGGGCGCGAAGATTGGGGACCTGACTGCCGTTTTCGCGGCCTCCGGCCCCGGCGGATTCAGCGCGCTGAGAGTCGGCATGAGTACCGCCAAGGCAATCGCCTTCACGTCTTCTATCCCGCTTGTCACCGTCGGTACGCTGGAGCTGGAACTCCACCCCTTCCGAGGGCTGTCGCGGTCCGTCTGCGCGATAATGAGCGCGGGCAGGACCAGGCTGTATGTCGGTTCCCTGAACCCGGGGGACGACGAAGCGCAGATCGGTCTTCAGGACCTGGATTCGTTTCTGGAAGAGTTGTCGCCAGACACGCTCTACTGCGGCGAGGCGACGCCCGATCTGGAGTCGGAGATAAGAGAGCGGATAGGGAGCGGCACAATCCTCTCTCAAGCGAGGCCGCCGTCCCGGCGCTCCTCCTCCCTTGCCCACCTCGGATATGCCAAGCTGCAATCCGGCCGCACTGCCGACGCCGCCACCGTCAGTCCCGTCTATCTGCGCAGTTCGCAGGTCAGCTCGGCAAACAGACGATGGGCGCGCGGACAGCGGCCCAACTGAAACACTTAGAAAGAAGGACACGAGGTACATAAGTGGAAAAGACACTGGTTCTGCTGAAACCGGACGCCGTGCAGAGAGGGTTGTGCGGGGAGATCATCGGGCGGCTCGAAAGAACGGGGCTGAAGATAGTCGGCATGAAGCTGATGCAGGTCAGCGACGAACTCGCCAACAGGCACTACGGCGAACACGTCGGCAAGCCGTTCTTCGACGGACTGGTGGGCTTCATCACGTCCGGGCCAATCGTGGCGATGGCGTTCGAGGGCAACAACGCCGTGTCCATCGTGAGAAAGACGATGGGGGCGACCAATCCCGCGGACTCGCCGCCCGGCTCGATCAGGGGCGACTTCGGGGTGGACATAGGCAGGAACCTGGTTCACGGCTCCGATTCGCCGGAATCGGCTGCCAGGGAACTCGGCCTGTTCTTCACGGAAGGCGAGCTGCTCAGCTACGACAGGGCGACCGATTCCTGGATTACGGAATAATCCGTATCCGTCGCGCCTCGGGCCAGACGTTTTCCAGACCGTAGTAGTCGCGCTCGTCGGGCCCCATCATGTGAACGATGACGCCTCCGTAGTCCATCAGTATCCAGCCGCTGTTGTGCGTACCTTCCACGTGATGCAAACTCGCGCCGATGGCCGACATATGTTCCTCTATGTCCTCGACCAGCGCGCGCAACTGGCGGCTGGAATCGGCGGTGAGAATCACGAAGTAGTCCGCGAAATCGCACGCCTCCTGAACATCGAGAAGGACGATATTCGAAGCCTGCATATCGTCAGCGGCGTCGAACGCCGCCTCAGCCCAGTTCCTGGATTCTATGAGCGCCTGTTCAATCATGCGCGTATTATAGGTTCGCCGGTTTCAGGCGGTCAAACGGAGTTCTGGGTTTGATGGCGCCTATTTCCCTATGCTAGGCTTGAACGCATGAGCAAGGGAAAGGTAATAGTCGCAATGAGCGGCGGAGTGGATTCGTCTGTCGCCGTGCTTCTGCTGCATCGTCAGGGCTACGACGTGGTCGGGGTCACGATGCGGCTGTGGGGGCTGGAGCGGGATGATGTCCCGGCGGCCAATAAGCGGTGCTGCTCGGTAGAGGACGTGGACGACGCGCGGCGTGTTTGCCACGCAATCGGAGTTCCGCACTACTTCGTGAACTTCGAGAAGGAGTTCCAGTCCCACGTCATAGACTATTTCGTGCAGGAGTACGACCGCGGTCGTACTCCTGCACGAAATAGTCTATGACGTGGGACTGGAACTCCTTCTCGAA
>DAOULF010000149.1:0-3802 GCA_034420555.1 Dehalococcoidia bacterium
CGCCGGATGATCCTCTGGACGTCTCCTACGTTCTCGGCGTATGCGATGTCCGGGACGAAGTCGCCCCTGTCCTCGGCGTCGCTTCGCAGGTATCCGTCGCCCGAAATCAGGTATCCGTCCCGACGCTTGCGCCGGGAGCCGAGCGCCCAGGCGAAGTCGTGGATTCCGTCGAACTGCTCCATGTCATGTCTTTTGGGCGGGTCCGGCAGGGGCTCGATGTCCGAGTAGTCCGGGACGGGTGGCTTTGTAAGTACGCTCCGGGTGGTCATGGTCTGGTTCTCCGCGACGCCGTTTCACCTGAGTCTCCATCTGGTTATGTGTGCCCTGATTATACCACTGCCCACCCATCGCGGACACGACCCATGTTATCTGGGATACTGTACCAATTTAGTCGGCGCTGCCAGTGGCGAGAAAATTTCCTTCCCCCTTGATGGGGGAAGGTTAGGATGGGGGTGACTCCCCTACCGACCAAGCTGATACAGGTTCGTTATCTGGCCGCGCCGGCATACTAGCGGCGCAGGCCATACAAGGCTACGTCGAACTGCTGGAAGAGCGTGTCCATGTGTTCGGAGAACTTATCGAGCCCCGGGCCGCCGTACTTGTTCCGCTCCCTCGGCCCGACGTACACGTAGTCCATGTCATATTTGTCCAGCAGCGCGCGCGCCTCCTCGAAGTCCAGCGTCTGGTATATCGTTGCTACGTCGCGGTCCCGCTCGACGAAATCATTCGAAGGTCCGCGCCACTGCAATTCGTGCCCGGGCCAGTTGTAGATCGTCGGATGTCCGGTGCTGCGGGAGATCAGGCCGGCGTTGAACCACTCGCCGACACCCTCCAGAATCGCGGCGTCTTCCGGCAGATTGAGCTTGATGTACTGGATCGCGCCGTACTCCGCCGGGTCGGACTCTCTCACGAACTCCAGGCCGTTCAGCGTGGTGGCCTGGGTGGAGTCCTGCGACTTGCTCACGAACGCCGCTGCGGTGTAGTACAGGCTCGCCGACACGAGCGCGACGGCCGCTATCGCCCACAGCGTGGATAGCGTCCTTCCCCACCCTTTCAGCCTGGGGCGCGAGGACATCCAGAAGTAGAGCGCGAATCCTCCCGCCAGGGCGAGCAGGATCCATGCCTGGTAGTACAGCTTGAAAACCGTGTTCATGCGCTGGCTGGGAGTGTCGAAGGAGTCGTCCACGAACATTAGCTCAGGCCCCATTATGAGCAGCAAGCCGAACGTCGCCAGGATCAGCGCGAACGCCTTCCCCGACGGACCTCGAGATTTCACTTCATGCAGGGCCGACCATGCGCTCATGCCGATGAGCGCAACGAACGGCAGTATGTGAACGAGCCTGCTTTCCGGGCTTCCGATGGGGTCGGGCGACTGCAATCTCAGTATCATCCATGCGACGAACGGCCCCAGAGCGACCAGCAGCGAGAGCGCCGTCATGCCGCGCCATTCGGGGCCGACGACCGTCTGCCAGAAACTCGCGACCACGAACGGAGCCACCAGAATTAGCGGAACGCCCCATACTATGAACGTATGCACATAGCGAGTTGGAGTGACAACCGCGCCTATTCCGCTGACCGAGGCCGAGAATCCGAGATAGTAGGGCAGGTACAGCACGATGGCGAGAGCGACTACCATCAGCGCGAGCGCCGCCGCGTCAATTATCCTGACGCCGAGCGTCAGGTTCTCGCCCTCGTCTTCCGGCTGGCGCGTGAACTCGTGGTAGGCTTTCAGGAGCGCTATGACGACTATAAGCGCGGCGTAGGTGGGCAGGTCCCACATATTCGTGAAGGCCAGCCCGCCCAGCGACAGCGCCATCACGAACAGTCCCGCAAATGCCAGGTAGTTGGGCTTGAGTATGTTCGGCAGGTCGGCCCTGAAGAAGTTCAGCGCCAGCCCCGTGAACAGCAGCGCGAACGGTATCACCGACAGGTGAGGATGCAGGTCGCCCAGTATGAAGCTGAAGAACGGGAATTCCTGGATGGTGTAGTCTATACCGCGTCCGTCCACGAACGTGTTGATGACCCGAGTCGCCCTGAACCACCACCAGAATTCGTCCGGGTACCAGTTGCCGGACGGGGTTTCAGCCGGGCCGTCCACCTTATCCACGGCCACCCAGTCGTACAGTCCCTGCGAGCCTATGGCGTTCGCTCGCATGAACTCCAGTATGCCCTCCAGGTTGGAGACGACTCCCAGGATCACGCCGCCCGCCACTCCGCAAACGACACTGATCCTGAGTCCCGCGCCCTCGGACCTCACCAGGCTGGACACGATTGAGAAGATGCCCGTCGAGGCCAGCGCGGGAATGAGCGCGAGCGAAAGGTTGTAAGAGACGTTCGACGCCACCCCGGACAACTCGCTCAGAGCGCCCATCATCCAGTAGCCGAAGTAGTAGTAGCTGATGGACTCCCCGCGCAGCCATGGGTCTTCAGGCTGGCCGAGCACGGAGCGTATGGACGCGTTCAGGAACGCGAAGTCCATGGGCTGCTCGGTGTGGTTTATGGCGGGGTCAGACGCTCTGAAAAGCGTCCACAGCGCGAAGAAGAACAGGAATACCAATTCGGCGGCTAGCAACAGCCGCCACTCCCGCCTTACGAACGCGATGATCTCATTCCTGCGAATGTAGAACAGCGCGACCGCCGCCACAGCCAGAACTATCACCATGGCAAACAGCGTAACGCGGACGCTCGGGACTACCCGCAGGACGCTGAGAATCCATGCCGCGTAGCCGACGATCAGGATTCCGAGCGGTTTGCTCAGCCCCCATCCCCGGTCGGCCAGTTTGGGCAACAAAAAATAGGCCGGCGCGAAAGCCGCCAGCCCGATTATCTCGACAGTTATCAGCCAGAGCAGAACATCAAACATACCGCCGCATTATAGCGCGGAACGCAAACCCTCTCCAACCACTCTACACCTCTGTCTCGTACACTATCTTCCCATCCTTCCACGTGGGAACCGAGCCAGTCGTCTCTATCGCCCGTCGCCGAGCCTTGACTGCTGCCCGCCGCAGCGCCGCCTCCGCCCCTATGAAGCGCTCAGAGCGAGGCCGCTTCGTCGCCTTCTTGCCTTCCGTATGTTGCTCATTCATCGCTTGCCTCCCTCCTCGATTACTACTGGAGAACTCCCCGATGCGTCGTACAGCGCCCATTCATCCACCATGCCCCTGTATATCTCATTGAAATTGCGCCAACCCACATAGAACCTCCGCCGTACCACATCTTCCGGTATATGATGTCCCCCTTCCATGACCCGATTCCGCACGCGTGCCACAGCCATCTCCGGCGTCGGCAGGCGTAGGAAATACAACTGCACCCAGTATCCCTCCGCTTGCCAACTCGGAATTTGGCGCGCGTATCCTCGTCCGCTCAGCGTGGTCTCGAAGGCGAAACTCTCTCCTCTGCTCACGTAGTCGTCAATCATCCTCAGCATCAGCCTGCCCGCCTGCACAGCGGAGCGTTCAGGCTGAAACGGATTCAGCCCCGCCGCTATCATATCCGCGTTCACGAAGGTCGGACAGTCAGCCTCATTCAGCAGAAACTCCGTGGCGAACGTCGTCTTGCCCGCGCCGTTCGGCCCGGCGATTATCAGGATCTCTTTCGAAGGTGTCATCTGCTTCCAAGTCCAGGTTCTAATACCGACTGCCACCATCTTACAGTATGCGGGATGCATGTTCTCAATCGTCTGTTAGTTTGATACTGTACCAATTTAGTCGGCGCTGCCAGTGGCGAGAAAATTCCCTTCCCCCTTGATGGGGGAAGGTTAGGATGGGGGTGACTCCCCTACCGACCAAGCTGATACAGGTTC
>DAOULF010000150.1:0-2322 GCA_034420555.1 Dehalococcoidia bacterium
TGAATCTGCCGGTACACCGCCGATAGCGGACGATAGTCCCATAGCCGGATGTTGTTCACCGTCTTGATATTGTCCTGTATCAGCTCCGCGCCCACATGGGGCTCCGCCGGATAGAAATCTTCCTCGATTCGGTTCAGAGCGAATGCCTGCCTCGTGAACTCGATGTTCCGGGCGATGTACGGCTGCTCCCGCACGAACTCGTTGGGTGTCACCGAGAACTGCTGTATCAGAGCGGGCCAAGCCGTCGTTAGCACAAGCCCCAGCACTATCCACAGCACCACGGACCCGACGACGATGCGAAGCTGCCTGAAATAGACATTGGCCAGGATCAGGATCGCGGCGGCCACGGCCACGATGGTCATTATCAGCAGCGCGGGCCTGCGAGCGTTCAGGTCCGCGTATGCAGCCCCGAACACCGCTCCGTCCTCCGACAGCACCAGCGCCATCCTGTCGAACCAGTGTCCGGCGGCTATCGTCAGCATCATGATCGCGCCGATTATGGACAGGTGGATTATCACCCGCCCCGTGAACTCATAGCTCGCTCCCCTCAACGTGTAGTTGATGAAGTGGATGGCAACCGTTCCAATCAGCGTCACGATTCCCAGTCCCAGTATCCAGCCCTGGAGGAAGGAATAGACAGGCAGATTGAATATGTAGAAGCTCAGGTCCTGCCCGTACACCGGGTCCGTCTGCCCGAACGACGCAGCGTTCGTGAACCTGAGAAACAGCTCCCACTGCGACGACAGCACCGACCCGAATATCAGGCTCAGCAGCAGCGCCGCGATTATCGAGCCCCACACGACTATCCGCGACAGGAAGCCGGTAACGTCCTCCGGCAGGGGCAGCGTTACCGACCCTCTGGTATGGACGTAGGCAATCCTGAAACTCACCGATAGCACAATAGCCGCTATGACCGCGCCAATGCCGAACAGCGCGATCCGCGTCACCGCCACCTTTATGAAGATGCTCCGCAGATCCAGAGCTTCATACCACAGGAGGTCCGTATATATGCCCCGCGTGAACGAAAATATGCCGAACAGGACTATCAGCCCTATGATCACCGCGCCCCATCTGAACGAGGACCCGGAGGGTCTGGGCATGGCTTCGGTTGTCAGGCTATCGTTATCGCCACCGTTGCGCGAGAATTCTTCAGCCATCGTTTCTCCTAACCTACCCGCGTGCCCAGGCTTTCACCGGACAGCGAGCGACGCAGCGCGCCGGGACTTCTTCCGTCTATTATATGGGATGAACTGTCGTTGACGAGCGCGTTGACGCACGCCTCTATCTTGGGAATCATACCACCAGAAATCGTGCCTGAATCGCTCAATTGCTTCGCCTGCTGGACGGTGAGCCTGGGAATCAGGCGCCGGTTCCGGTCCAGAACGCCCTCCACGTCGGTCATGAACACCATCTTCTCTGCCCCAAGCGCCCTGGCTATCTCACCCGCCGCGGTGTCCGCGTTTATGTTCAGAAGGGAGTTGTGGTACTCAGGGTCGTCCGAAGAGCATATCCCGACAGGAGCGATCACCGGGATGAAACCCGCGTCCAGCGCGGACTCTATGGGGAGAGTGTTTACCGACACAACCTCGCCGACGAATCCAAGACCGGGATCCTTCACCCGGGAAACAAGCATCTCTCCGTCCGCGCCGCTCATGCCCAGCGCGTTCGCGCCGAACGCGCGGATCTCCGCCACAAGCTGCTTGTTGATGAGACCGCCAAGCACCGCGACAACGATCTGAAGGCTGTCGCCGTCTGTGACTCTGAGGCCGTTCCTGAACACGGGACGGATATTCTGAGCGGCCATCCAGTCGCTTATCGTCTTGCCTCCCCCGTGTACAACCACGGGGTTATAGCCTTCCTCCCTGAGCGACACAACATCTTTCAGAGTCGTGTCATGCTCCCCGAGAGTGCTGCCGCCGATCTTGACTACAATCGTCCCATTAGAGAAAGGCTCCTTAGACAATATACGCTCGATCACCTGCTTGCATCGTCATTCGTATGCTACAAAAAGTCCCCTCTCCCTCAAGGGAGAGGGCTAGGGTGAGGGTGAACCCCGATCAAGTCCTACGTCGAATATGCCGAATTGAACGTTACGTACTCTTCCGTCAGGTCCGAACCCCATGCCGTCGCCGACGCCTCACCGATATTCAGGCTGACCCTGAAACTCACCTCTTCCGCCGCCATGCCGCTGATTACCGAGTCCGCGTGATACGAAATCGCCTTGCCCTGGTGAACGATGTGGATTCCGTTGATGAAGATGTCAATCTTCGACTCTTCCAACTCCACGCCGCTCTTGCCCAGCGCCATCATTATGCGGCCCCA
>DAOULF010000151.1:0-7930 GCA_034420555.1 Dehalococcoidia bacterium
ACCTACGACAACTGTCCCGAAGTCCAACACCTTGCGACCAAGCACCGATTCGACACACTCCCCATCGCAATGAAAAACACTCACCACGCCGAAATGACCGAACTCCTTATCAGCCCGAACCTAGACTGGATACGGTAGGGTGTGTAAGTTTGTCCAGAGGCCATCCGTGTGGTCTGGGACAAGGCGACTGGAACCGTGCGAGGAGTCCCGAAGGCTCCATATAGGTCGGCGATCTTAGGTGGCAGTAGAAACACCATGCAGGATCTCCATGTCAATCTTGAAATTTTACGTTGAGTAGGTCTCTGGTAATCTTGCTATGTCCGCATTAAATTTATATACTCTTTGTCTGTATGCTAGTTATTCAGGAGTGAATATTGGAAAACCTGATGCAAGAACAAGGACGCATGGACCTAATAACGACCTCTGCTGTCAAGGCTTCCGCCCCTTTTCCAAACACCGTAGTATGTGGAGATTCCCGTGAGGTCTTGAATGAAATAGCAAGCGACTCCATCAGTTTGGTAGTAACCAGCCCGCCCTATTGGGACTTAGTAGATTACGGGGTACCTGGCCAGATTGGACAATCAAGCTATAATCAATATCTAGACGACCTGCTTAAAGTATGGGTAGAGTGCGAGCGTATTCTACGCCCTAATGGGAAACTGTGCATTAACACCCCCATTGTTCCCGTACCCAAATCCAAGACTCCCCAGAGACATACGAGGGAGCTCAAGAACTTGAGTAATGACATTGAAGCGACTATTTTGGAGAACACCGATCTAACCCGATACAGCCTTTATATCTGGCAAAAGCAAACGACTGAGAAGATGTTCGGATCATATCCTTATCCCCCTAACATTTACGAAAACAATACTATTGAATTCCTAAATGTCTTCGTTAAAGCGGGAGCACCCGATAGGGTCTCACCAGATGTTAAGCAGTCGAACCTCATCACTAAAGATGAGTGGATGGACCTCACTCGCCAAGTGTGGTGGATGTACCCAGAAGATGTCTCTAGGAATGGAATCCACCTTGCACCATTCCCTGAACTTCTTCCGGCACGATTCATCAAGATGTACACCTTCGGTCAAGTTTCTGCTCATGACTTTCTTGGAGACATCGTACTTGATCCTTTTGGTGGAGTTGGTACCACGGCAGTTGCAGCAAAGGCTCTGGGTCGTCGATATATCTCCGTAGACATCTCACCCATATTTACGGAGTTTGCTGATGGACGCGTAGCCAATGCAACTGAGAATCCTCAGTATGACATCAAACTCCGGCGGCTCGCAGATAGTGACAGAAACCTAGAGCAGCAAGCAGATCTCTTAGGGCGCCTAAAAGCATGACTCTTCCAAGACATATACGTAATTATCCCAACTGGTTCAATTCTACGTCTCATTTCTGGTCGGTAACAAAAGCCCTATCTATTCGACAGGAAATCATTGACCAGATCATCAAGTATCACCAAGTTCTTGAGCCATTCGTAAATAAACGTGCAGTTTGGGATAATGAGGCGCAGCAATCCTTTTCTGATCAAGTTAAGCCAGGCTCCACTTCCGCTTGGGCGAGAGAGCTAAAAACCGTCTTTAACTTATTGGGTTCAGCTTGGGTTACAAATCGAAGCCGCATAGAATTCACAGATGTCGGATGGGAACTCCTACGGAGCCCGAATCCTCTTGGTCTACTGGAACATCAAGTCAGAAAATACCAAATTGGAAATCCTCAGCTTAGAAACAACTTGACCGGAACCACTTACGTCATACCTCACTATGTTCTATTAGATTTTCTACTACATAGTTACCCTGAACCAATTACTAAAGCGGAATTCATTCTATTTGTTATGAAAGTTCGGGATTATTCGGAGATTCCTGATTATAAGAACTTTTTGGACTCCTATCGAAATCTCTCGACCTCTCAGCTAACGAAATTTGATAGATCTATTGACTCGGGCATATACGAAAAATTGGATAGAGTTGCGTCATATGCGATACAATTTCTCACATTGACCAATTACCTCAACTATCATGCTGGCCAGATCTCGGTTTCCGAACATGATAATGCCAGAAGAGTCTGGGCATGGTATGAGCAGGGCAACAACACTCACATTACTTTTACATCGGAGAAAGACTGGTTCTCTCATTATGGCGGTTTGGAAACTACTCCCAATCCACTCTTAGCGGCAGACTATTATCGCAAAATAGGCGATACGGAAAAAGCAGTTGAGTCCTACAGGGTGGCCATACAGAAGGGTATAGCCCCAGTGAATGATAGCGCAGAAGATTACCGTTGTCGTATTAACGGTGAGGCCGCTATCGAAACTTGGCTGGTAGATCATCTAGAGCGAATAGAGTCTGGCCTTACACTGATCGGTCAGCAGTTCGAAACTATAACCGCTGGGCGTATTGATATTTTGGCACAGGATAAAGACGAAAATCATGTTGTAGTGGAGTTGAAACGAGATAGGGCAAGCGACGTAGCTCTCGGGCAAATTCTCAGGTATCTTGGATGGGTGCGATTGTACTTGAGCGACACTGACTATGTCAGAGGCTTCGTCATTGGAAGCGAAATCGACAAGCATATGGAGTACGCTATGCTTGCCCATGATGTCCTGTCAGATTTCTGCGAACTGCTAGAATATGACAAACTTGGAATACAACTGAAAATTAATCGAAGTCCCGATGATTGTTCGGCTTGGGTGGAAGATATAGGTGTTGCATCAGACTAGTGGAATACGACGAAATCATATACTCCACCGACACCGACGACCAAACCCGCGAACTTGAAGCCGCCCTCATCTCCGACTGGCAGCCCCTCTGCAACATCCTCCTCCGCTGACCCTCGCCCCGTTTCCCGAATCCCTACACACTCCCCTCCCCGCCGTGCTACAATATGCGCGTGGAGGACAGAACTAATGACCGAGATACATAAACCAGAGATTATCAATAAGGAGTTTCGCGCCCATGAAAATTTTCTCCCAAAGCTAACGACAGGTGTTTACAGGTCACTTTCCAGGCGGCCAGCACTCTGTTCCGCTTGGAAACTCACCTGGAACCGCACCTGTACAATATAAAATACGATTTATGAACCGTGTTGATTCCGACTTCAACCGACTGGAAGAGAGTTAGAGCCTGTCCGTACTCGATACGGGAGTGAAGGTATCCAACCACTTTTGCGACGCTCCCGACCGACCGACGCAGGATAGCCGAGAACGCCAATCTGAACTATAATGACGCTACCCCAAGCCCCCGGAGGCCAGACCATGACCACTAACGGAGCCAACGCGAACCATCATCCGACCGCAGGCCCGCTCAGCGGCATACGGGTGATTGACTGGACTATGTGGCAGTTCGGCCCGGTGTCCACCATGATGCTGGCCGACCTGGGCGCGGAGGTCATCAAGGTCGAGTCGCTGGACGGCGACCATGGCCGCCAGTTCGGGCGCGTCGGCGGCGTGCTGTCCGACCTGCCCGAGGGCGTCAACGCCTACTTCGAGGGCATGAACCGCAACAAGCGCGGCATCGCGCTCGACCTCAAGAACCCGAAGGGCCGCGAGGTCATGCGAAAGCTCGCCGCCAAGTCCGACGTGTTCGTCGAGAATTTCCGCAAAGGCGTCGCCGAACGGCTGGGTGTCGGCTACGACGACCTGAAAGAGGTCAACCCGACCATCATCTACGGCTCGGCGTCCGGCTACGGCCCGGAGGGCCCCGACTCCACCAAGCCCGCGTTCGCTCTCACCGGCGAGGCGCGCTCCGGCGCGATGTGGTGGTCCGGCCCCGAAAACAACACGCCCTACGCCGTCGGCATAGCGGACCAGGCGGCGGGAATGATGCTCAGCTACGGCATACTCGGCGCGATAGTCGCGCGCGAACGCTACGGACACGGCCAGCGAGTAGATGTGTCCCACCTCGGCAGCATGATATGGACGCGCGGTATGCAGAACGGCATCTCGCTCATCCAGGGCCAGGAGTTCCAGCGCCAGGACTGGCGCGGCGCGGGCAACGTGCTCTGGAACTACTACGAGTGCGCCGACGGCGAGTGGATAGCCTTCTCGATGAGCCAGGGCGACCGCTACTGGCCCGCGATGTGCCGCGCCATGGACAAGCTCGAATGGATGGAGGACGAGCGCTTCAACTCGCTCGAAGCCAGGTACGAGAACCGCGATCTGGTCATCGAGAGCATGGCCGCGGTCTTCAAGACTCGCGCCCGCTCCGAGTGGGAAGACCGGCTCGCCGACGCCGGCGACCTCATCTACGAGAAGGTCCAGCGCACCCTCGAACTCAGGGACGACCCGCAGGTCAAGCGCAACGGCTACATGATAGACTTCGATCATCCCGTGCTGGGCGATACCGAGTGGCTCCAGACGCCGGTCTCTTATTCCAGGAACCCCGTCTCCACCCGCAAGATGGCGCCCGCGCACGGCGAGGACACCGAAACGATACTGATTGATATGCTCGGCTACGACTGGGAAGACATAGCCGAACTACAGGAAGAACGAGTAATTCTGTAAAGATAAAGCCCGACAGCGGCGAAGGAGAAGACAATGGCCTACGTATCCAACGACCCGGAAGAGGCGCGAATCGGCAAGGACCTCGGCAGCAGGGACTTCGTAGCCGACGAGGGCCTTCTGCATGACTATTTCGAGGGACTGGAGATAGATGCCGACTGGTACTCCGGCAACCCCTACAAGGCGACGGTGGCTCCCTCCATGACCGTGACAGCCGTGGATGGCGGGTTCGCGGGCGGCGGGTTCAAGAACAGCTTCGGCAACCTGTGGATGCGCCAGGCGTGGGAACTCAACGCGCCCATCATCCCAGGCCAGCAGTACACCGCGAGCTCCAGGGTGGTTGACATCTACGACCACCGCAACCGCACGCTCGTCAACTCCGAGGTGGTACTGTGGTCGCCCGAAGGCGAGAAGATGGCGGTCGGCCACCACCACCAGAGCTACCTGCTCAGCCAGTCCTCCGGCAAGGTCGCGCTGCGCGCCCCCAAGGCGAAGGGCGGCGCGAGAAGGTTCGCCGTCCCGGCGGGCGACTTGATAGAGGGCGACCCGCACCCCATCTCGCTTGAGATGTGCGGCACTTTCTTCCACGGCAACGCCAACTACCACACCGACAAGCGCGCCGCCGAAGAGCTCGGCTTCGAGGAAGTCGTCGTAGGCGGGCGCATGACCATGTCCTACGTCGGCGACCTGATGGACAAGCACTTCGGCAAGAGCTGGTTCGAGGGCGGCAAGATGGACATCAAGTTCACCAACATCGTGTGGCCCGAGGACGTGGTAACCGCAAAGGCTGTCATAACCGACGAGACCGACGGACGCGCCAACGCCGCCGTCTGGATGGAAAAAGAAGACGGCACTGTCGTCATAGTCGGAACCGCCAGCGCGAAGGTCTAAACAAGGCCGCGTCTTCCAACTGAACGGAATCCGAATCGGGGTCGCGCTGGATCAAGGCGTAGGCCCCGATTCTAGCATGGCAATAGGAGCGAGCGATGGGTATCCGACTACACCGACGGATAATCGCCGACCCGGAAATACTGGGCGGCAAGCCCGTGGTTGAAAACACTCGCCTAAGTGTCGCTCACATTCTGGGTCTGCTGAGCAGGGGTATGAGTGTGGACGAAATGATCGAGGCTTACCCCATACTCGAAAGAGAAGACATCCTCAACGTCATAGGCTACGCCGCTAAAGCGCTCGAAAACGACATCTACATCGAAGCCGATTAGAGTTTTGAGACTTTGCTCCCTCCTATCGTTGCGGACATAAATATCGCCTCGCCTGTTGTGCAATGGTTGCGTGTCCACGACGTTGACGTTGTATATGCCCTAGATGAACGCTGGTTTCGCATGACGGATCGAGAAATGCTTTTGCGTGCGTCTGCGGACAGCCGTTTCATACTGACTCATGATGCGGATTTCGGAAAGTTGGCAATCCAGATGGGGGAACCTTACTACGGCATAATCCATTTGAGACCGGGCGACCGTCTCCCGCCGGAAGTGATAGCAGACCTCGCGGACTTGAACTCTAGGAACATTCAATGGGAACGCGGGATGTTGGCGGTGTTCAGGAATGGCAGGCTTCGCATCCGAAGACCCGGCATGAACTGAACAAGATTTCACCCCGCCCGGCAGCAGGCCGCGCGGCAGGCAGTTAGGCCGAAGACGCAATGCGTGCCGAAGCAGACTCGACGCGCTTCGTCTTCATCCTCATCATCTTCCTCATCCTCAAGATTCTCTATGCCCTCCTTGATGAACAGGGGAATCAGTATCAGCGCAGCCACCGGGTCGGCCCACCACCATGAGAACAAGGCGTTGAGTCCCAGGCCCACCAGTATCGCCAGGTCCTGAAGATCGCAGAAGAGACTCTCTACGGCCTCCGCCCTCAGTGACCAGGACTGCATACGGGTGGCGACGCGCATCTTGAACACGTACAGGACACTCATCACGACCGCGCTCGCCGCCGCAATCGCCACACCTATCAGGCTCGGCTGCGGCTCGGGCAGCCATCCGAGCAGGCTGGCCACCGAATGAAGACAGACGTAGGCCGCCAGCAGGAAGAAGGTGAACGCTATCAGCCTCCGCGCCCTTCTCTCAGCGGCCTCTCCCTCCACTCCGGCCCGCTCCCTCTTAAACTGCCACAACAAGACCCCGCCCGCGAAAAGCTCGATAATGCTGTCCAAGCCGAAAGCGATCAGCGCCACGCTCCCGACCGAAGCCCCCGCCCATAGAGCGACCACGGCCTCTACTAAGTTCCACGCCAGGCCGACCGACACCAATACTAAAGCCGTCCGACGCAGGACGTCGGATTGAAGAGTCATGGCTGACTTCTCCTCTTCTACCTCTGCCTACATCTTAACGCAAAAGTCCGTGCCTGGAAACTCTTTGGGACAATCGCTCGGAGCGAATATCCTAGTTCGAAAGTCGGAGGTCGCGCGAAATACAGCCCTTTATGTATCATGCCCGAAACCCAATCGGAGAGGACGAGATTTGATTAAGGCCTTGGTGTTCGATTTCGACGGACTCATCATAGATACCGAGACGCCTCTGCATGATTCATGGAGTGAAATGTTCGATTCCTACGGCGTGAAGTTGGACAGGGAGGCGTTCGAAGGTTCGATTGGTGGAGCGGACTTCGATATCTATCAACTCCTGGAAGAATTATCCGGGCAGCGCATCGAGCGTGAGGTGGTCAGACCGCGCACGAGAAGCCGATACCTGGAGCGCGTGGAGCGCAATCCCGTCCTGCCCGGCGTCGAGGACTATCTGATTACGGCGAGAGGCATGGGACTCAAACTCGCGGTGGCATCCAGTTCGAGACCCGGCTGGGCCGTAGATCACCTGGAAAGACGGGGACTGTTGCGCTACTTCGAGTTCGTACTCAGCGAGGGAGACGTATCCAACGTCAAGCCCGATCCAGAGTTATACGCTACAGCCGCGCGCCGTCTCGGAGTACGTCCGCAGGACGCTCTGGCAATCGAGGATTCGGCCAATGGACTGGTAGCGGCGAAGTCCGCCGGACTCTACTGCGTGGTCGTTCCAAATCCGATGACAGTGGACATGGACTTCGGTTCAGCGGACATTCGCCTGAACTCCCTCTCAGATATGCCGCTAGAAAATCTGCTCAAGGAGTTGGGGCATCCTGTTGATAAGCGCGAGCAATCGGCGACAGCAGGCTGACGCTTTCACAAGAATGCCGATATAGTTGAGTATCTCAGGCCATTTTAGACCCGCGTTTCCTACTTCATCTCGTATCGTCAACTTTATCCGCGACGACTCCGCGTCTCCGCCAAGCCTACATCCTCCACGAATACCGCCACACGCCGCGTATTGCCACCGCGATGATGATGCCGAAGACTATCCCGACCAAGCCGTTGACTACCAGCGCGAGTGACGCGCCTAGAATCTCGGCGAGGAAGCCGGAGGCCAGCAGTCCGAG
>DAOULF010000152.1:0-1618 GCA_034420555.1 Dehalococcoidia bacterium
CAAGGGATGGCGACGACCATGGGTAGAACGGGGATCGGGAACCTCCTCGAACGCTCTGAGTAGGCTTTCTCCCAATCCTTCAGTGTTCATGGCCTCAGTCTAATACTGTTTCCGAATAATCGAAAGACCCCGGAGGGAAAGGAGACTTTTAACATACAAATGACGAGAAATGTTAACACGCCTAGTCTAGTCCTCAATCTTTAGGCTGCCCATCACAACGGAGCCTTTGATGATAAGGTCGGTCTGCCTCTCCCCGGTATCGCTCGGCACCCGCTCGTCCTTCAACTCGCCCATGATAGTGTCGTCGTCCACGCGAACGTTCCAGTCGCGCGGCACTCGCAGCTTTATCTCGCCCATGACGATGGAGAGTTCGAGGACGGCGGGCTTTTGCTGAATCGCGGACTCGCGCAGGTCTATATTGGCTTCGCTCATGACGGCGGTGGCGCGTCCGCCTCGGAATTCGAGGGAAGTGATCTTCTGTGCGGCAGATCCCATTACGCTGACTAGATTTATGGAGTCCTGGTCTGTGGGAGCGACTTTCCTCTCGGAGCCGAACACGGTGACCGAGTTCGGCGATTCCTGGTCGGCGCTCCGGCCTGTGTCGCTGCGACTGCCGCCCCTGGAGCGGAAGCTTTTGACGAGAATGGCAACACCGACACCTATCAGGATCAGAGGCCAGAACCTGCCCAGGTCCACTCCGAGAACCATGATCTGGATAAGCGCGGCAACCACGATGATCAGGACCGGGCCGCCGACCTGTCGGAAGCGACTCCTGACCAACATCCATACGCAGAGAAGGATGAACAGGGACGGAATCCAGCGGAACACGTCGCCGGTATCTAGGAAGCCGAAGTTGCCCAATAGAAGCAGGAGACCCAAGGCGATGGCCAGAAGACCGAAGGCAAAACTTCCTGATAGTCTGCGTGTGTTCATTCTTCCGCTCCCTCAGTGGTTTGCCGCGCGGGACTTTCGGATAACTGCACTTTTAGTATAGCAGTCATTGGATTCCCACCTACCCCGCACCTCTGTTAGGATTCGTTCAGAGGATGTAAAGCATGTCAACTCGAGATGTCAGTTGTGACAAGGGACTCCGGCTGGGGGAAGTGGTGGAGGCCACGTCTATCGAGTTCGTGGTGCAGTGCTACGAGCTTTATACCGCGCCCGCGCTGGGCAGCCTGGTGAGATGCGGAGATGGCGACGCTATCTATGGCATCGTCCATGAGATCGGCACACGGAGCATTGACACCGGTCGCAGGCCGATAGTCAGGGGGCGGAACGAAGATGATGAAGACGCTATATACCAGTCGAACCCTCAGCTATCGCGCCTGCTTTCTACTGAGTTCCGCGCGCTGTCGGTCGGGCATATCGAAGACGGGACGCTGAGACGCTGGCTCGCGCCGCTGCCGCCCCGGATACACTCTTTCGTGTATGCCTGCTCCGAGGACGCGCTCAGGGAGTTCAGCTCCGAATTGGACTTCCTGTCCATACTGCTCTCCGCGCCAATCGCGGCTGCGGACGACGTACTGGCCGCTTTCCTGAAGACAGTGAGTGGCGCGCATCCTCATCCCGACACGTTCCTGGTGAACGCGGGGAGGCGGCTCACTCCTCTGCTGGGTGG
>DAOULF010000153.1:0-9458 GCA_034420555.1 Dehalococcoidia bacterium
ATCATATATAAGGCAAATATACCACATATCGCGGAATGTGGAAGGGGGTGGCTGAACCAGGAATTGCCCGGCGCTTTCTCGCCATGGGCGACTTTTGTAAAATTCCGATGTACAATGCCGCCAGCCATGTCAAAGAGACGGACCCGGAGCGACTCCAAGAATGCCATCACGAGATATATCGCAAGAGACTCTGAGAGCGCAGGCTCGAATCATCGGCCTGGATATAGAAGGGGCCGAGCTTGAAAGCCTGGTCGAACGGACCAGGGCCGCGCTGGACGATATAGACGCGCTTGATGAATTCGATCTCTCCGGCCACGAGCCGGCCATCGCTTTCGAACATACACAGTCGAGGGACGACAGCCAATGAATGTTGATGAACTCTGCTTCCTGTCAATCTCCGAGGCCGCCGGTCTGGTACAGTCCCGGCAGCTTTCCCCTGTGGAACTCACGAGGGCACACCTGGAGCGCATCGAGCGGACCGAACCCGCTCTGAACGCCTTCATAACGCTGCTGTCCGAAGAGTCTCTTGAGCGAGCCGGGAACGCGGAGCGCGAGATAGCCGACGGCGGGTACAGAGGCCCTCTGCACGGCATCCCCATCGGCTTGAAAGACCTGTACTTTACGAAGGGCATCCGCACAACCGCAGGCACGAAGATACTGCGCGACTTCGTTCCCGGCTACGACGCGGCGGTTACCGAGAAGTTCGCCGACGCGGGCGCAGTGCTGATGGGCAAGTTGCAGATGCACGAGTTCGCGCTGGGCGCGACCAGCGTGAACCCGCACGACGGCCCCGCTCGCAATCCCTGGAATCCGGACAGGATTACCGGAGGATCGAGCGGTGGCCCCGGGGCGGCAGTGGCCGCGGGTCAGTGCATGGCCGCGCTGGGGAGCGATACGGGCGGCTCTATCAGGATACCGGGCGCGCTCTGTGGAATCGTGGGACTCAAGCCGAACTTCGGCAGGGTGTCGCGACACGGCGTGTATCCGCTGTCATGGAGCCTGGACACCGTGGGGCCGATGACCCGCACCGTGCGCGACTCGGCAATCGTTCTCAACGCGATAGCTGGATACGACCCGCGCGACCCGTCCTCGATTGACGTTCCGACCGAGGACTTCACCGAGAGCATAGAAGACGGCATAGCCGGGCTGCGAATAGGCATCCCGGACGACTTCTTCTACGACGTCATATCGCCTGAAGTGGCCGAGGCGATGTGCGGGGCGGCGGGCGTTCTCTCGGAACTCGGCGCTGAGGTCGAGAGGTGCTCTATACCGGCGCTGAATCACGCGCTTGGAATATCCAGCGCGATACTCGTTACCGAGGCCGCGGAGACGGTTTTCGACAAGCTCAGGGATCGCCCTGAAGATATTGGCGCGGACGTGCGAGCGCGTCTTCGTCTCGGCGCGGTAACGCCGGCCGTGGACTACATCAAGGCGCAGCGCGCGCGAAGCGCCTACAATGCCCAACTGGACGAGGCAATGCAGAAGTACGACCTGCTCCTCGCGCCCTCGGTCGCAGTCGGGGCCACCGGAATAGACCAGGAGTTTGTCGAGGTAGGCGGGAAGCAGGAGAACGCTCTCTCGCTCATGTCTCGGCTCACCCGCCCCTTCAACCTGACTGGCCAGCCCACGATTTCCGTCCCGTGCGGGTTCACGTCTGAAGGTATGCCCATAGGGATGCAGCTTGCCGGAAGGCAGTGGGATGAGGCGACAGTCTTGCGGGCCGCTTACGCCTACGAACAGGCCACTGAGTGGCATACGAAACATCCTGGCTGATGTTGCGCAGTCTTGAGACGCTCTCGAATCGCGAACTGACAACAACGAAAATAGAATGAATCGGAGATGAAAAGGTGACGACAACATCAGAGAACCGGGGACTATCTCTTCACGACGCCGCCCGCGCACAGGGCGTGACCTTCGAGCGCGAGGCTGTGCCCGAGGACAGATTCGTCGAGGCCAACGGCATGAAATTCCACTACCTCGACTGGGGCAACCCCGGCGCGCCCGATATGCTGCTTCTGCACGGCTTCGCCCAGACCTGCCACTCCTGGGACTTCGTGGCCCTCGCTTTCTGCGACAGGTTCCACGTCGTCTCGCTCGACCAGCGCGGACACGGCGACAGCGACTGGTCCGAGGAGGGCGACTACTCTCCCGAAACGCAGCAGGAGGACATCGCCGCCGTCGTGGAGGCGATTGGTCTGAAGGACTTCGTTCTTATGGGTCTCTCGATGGGAGGTCGCAACTCGTTCACCTACGCCGCCAACCACCCGGACGACATACGCGCGCTGGTAATTGTGGACGCCGGCCCCCAGAATATGCGGTCCGGTTCTCAGAACATACGCAACTTCGTCCAGCAGGAGGACGAACTCGACTCGGTGGACGACTTCGTGCAGCGGGTGCTCAAGTTCAACCCACGGCGCGACCCGGTGCAGGTGCGCGGCTCGATCCTGCACAATCTCAAGCAGCTTCCGAACGGCAAGTGGACATGGAAGTACGACAAGCGCTTCCGCCAGCCCGGAGGCCGCCGGTTCCAGCAGGACCCCGAAATGACAGCCCGCCTGTGGGGATACCTGGAGAGCCTGACCTGCCCGACGCTGGTCGTGCGCGGCGCACTGAGCGACATAATCGCGCTGGACACGGCGGGCAATATGCACGAGCGCATCCCCAACGGACGCCTGGCGACAGTCGAGAACGCGGGCCACCTCGTAATGGGCGACAACCCCTCCGGCTTCGAGCAGGCCGTAACCGAGTTTTTGGAAGACGTCGGGTAGTTGGCGTTGACCGGGCCAAGCGGTGATTCGGGACGACTGCCCCGGGAGATAACGGTAGCCGGTCACACTAGGACAGTTACCGAGCATCTGCAAAGAACACGACATGATGGCATTACCGCAGAACGGGTAGAATACGTTCTTGAAAATTGGCTGGTTCGTGGAACCGATACGGATGAGCGTGGAAGACAGAGTGTGGCTTATCTGGGTTTTGTACCGAGACTGGACAATATGGTGAGAGTAATCGTTTCTGCGGACGATGAGCGAATCATCACAGCATTTCAAGACAGCGCCGCCACGCGAAATTGGAACAGGGGCGACCTCGACTATTTTGACAGACGTTACCGGAATGTGGAGATGAGAGATGGAAGTTAGTTACTACCATATAGACGACCTTCTATATATCGACACAGGAACTCCCGATGTCGTATCCGATTCCCTATTGGATGCCTCCGGCATTGTGGTCCACCTCGCCACAGAGGACGGATACGATATAGTAGGAGTCACAGTTATGGGGGCGTCCGCGTATCTGCCTTTGGGCAACGGGGGATATGACGCCGAGACCGACACCCTATTGATGGGGAAGTCAACTACCGACCCGAAACATATCACTGAGAACGGCGATATAATAGGGTATTGGCAACTGGATGAGTACGACCCATCTGATGGGTATCAACACCCCATAGGTGTTGCTCTCAGACGCGCGTCCGTTCACCTGGCGAAGGTGTCTTCCGAACTGGTTGGGGTTCCGGCATAGGTAGCGGACACACAGGAGAGGCGGTATCGGAAGATGCTCACGACTATATCCGCAGCAGTGTGGCGACTGTCGCTGATTCTGCGTCCGTTCGGCGTTCGACAGCCGGGCAGCCTGAAGATTGGCGAGTACGATTCGCTCTGCGAAGTGGAACACGCCTCGACGTTGCCCAAACAGGGCAAAGACTCGTTTGAAGAATCATAACCCGGCGTGCTAAACTCAATGGTGAAGAAGAAAAGAATATAGAGAAAAGATTAGGAACCCAGGAGACGGGATTGGACGCGGCTGAGAAGCAGGCCATAATCACTGAGTACAAGACGAGCGATAACGACACAGGTTCCACCGAGGTTCAGGTGGCCTTGCTTTCGGCCCGGATAAATCGTCTGACCCAGCACTTGAGAGAAAACAAGCACGATGAGTCCACCCGTCGTGGACTCCTCAAGATGGTAGGCCGGCGCAGGAGACTACTGCGATACCTCAACGGCGAGGACGTAGGCCGGTACAGAACGCTTATCTCCAGGCTTGGCCTGAGAGGATAGTCCCACTTTCACGGCGCCCGCGTACAGGGCGCTTTTCTTCTTCCTATGGGTTCCATGCACATAGGAGGCATTGAGTTAATGACAACCCCCTTTCAAACCGACATTGGGAGCGGAACGCTCTCATTCGAATACGGCAAGCTGGCGCAAAAGGCCAATGGATCGGTCCTCGTAAGACACCATGACAATGTTCTTCTGGTGACCGCGACGACCTCGTCCCCCAGGGAGGGAATAGACTTCTTCCCGCTGACTGTGGACGTCGAGGAGCGACTATACGCCAGGGGCAAGATTCCCGGAAGTTTCCATAAGCGGGAGGGACGACCATCCACTCCCTCGATCCTGATAGCGCGCCTTACTGACCGACCAATCAGGCCCCTGTTCCCCAAGGACTTCAAGAACGAAGTTCAGATAATCATCACCCCCCTCTCGATAGACACCGTCAACCCCTACGACGTCACCGCCGTCACAAGCGCATCCGCGGCATTGACGGTCTCTGACATTCCTTTCGAGGGCCCCATAGCGGCCACCCGCATCGGATACCTGGACGGCGAGTTCGTCGTCAATCCGACCTACGAAGAAATCAATCGCAGCACGCTCGACCTTGTTGTGGCTGGTTCTCGCTCCGGCGTGATCATGATGGAGGCGGGAGCGAGCGAAGTGTCTGAGGATGTCGTCCAGCAGGCCATCGAGTACGCGCAGGAAGTCAACCTGTACGGGATCGAACTCCAGGAAGAGCTTGCCGAAGCTCACGGCAAGCCGCCGATGGTGTACGTTCCCAGGGGCTACAACGCCGAATTGACCGAAAAGGTGATCGAGGAAGTCGCGGACTCTTTCAACGAGGCTCTCGGACTACCTTCCGACGAAAGCGATGAGAAGGTCTCCGAGATAGAGGCCGCAATCAACGAGAAGTATGGCGAAGATCACCAGCCGCAGGAGGTAGGGGCTGCGCTGGACGAGGCTATGGAAGTCGCCTTCAAGCAGAGGGTGTTGGAAAATGGCGAACGGCCCGACGGCCGCTCCCTGGACGAGATTCGTCCTATATCCAGCGAGGTGAGCCTGCTTCCGCGCACCCATGGCACGGGCCTGTTTACGAGAGGCGAGACGCAGGTGCTGGGCATCTGCACGCTCGGCTCGGTTGGCGACGCGCAGAAGCTCGACAACCTCACGCCGGAAGAGACCAAGCGGTTCATGCTCCACTACAACTTCCCGCCGTTTTCTACCGGCGAGGCGCGACCTATACGCTCTACCGGGCGGCGCGAGATAGGACACGGAGCGCTGGCCGAGAGAGCGCTTTTCTCGGTCATACCGGGCGAAGAAGAGTTCCCATACACGATCCGAGTGGTGGGCGAGTGCCTTAGCTCTAACGGGTCCACCTCGATGGGCACGGTGTGCGCCAGCACCCTGGCGCTGATGGACGCGGGTGTCCCGATAAAGGCGCCGGTCGCGGGCATATCCATCGGCCTCGTAACCGGAGAGGGCGGACGCTACGTAACGCTCACCGACATCCAGGGCAAGGAAGACCACCTTGGCGACATGGACTTCAAGGTCGCCGGGACCACCGAGGGCATTACGGCCATACAGCTCGACATCAAGGTCAAGAGCATCGGCTACGACGTGATCTACGACGCCCTTCGGCAGGCCAAGGAGGCGCGCGCCGTAATCCTGGAGAACATCCACGAGACGATCCCCGCGTACAGGACCGAAATGAGCCAATACGCTCCGCGCATGGAGTCTATTCAGATAGCCGTGGACAAGATCGGCACGGTCATTGGGCCGGGCGGCAAGACCATTCGCGGCATAGTGGAAGAGACGGGCGCGACCGTTGACATACAGGACGACGGCACGATAATCATCGGGTCCAGCGAGGGTAGCGCCTCCGATAAGGCCATCCAGATGATCAGGGACCTCACGCGCGAGGTCGAAATCGGTGAAATCTACACTGGCAAGGTCGTCCGTACCACGGACTTCGGCGCATTCGTCGAACTGCTTCCGGGCAAGGACGGCATGGTGCATATCAGCGAGCTTGCCGACTACCGCGTTCCCTCCGTCGAGGACGAAGTGAACGTCGGGGATGACATCACTGTCATGGTGATCGAGGTGGACTCTACCGGACGTGTCCGGCTGTCTCGCCGGGCGCTGCTGGGCGACAATGAGGAAGACGCGCTCGAGGCCGCGCGCCGACGCCAGCGCGCCGGCAGGAGCGGCGGTGGCGGGCGAAGAAATGGCCCGGACAGAGGCCGCGGCAGAGGCGGCGACCGTGATGGCGAGAGATCAGGGTTCCGAGGCGGCAGAAACAGGGGCGATGACCGTGGTGGCTATCGTGGTGGTAGAGACCGCGACCGTGGCGGCTATCGCGGCGGCAGGGACCGTGACCGCGACGGCGGCGACAGAGGCGGCAGGGACCGTGATCGCGACGGTGGCGACAGAGGCGGCTATCGCGGTGGAGGCGGTGGAAGAGGCAGGGGCAGAAGCGAAGGTAGAGGATATCGCGACTAGCCTATACTCACGAAAAGCAACCGAGTAACTAAGCGAGGGCGGCCTAATCAGCCGCCCTCTTGCTGATATACTGCATAGATAAATTCTGAGGAGGTATCTGATGTCATCCATAAATGTCGCCGTACACGGAGCGTTGGGAAAGATGGGGCAGGAGGTCCTCTGCGCCGTCGCTAGTGCGCCCGACATGAACCCTGTCGGCGCGGCCGACGGGATGGCGGAGCCAGGACAGATTGCGTTGCCAGACGGTTCCGGCAGCGTGCCAATTTCCGATAATATCACTGATGTGTTGTCAGGCGTTGATGTCGTCGTGGACTTTTCCAGCGCCGACGGAGCTATGTGCGTCATAAGAGCCGCCGCCGCTTACAAAGTGAACGTAGTCGTGGGCTCGACCGGTCTTTCCGTTTCCGACTACCAGGAGGCGGAAGAGTTCGCAAACGACCACTCGATAGGAATCATAATCGCTCCGAACTTCGCGATGGGCGCGGTGATCATGATTCACCTTGCAAAGATAGCATCCCGGTTCTTCGATTACGCCGACCTCACCGAGATGCACCACGAGGCCAAGATAGACGCCCCTTCAGGCACCGCGCTCGCTATAGCGGCGGCTGCTGCGGAAGGAAAGGGCGGCGAGTTCACCAACGTCAAGGCCGAAAAAGAGTTGATAGCCGGTCCGCGCGGCGGCGACTTCCAGGGTGTCAGCGTACACAGCGCGAGGATGGCCGGGCTGGTAGCTCATCACCAACTGGTATTCGGCGCGCTCGGCCAGACGCTCACCATCCGCCACGACTCGATGAACCGCGAGAGCTTCATGCCCGGCGTGACCATGGCCATCCGCGAAGTAGTCAACCGCGACGGCCTCACCGTCGGTCTGGAGAACATAATGGGGCTGGCATAGGCGAATATGTGCGCTGGGACTATGCTTCGGCTTAGGAAACGGAGGCGCGATATGAACAAACGAGACAGCCACAAACCGGAGGTAATCGAGCGAGCGCTGCTGCATGGTCGTCTGATGAACGTGAGCCTCAGATACGGGACGGCGGAACTGCACCGGTATAGCGAAAAACCTGTTCCACTGCGCTTCGACACGAGGATGGATCACAAGATGATTCGGCTCAGGAACAAGTACATCGAGGTCGAAGGGCGTGGCGTCCTCAATGCCGATGACGAGTGGGAGAGCGTCCACGTAAAAGGCGCACATGATGAGCCTTACGGCAAAAAATCCTTTGACCTTGAAGCGTTCCGCAACAATCCGAATCCAAAGATTTTCGACCCGGACAACATGGTTACCATAGATTTGACAGACGAAGAATGGGAAGAATTCGATGCGGCTATTCGGGAAAGTAGAAAGTGATGACGCTGCCGCATTCCGAGTATATCGTTCTAGACACTAGCGTAGTGTCTCTTTTCCTTCGAGAACATGAGAAATCCGATTACTATCGCGTGCGGATTGCAGGTCTTCGCCCCGCAATTTCGTTCCAGACTTTAGAGGAATTGTGGCATGGCGCCTATAATGTCAACTGGGGAGAGTCGCGTCGGGATGCGCTCACCTTGTTTCTTGAGCGATATGAGGTAATATGGCCAGAGCTTGACTTAGTAGAAACTTGCGCCAGATTGCGCGCTGAACGCAAACGCGTGGGACGCGAACTCAGTCTGGCGGACGCTTGGATTGCCGCCACCGCGCTGATGCTGAACTGCCCGCTTGCCACCGCCGACAGGGACTTTCTCGGTATTCCCGACTTGGAATTGATACAAGCGCGGTAGGTTTTTCCTGGGCAAACTCCCTTCCTTGATACCCCATTGTCCAAACCGCTATCATTTTTCAAAATCTTGCCGATGGGAGAATATCAAGTTGAACGAGTGCAGCATTGCTATTGTCGGCGCTACGGGCGCCGTAGGACAGGTCTTCCTCAACATCCTCGAAGAACGCGACTTCCCGCTGAAGTCCGTTCGCCTCTGCGCCTCCGAGCGTTCCGTCGGCAAGAAGCTCAAGCTCAGGGGCGAGGAGATCGAGGTCGAACTCGCCACGCCCGAACTTCTCAGCGAAGTTGACTTCGCCTTCATCGCCGCGTCCACCGCGATCAGCCGCGAACTGGCTCCGATTGCCGCCCAGAACGGCGCGATAGCCATAGACGACAGCTCCGCCTTCCGTATGCAGGACGACGTACCGCTCGTCGTACCCGAGGTCAACGGCGACGATCTCGATTATCACAACGGCATCGTCTCAATCCCCAACTGCACCACAACGCCGCTTGTCATGGCCCTTAAGCCGCTGCACGAGCAGAACGCGGTCAGGCGCGTCATAGCGGCCACGTACCAGTCCGTAACCGGCACCGGCGCGGCGGCGGCGCAGGAACTACGAGACCAGTCCGGCGACATACTGGCGGGCAGAGAGGCGTCCGCCGAGGTGTACCCGCACCAGATAGCTTTCAGCGTGCTGCCGCACGTCGAACCGTTCTGGGACAACGGCTACACCAACGAAGAGATGAAGATGCAGAACGAGACGCGCAAGATCATGCACGCGCCGGACATCCGGGTATCTTCCACCTGCGTCCGCGTCCCGGTGGTCGTCAGCCACAGCGAGGCGGTGAACGTCGAGTTCAGCGACGCCATCAGCCCGGGCGAAGTGCGTGAGATACTGGCCGGAGCGCCCGGCATCCGCGTGGTGGACGAACCACAGTCAAACGTGTATCCTACGCCCATCGAGGCCGAAGGTCAGGACGATGTGTTCGTGGGACGCATCCGCGAGGACATCGCGCTCGATAACGGCATTGCGATGTGGCTTTCGTGCGACAACCTCAGAAAGGGCGCCGCGCTGAACTCCATCCAGATTGCCGAAGAGATTCTCGAACGAGACCTGCTGCTGAAGTAGAACGCCGACCGAGGAGGTTGATATGGCTGAGATTGGAC
>DAOULF010000154.1:0-5994 GCA_034420555.1 Dehalococcoidia bacterium
GAGGAGACGAGCTTGGCGTATTTGCCCATGACGCCGGTGGTATGCCTGGGCGCGGGGGGCTGCCATGCGGCGCGGCGGCGCTCCATCTCTTCGTCGGGTATGTTGACTTCGAGAGTGCGAGCGTCGACGTCCATGATGATTGTGTCGCCGTTCTGGACGAGTCCTATTGGGCCGCCTACAGCGGCCTCGGGCGCGACGTGGCCGATGATCGGGCCGCGCGACGCGCCGGAGAAGCGACCGTCGGTCATTAGGAGGATGTCTTCGCCGATGCCGGTGCCCATCATCGCGCCAGTTACGGAGAGCATCTCCTGCATACCAGGGCCTCCCTTGGGCCCTTCGTAGCGCAGCACTAGCACGTCGCCTGCCTCTATCTCGCCGTTGGTTACGGCATTGAAGGCGGCTCGCTCGCCGTCATAGACCTTCGCGGGGCCTTCGTGCTTCAGCTTGGATGTACCGGATACCTTCATCACGCAGCCCTCGGGCGCGAGGTTGCCCTTGAGGATGACAAGGCCGCCGGTGGGACTCTTAGCGTTGGGTATGGAGTAGATGACGCGGTTGTCCGGCTCAGTGTCCACTTCGGCGAGGTTCTCTCCTATCGTCTTGCCGGTGATGGTGAGGCAGTCTTCGTGGATGAGGCCGGCGGCGGCGAGTTCCTTCATGACCACGGGTACGCCGCCCACCTTGTCCATGTCGGACATGACGAAGCGACCGCCCGGACGGAGGTCGGTGATGTAGGGGGTCGTACGGCTGAGGGAGTCGAAGTCGTCCAGGGTGAGTTCGACCTCAGCCTCGTGCGCTATGGCTATCAGGTGGAGGGCGGCGTTGGTGGAGCCGCCCATAGCGAGGACGACGCGAATGGCGTTCTCGAACGCCTCGCGGGTCATTATGTCGCGCGGCTTGATGTCCTTTTCGAGCAGGTCGTACATGACGCTACCGGTGTCGAAGGCGACCTGGTCGTTGCGGGGGTCTATGGCGGGAATAGAAGCCGCCCCGGGTACGGACATACCCATCGCCTCGATGGCGGAGGACATGGTATTGGCGGTGAACATTCCGGCGCAGGCACCCTCGCCCGGGCAGGCGACGCGCTCCATGCCTATGAGTTCGTCGAGGGTTATCTTGCCCTGGGAGTACGCGCCGATGGCCTCGAACATATCCTGTATGTTGATGTCCTCGCCGTTCCAGTTTCCAGGCATGATGGCGCCGCCGTACACGAACACGGATGGCACGTTGCAGCGAGCTATGCCCATCATCGCGCCGGGCATATTCTTGTCGCAGGCGGCGACTACGACGAGGCCGTCCATGCTCTCGCCGAAGGTGACGGTCTCGATGGAGTCGGCTATCACCTCGCGGCTGACTAGGGATGCCTTCATGCCCTCGGTGCCCATGGATATGCCGTCGCTGATGGTGATGGTGCCGAACATGAAGGGGACGCTGTTGGCGGCGCGAAGTCCCTCTTTTACCTTGAGGGCCTGCCGGTTCAGATGCACGTTACATGGCGTGACGTCGGAGGCCAGGTTGCTGATGGCAACGAAAGGTTTTTCCATGTCGTCGTCGTCGAGTCCGGTGGCGCGGAGCATCGCGCGTGCGGCGGCGCGGTCCGCGCCCTCGGTGACGACTCTACTTTTCTTTTTGAGGTCAACTTCTATTGCGGTGGTCATCTGCTCTCTCCGGGGGTAGATTCGTTCGGATGTCGTAACGGATTATATATCAACGGGTGGGGCAGGCCAAAATGTAGATTGCCCTAGGGAGGCGTCTTTAGGTTATCCAAGATTACCATGGACTCGGCCTATGGATTGCCGAGCGGCGAGCCCTTCGGGGTTCCCACTTTCGTGGGAATGACGAGTCACTCGGAAGGATTTCGGTTTGCAAAAATCGAAAGGTCCTGATTGCCGAGGGAAGTATCTGTCCGTTATCTGCCGAGTTCGGCGAGCGTCCGGCGGGCGCCCTCTACCACCCAGGGGCCGTCGCCGCCGGTTGTGAGGAACAGGCCGCCCTGTTCGTGCCGGCGCAGCGCCTCGGACGCGCTTCCCGTCCAGATTCCCGGAATCTTGCCCGCGCGCTTCGTCGCCTCGAACATCTCCACTATCAGATCGTCGTGGGCCTTCCAGCCCGCGTCGTCGGAGAGATCAACGCCCATGGACATACTCAGGTCTCCGGGGCCAATCCAGCATCCGTCTATCCCCTCCACCGAGAGAATATCCTCCGCGACCTCGGCCGCCCTGACCGTCTCTAGCTGGATGGCCAGGAATATCTCGTCGTTCGCCCACTGCATGTACCCGTCGCCCAGGTATCCCGTCCCGAACGCGCCGCCGGACCGTCCGCCGACGGGCGGGTAGCGCACCGCTTCAGCGGCGGCCTCCGCCTCTTCGACGGAGTTCACCATCGGGACGACGATTCCCATCGCGCCGCGGTCGAGAAGCCTGCCGATTGCGCCGAACTCGTTCTTGCGGACGCGCGCCATCGGTGTCGCCACGCCGAGCGCGATGCTGCGGAATGCGGTCATCGAGCTGTTATCGTCCCACGCTCCGTGCTGGTTGTCCACCAGGATGAAGTCGAAGCCCAGGGGAGAGATCAGTTCCGCCGAGAGCGCAGAACCGAGACCGACTTCCGCGCCGAAGGCGGGCTTGCCTTCCAGCATCCGTTGCTTTGCCTTGTTGATTGCCATGTTTGTCTTCCTTGTATCATTGAATCTCGTTATGGATTACCTTTCGCTTCGCTACTCCGGGTGTTCTACCAGGATGCGATGCAGATCGTGTATGGTACTGATGGCGGTCATGCTTCCCTCTCTCGCTTGATTATAGCCTATGGCAATAGAAAATCCCTATATCCGATAAATTTCGATTCAGACAAAGGAGTGTCAGCGTCTATGGAAAAGCGTCAACTTGGCAGGAACGGTCCTCTTGTATCCGTCGTGGCCTTTGGAGCATGGCCGGTCGGCGGGGGACTCGGCAATGTGCCGGAGGAGCAGGGCGTTGCTGCGGTGAAGGCGGCCCTCGATGTCGGGATGACGTTCATTGACACTGCGGAGGGATATGAGACCAGCGAGACTGTCGTGGGAAAGGCGATCAGGGGCAGGCGGGACGAGGTGTTCCTGGCGACCAAGCTGTCGGGCAGCGATCACTCGGCCGACCACATGGCGCGGGCGGTTGAGAACAGCCTCCGCACTCTGGGAACGGACTACATAGACTTGTACCAGCTCCACAGTCCTTCGCCGGAATGGCCTATTGCCGAGACGATGGAGAATCTCGCGCGGCTGCGTGATGCGGGGAAGATACGCTATATAGGCGTGTCCAACTTCTCGCCGGAACAGACGCAGGAGGCGATGCGGTACGCGGCTATCCACAGTTCGCAGCCCCGATACAACATGATGTGGCGCGACCTCGAGGACGATGTGCTTACCTACTGCCTGGCAAACGGCATCGGAGTGATACCCCACTCGGTACTCTCGAAGGGGGTTCTTGCGGGGAAGCACAAGCCAGGACATCGCTTCGCTCCCGATGACGAGCGCAGGCTGTTCAATTTCTTCAGGGGCGAACTGTTCGAGCAGGCTTATGCCGTCGCACAGCGCCTGGACGCCTGGGCGAGAGACCAGGGGCGGGACATAGTTCAGCTCGCGATAGCGTGGGTGCTTGCCAACCCTGCCATCTCCTCGGCGCTAGTCGGAGCGAAGTCGCCGGAGCAGGTCTATCACAACGCCAGGGCCGGCGACTGGCGGCTGACTCCCGACGATCTGGATGAGGTCGAGGCGATCATGGACGGCTTCAGGATGTCCTGGGTGAAGGACGACCCATAGACAATTGCAAGCATCATAAAGGCGGTGGACAGCGGTACATCCGGTTTTATCCACGAAGGACACGAAGCGGCACGAAGGTATTGGGTATCCGCATACTACGCTGGTCCCTCACCAGAATTTCGATGCTTCCACCAGAATCCGAGGTAGGGCGGCGCGATTGATTGCAGGTGTTCCCATGTTCCCGGCTCCGGGTCTTCTTCCGGGCCGGAGTAGGGGCGCTCGCTCATCTGGAGCAGCGTGAACCCAAGTTCGATGGGCCCGTTCAGGAGAGTCTCCATGTTGTGCCTGAACTCTTTGGGGCCCTGAACCCGCTGCCGAGAGCCGTCCGCCGCCCTGAACGTCCACTCGTCTCCGGTCGGGTAGATGACCTCGCCCTCCTCGTACTTGTTTCTGAGCGGGTAGGCGTCGCCGTTCCACTCCTCCTCGTCTATGCCGTGGAAGTAGGGGTTGGCGCACGACAGGCGATAGAGTCCGCCTTTCTTCAACACCCGTCTGACCTGGCCGAACACCGTGCGCGCGTCCGGCACGAAGTTCAGGGAGTGCCCGTGCCACACCAAGTCGAACGCCGCCTCGCCGAAGACGGAGAGGTCGCGCATATCTCCCTGCACGGTCTTTACCTCCAGGCCGTAGTGGTCGGCCGCAATGCGGTCTCGTTCGAGTTGCTCCTCCGACAAGTCTATACACGTGACGTTCGCTCCAAGCAGTCCGAAGGCCGCTGTCTGCTGACCGCCGCCCGCCGCGAGGCACAGGACTTCGAGTCCGCGCGCGTCGCCGATGAATCCGTCGGGATCTACTAAATTCCGCGCGGTGTCTTCATTCAGATCGAGGTAGGGCCTTGCGTACTCTATGCCAGAGCGCGCCAGAGCGTCCCAACGCTCCTGATTGAACCTTGCCAGATCGTCCAGTGACATATTTACCGCCTTGCTATACTTTCTGTAGCCTAAATTATGTGCAGACGTTATAGATAGTACATATTCGGGTATCCTGAAATCATCATCTAAGCTGGATTCCCGCTTTCGGAGACCTTTGCGTAACCTGGTTCAACTTCAACATTGAGGATCGGATGGGTGTGTGAATTCTCGTATTCATAGCCGCTCGCGCCGGCCTCCCCACCCCTGGATTGCCGAGCGGCGAGCCCTTCGGGGTTCCCGCTTTCGCGGGAATGACGGTAGTTGTGCAAAGGTCTCTCCCCGTTTTCACGAGGACAGGCTTTCGCGGGAATGACGAGAAATTTCAACGCGGCCTAGTCCCGGGCCTGCTCGGCGAAGTGGCGCTTGAGGTGTGGGTAGAGCCTTCGGTAACTCTCGTAGGCTTCGTCGTAGGCGGCGGCAACTTTGGGGTCAGGTTCTATGCGATCCAGGGGCCGAATCCATGACCGGCACGCTTCCTGGACCGATGCAAATTCACCTGATCCTACGGCGGCGAGCAGCGCGGCTCCATAGGGCGCGCCACCCTGCGGTCCCACGGTGACCACGGGTACTCCGAGCGCGTCGGCCTGCATCCGACGCCAGAATGAGCTGCGCGCGCCTCCGCCGACCGCTACGGCCTCGGTCGCATCAACTCCGAGGCGGCGCATCAACTCAAGCGAGTCTCTCAGCGCGAAGACGACGCCCTCCATTACGGCGCGCGTGAGGTGTCCTCGGTGGTGTCCGGTGTGCATACCCGCGAAAACACCGCGCGCATTGGAGTCGGCGTGGGGAGTGCGCTCTCCGGTCAGGTAGGGCAGGAACGTCAGCCCGTCGGCGCCAGGCGGAATGGCGGCGGCCTCGGCTGTCAGTTCGTCGTATGTCGGGGGAGCGCTACTTGGCCCCGACAAGGCGCGCCTGAACCAGTCCAGGGCCGCGCCCGCGGACAGTACCACTCCCATCAGATACCAAGTGTCGGCTACTGCGTGGTTGAATGAATGTATGCGCATGGCCGGATCTACGCGGGGCCGTTCTATGGGCGCGACCACGGCGCCGGAGGTGCCGATGGAGGTCTGCATGGCGCCCCGCGCGACGACGCCGGAGCCGACGGCGGCAGCGGCGTTGTCCGCGCCTCCGCCGACTACGGGCGTGCCATGTCGCAGTCCGAGCGCTTCGGCGGCAGAGGCGGTGAGTCCTCCGGTCACGCCGGTCGAAGGTCGGACGGGCGGGAGTATGGCCGGATCGAGTTGGAGCGCGGCGACCATCTCTTCCGACCAGCAACTCCGGCGTATGTCG
>DAOULF010000155.1:0-2599 GCA_034420555.1 Dehalococcoidia bacterium
CCCACCAGAAAATGCCAATTCGCCGAAAGCTCCCACTTTTCCAGGTATTCCCGCGCCGATTCAATGGTGTCGCGGTCGGGATCAACGCTCACCGCCACGAATCGGGCGTCATCCGCGTCTGATTCGAGAAGCGTCTGGACCTCGCGGAGACGGGAGGTCACGATTGGGCAGACATCCGGGCAGTTAGTGTAGAGGAACGTCAGAACGACTACATCGCCCTTGAGGCTCTCCAGGCTTACGGACTGGCCTGCATGGTTGGTAAGCTCGAAGTTGGGCGCGATGTCTCCGCTTTTCAGCGGCGTGCCGTTGAACTCCGGTTCGGACGTGGCCCCGGCGCAGGCCACCAGGACAAACGCGATGAACAGCGCCGCAGGCCAGACCAAGCGTATGTCCATGTTCCTGGAATATGTTGACCGACTCATGCCGGCTTTGCCGGTCCTGTCTCTACTGCTCCGCAGGTTCGTTACGCGTGAGCAGGTACGCGACAATCGGTACACCGAATACCAGGCTGGAGCCAAGAATTATGACGGCGATAGGAATTTGCTCGCCAAACGCACTCAGCTTTATGGTGTTCAACAGGATGAAAGTAACCCCAAGCGCGCCACCGTAAAGCGCGATCAACAGGACCGCCAGGAACGGGAAGAGAATCGAGAATCTGAAATTGCTGCTCACGTTGGTGTGTCCTCCAGGCTTGTCGGATAGTTTCTTTGTCGTCTGCGGTTGGCTTGCCGGGTGCGTTCCTCTTCTCCGTACCAGCGATAGAAGGTTGCTATCAGCAGTCCGAGGAACAGGAGCCCTCCGCCGACCTTCATTATAACAGCCCCGATCTGCTGATCGGTAAGCGCCGTCATAAATGAGATTCGGGGAGCGTCCACGTAGAATCCGTAAATCGGTTCACCCGCGAATGTGAGAGCGCCAAACACGATGAGCTGCGCCACTGACAGGCCGAACAGGTACATGATCCGCATCGGGTACGAGACCCTGGGCAGTTCCGGCATCGTGCTGGTCAGAGGCCACCACATGAGTATGGCCGTGCTTATCATCATTATGTGCTCGACGATGTGTATGCCGTGATTGGTCAAGGAAGCGTTGTACAGAGCCGGTATATGCCAGATCGAAAATACGATGTTGAACGCCAGGAATGCCCCAATTGGATGGGTCAGCGCCCGCGCGACTCTGAACGACCAGTTCGGCCTGAGCAGCGGACGTATAAGCCAGTCCGGTATCCCGCGTACCATGAGCGGAGGCGCGACAAGAGTCAGAAGCACGTGCTGGAGCATATGCACGCTGAAAAGGTAGTTCTCGCTGACGACGTGTATAGGCGACGCGAGAGCGATGAAGATGACGAGGACGCCAAGCGTGAAAGTCGCAATCTGCCTTGGGTCCACGTCTTCGGCCCAGTTGTTGCGCTGCCTGAGCGGACCAACGCCGAGAAGATAGACCGCCTGTATCGCAATCAAGAGGATGACGGATTCGAGGTCGGCCTGCCACGCCATCCACAGCGACCCTGTTTCCAACTCCCGAATCCTCCTTCCAGCGTCGAGGCGCGCTGCTGGATTCGCGCCGCCGCAATCCACGCGGCGGATTTACTTTCTTGCTAGAACAAGAACCAGCTAAACAGCGCCATCAGGGCGAATATCACGCCGGTGGCGACGAACATTCCGAAGAAGAACATACCCGAGAATATCTTCGAGTCGAACTTCAGGTGCATATAGTACATGACCACCAGCGCGAACTTGCCGATTGAAAGAATGGCCAGCACTGGAATGATCGCGTAGCCGATCTGAGTCACATAAAAGATTCCGACCTCGATGGCCGTAAGAATGGACAGCGCCATGGCGACCTTGAAATACGTCGCCGGAGTAGGGTGTCCTGTATGCGCGGCCTCCGCGGTATGCTGGTCTGCGACCTGGCTCTCTTCCTGGCTCATTTGAACTCCCTGAGCGGTAATCTAATCTTAGCTCGGTTTACGTCTATCGGTCAGTCTTGTCAGTGTACCACGGCGGACGGCGCGGTCCCCGGGAAGCCCTCGAACACCCCGAACAGGTACACCACCGTGAAGATCACGATCCACACGATGTCAACAAAGTGCCAGTACAGCGCCGCGAGGTCCACGTCTAGGTTCTTTTCGGGAGTGACTCCACCCTCCCTGAACGAGTGGAAGAGTATGGACAGCAGCCATACCACGCCAAGCGTTACGTGCGCCCCGTGGAATCCCGTGAGGGTGAAGAATGTGGACCCGAACAGGTTGGTTTTAGGAGTCAAGGTGAATTCTTTACCGTCTATTACGACCACGTGGTTGGCGAATTCGTAGAACTCGTACACCTGGAAGGCCAGGAACGTAGCCCCCATGATGGCCGTGGAGGCGAGCCATATCCTGAACGCCTTCAGGTTGCCCCTGGTGAGCCATGCGTAGGCCATCACCATGCTCATCGAGCTCATCAGAAGCACGAAGGTGCTTACCGACGTAACCGGGATGTCGAATACGTCTATCGGCAGCGGCCCTTCGAGGCTCTTGTTCTTGTACACGAGGTACGTAGCTATGAGCGTTCCGAAGAACATGCAGTCCGAGCCCAGGAAGGCCCACAGCAGCAGTTTT
>DAOULF010000156.1:0-4347 GCA_034420555.1 Dehalococcoidia bacterium
ACAGGGTGATGAACGACAAGCGCAAGGTCGTGACCGACCTGACCAAGCGCGCTAAGAGCGCGGGGACGGTCTATCTTGCGACCGACCCGGACAGGGAAGGCGAAGCGATCTCCTGGCATCTCGTCGAGGCGGCCAAGATACCGCTGGACAAGACCAGGCGGGTTGTCTTCCACGAAATCACGCGCGAGGCGATTCAGGAAGCGTTCGACCATCCCAGGGAACTCGACTACGACCTGATAGACGCCCAGCAGGCGCGCCGTCTGCTGGACAGGCTGGTGGGATACCGGCTCAGTCCGGTGCTGTGGGGCAAGGTGAAGCGGGGGCTGTCGGCGGGTCGGGTGCAGTCCGTAGCGCTTCGACTGGTGGTTGACCGCGAACGCGAAATCGGGGCCTTCGTGCCGGTGGAATACTGGACGATTGACGCCACGCTTGCCAAGCGTCTCCAGAAAGACGAAAAGCGCATCGAGTTCAAGGCCGCGCTGCACTCGCTCAAGGGCAAGCGCAAGAAGCTGGAGATTCCCAACGGGGAAGAAGCCGCCAGGCTCACGTCCGACCTGGAGGGCGTGGAATACGCGGTTGACTCGGTCCGCAAGCGTCAGACCCGCAGCCGTCCCTCGCCGCCGTTCATAACCTCCACTCTCCAGCAGGAGGCGTCGCGCAAGCTGCGGTTCACCGCGCGCCGCACGATGACAGTTGCGCAGCAGCTCTACGAGGGCCTGAACATCGGCGACGAGGGTTCGGTCGGCCTGATCACCTATATGCGTACCGACTCGACCAACGTAGCGTCCGCCGCGCTGAAGGAAGCGGGCGACTACATCAAGAAGGAGTTCGGCGCGGAGTACGCTCCCAAGTCGCCCAGGGTCTATACTCGCAGGGTGAAGGGCGCGCAGGAAGCGCATGAGGCGATACGGCCCACCTCGATCATGCGCGCGCCTCAGGCAATTCGCCAGTACCTGAGCAACGAGCAGTTCAGGCTGTACGACCTTATCTGGAAGCGGATGCTCGCGAGCCAGATGAACGACGCGCTGTTCGACTCGACCAGGGTGGATATTCTGACGACGGGCCGCGAGTCTGGCGCTGAGTATATCTTCCGCGCCACAGGCTCGGTTCTCAAGTTCGCTGGATACCGTGTGCTGTACATGGAGAGCGTGGACGACGCGGCGTCCGAGAACGAGGAGACTCCGCCTCTGCCGGAACTGGCCAAGGACGACGCGCTGGACTGCTTGGGACTGTCGTCCGACCAGCACTTCACCCAGCCGCCTCCGCGCTTCACTGAGGCGACGCTGATTCGCGCCCTCGAAGAGCAGGGCATCGGGCGTCCGAGCACGTATGCGCCCATCCTGGCCACGATAATGGACAGGGACTATGTGCAGAAGGAAAACAACAGGTTCAGCCCGACCAGGCTCGGAATCGTGGTCACCGATCTGCTGACCGCGAACTTCCCTGACATCATGGACGTCGGCTTCACCGCCACCATGGAGGAGCAGCTGGACGACGTGGCCGATGGCGAGCGCGAGTGGGAGCCGATGCTCAAGGACTTCTACGGCCCCTTCGACCTGTCCATAGAGAAGGCGATGAAGGAAGCGGAGCGCGTACCCCGCGAACTCCTCGACGAGCAGACGGACGAGGTGTGCGAGAAGTGCGAAAGCCCGATGGTCATAAAGTCGGGACGCTACGGTCGCTTCCTCGCCTGTACCGGCTACCCCGAATGTAAGAACACCAGGCCGGTGGAAACCGAGGAGGAGCGCGCCTTGCGAGAGCGCGTCAGCGAGGATGTTGACGAGTTCTGCGAGAAGTGCGAGCGTCCAATGGTGGTGAAGACTGGGCGCAACGGGCGTTTCCTTGCGTGCAGCGGCTACCCGGAGTGCAAGAATGCCAAGCCGTTCCTCGTCGGGGTGGACTGCCCGGAGTGCGGCGGCGACCTGGCCGAGCGCAAGCAGAAGGGGCGGAACGGCAGGATTTTCTACGGCTGCGTCAATTACCCGGAGTGCAAGTTCACCGCGAACCCGCTGCCCCAGCCGTGTCCCGACTGCGGCAAGCTGTTGGTCACGCAGGGGCGGGGTCGGAAGAATGCCCGCTGCCTGGACAAGGAGTGCGGATTCCAGGGACCGACGCCGGAGTCGCAGGAACTGGAAAAGGCTTCCTGATATGGATGCCGCGGGCTGGCAGCATCTCACGAACCGCTTCCGCGACCATCTCGTGGCGGAACGCGGCCTCGCGCCGCTGACGGTCCGCAACTACCTCTCCGACATCGCGCCGCTGGGCGATTTCATGTCCCGGCGCGAGATAGATTCGTTTGCGGAACTGGACCGCCGCCGCGTCCGGGCCTACCTCGCCTGGCTCCAGGAGATAGGCTACGTTCGCTCCAGCGTCTCACGCAAGCTGAGCGCTCTGAGAAACCTGTTCAAATGGCTGAAGAGGATCGGCATTGTGGAGCATGACCCGCTTCCGGCGCGCGGCGCGTTCAAGCTCGATTCGCGTCTGCCCAGGTTCCTGTCGCAGGACGAAGCCGAGAAATTGGTGACCTCCCCCGATCCATCGTCCGACAAACGCATCAGGGACAGGGCGCTGCTGGAACTTGTATATGCCGCCGGACTGAGGGTCAGCGAGGTCGGCGGCCTGAACCTGGACAGCGTTAATCTGGATACGCGAGAACTCAGGGTAACGGGCAAGGGATCCAAGGACCGCGTTGTCCTCATCGGTCAGTCCGCCAGGGACGCCATCAAAGTCTATCTTGCGGAAGTCCGGTCGGCGATTGGATCTTCTGGGCCGGAAGATGCGCTGTTCGTCAATCGCTACGGAAACCGGCTCAGCGAGCGCAGTATCCAGAAGATCGTGCGCGAATACGCTACTCGGGCGGGTCTCGGAAGCCAGGTGCATACCCACACGCTGCGACATTCTTTCGCCACGCACATGCTGGAAGGCGGCGCGGATCTGCGCGTGGTGCAGGAGCTTCTCGGACACTCCAGTCCGGCTACCACGCAGATATACACTCACATAACCGGAAAAGAGGCGAGACGGGCATATATGTCCGCGCACCCGAGAGCGGGGAGTGTCCTGACGTCTCCCGTGAACGAGCAGGAAGAAGGGGCAGCCGGTGAGGATACTGGTAATCAATGGGCCGAACCTCAACAATCTCGGCAGGCGTGATCCCGGTCACTACGGCAGCATGACCCTGTCCGAAATAGAGAGCGCCGTCACCAGGAGGGCGGGCATCCTGGACGTAGAGGCCGCCTTCTTCCAGTCGAACCACGAGGGCGACATAGTTGACTTCATCCAGAAGTCAACGGACGGAGCGGACGGCGTCATCATAAACGCGGGCGCGCTCACTCACTACGGACTGTCCATGCGCGACGCGCTTTCCGACGCCCGGCTGCCGATAATCGAGGTCCACATATCCAATATCCACGCCCGCGACGAGTATCGCAGGCACTCGGTCGTGGCGGACATGGCGGTCGGCCAGATAGCCGGCTTCGGATGGCGCGGCTACCTCTACGCGCTGGACTTTCTCGTCGCGCACATCAGAGAGCGGGGCGACGAATGAGCGTACCGGACAGGATCGCCAGGCTCCGCTCCGAAATGGCGGACCTGGATGTTGACGGCTTCCTCGTGTCCGCGCCTGAAAACAGGCGCTACCTGTCTGGGTTCACCGGGACGTCAGGATACCTGATCATCACCGAATCCGACGCTGTGCTGGCGACCGACTTTCGCTACATCGAACAGGCCGAGGCCGAATCGCCGTCTTATAGAGTTCACAGGACCAGGGGCGGGATAGGCTGGATGCCCGATATGCTCTCCGAACTCGGTGTGAGTACGCTCGCGGTAGAAGCCGACCACATGACTGTCTCCGCCCACAGCGCGCTGTCAACGGCGCTGGAGGAGTCCGAGAACGCATCCTGCGTCCAGATCGAGGAGACTTCCGGTGTTGTCGCTGATGTGCGAGCGGTGAAGGACACTTCCGAGTTGGCAATCATCCAGAAGGCGGTGGATATAGCGGACCTGGCGATGGCGTCCGTTGCGTCCAGGATTGAGCCAGGCATGACCGAAGCCCGGATTGCGTGGGACCTGGAAGTGGAAATGCGAAGGCTGGGCGCGGAGGGCGCGGCGTTCGACATCATAGTCGGCGCGGGGCCGAACGGCGCGCTGCCTCACCATCGCGCGGACGATTCTGTCGTCCGGCAGTACGATCCGGTCGTCATAGACATGGGCGCCAGCTACGAGGGTTACAACAGCGACCTCACCCGTACGTTCTACGCGGGCAGACCCGACGATGAGTTTCTAGCCATCTACTCCGTAGTCTTGCAGGCGCAGGAGACCGCGATCCGAGAGGTCAGGCCCGGAATGACA
>DAOULF010000157.1:0-7547 GCA_034420555.1 Dehalococcoidia bacterium
TGAATCGCTTCGATCTTGTCGGCGTCGAATTCGACGATACTGACCGACTCGATGGATTTGGAGCCGGAGTCGGCCTTGTACTTGTCGAAGGAGTAGAGTCCCATGACCACTCCCTCGGCGGCGGCCTGCGCTGACGCGCTCGGATCCAGTCCTCCTATTCCGGCGCCGTGCAGGATGGTGGCGTAGCTCTTCACGCCTACGGACCGGATGAAACGGGCGACACCCGCACTGACCTCCCTGGCCGCGTTCAGGTCGAATTCTTCGCTCTTGCCGAGTCCGGCTACCACGATGCGTGTCGAGTTCAGCTTACCCAGGGAGTAGATAAGTACGTTATTGCCCTTCTTCCCGGTAATATCGCCCTGTTCGATCAGGTCGCTTATCGCGCCGTCCAATGCTTTGTCCACGGCTCCGGTCGCGCCGCCGGGTCGAGTCACGCCTTCGAACAGGTTTACAACGATTGCCGAGTCGTCGCGTTCCGCTATGTTTCCTTCAACAACATTGATTTGCATAATTGCCTCCTTATTCAGAACAGTCAACATTATAGCCGAGTCTGATATAATCCACGCGGACAAATCGTCGGCAATGCCGGTGCAACGAGTACGAATTCACACAGCAAGAACAGGAGAAAGAGCATGACTCGCTCGCAGTCGGATAGAGAACGCCAACTCGTGGAACGCGCCCACGCGGTTCTGCCCGGCGGCAACCTCGGCAACGTCGCCAAGGACATCGTAATCGAAAGAGGGCAAGGCAGTCACATCTGGGACGCGAGTGGCAACGAGTATATTGACTATCTGCTGGGCTCAGGCCCAATGCTCATAGGACACAGCCACCCCGAGGTGCTGGAGGTGGTCCGGGAGCAGCTTGCGAATGGTACGACATTCTTCGCAAACAACGAATTCGCTATCGAACTGGCGGAAGAGATCGTGAGAGCGGTGCCCTGCGCCGACAAGGTCAGATTCAGTTCCACTGGGACCGAGGCGACTCTATACGCGATGCGGGCAGCGAGGGCTTACAGGCGCAAGGACAAGATACTGAAGTTCGAGGGCGGATTCCACGGGATGAACGACTACTCCTTAATGAGCATCTGGCCTTCCGAGCTAGAGGAATTTCCAAGGTCCGTCCCGGGTTCGGCAGGCATTCCGCAGTCCGTCCAGAACGAGATGCTCATCGCGCCATTCAACGATCTGGATACGACGCGCGGGATAATCGAGCGGCATCACGACGAAATAGCGGGCATCATCGTCGAGCCGTTCCAGCGGCTGATTCCTCCCAGGCCGGGGTTCTTGCAAGGCTTGAGAGGGCTGGCGGACGAGTTCGGCATACCGCTGATATTCGATGAGGTAGTCACCGGGTTCAGATTCGCATACGGCGGGGCCCAGGAGTTCTACGGCGTAACGCCCGACATCTGCACGCTCGGCAAGGCCGTCGCAGGCGGATTCCCGCTCACTGCTATCGCCGGCAGCGAGGAAATCATGGCCCACATGGATGGAGGCGAGATGCCCTCCGAGGACTTCATGCCACAGATCGGCACGCTCAGCGGGAATCCGGTCGCGGCGGTCGCCGGGCTGAAGACGCTTGAGATTCTCAGAAGGCCCGGGACCTATGAGTCAATGCGAGCGACCGGCGCCACTCTGAGGGAAGGTCTGCAAAGGATGCTCGATGAGGCCGAGATTCCGGCGCGCGTGACCGGAGAGGACGTGCTCTTCGATGTGTATTTCACCGATAGCGAGATCACCGACTACCGCTCCACGCTGTCCGCGGACTCGGCGACCATGGGGCGATTCAACGCCGGTGTGTTGGAGAGGGGGATCTTCAAGGGCGACTCCAAGTTCTACATTTCGGCGGCGCACGATGAGAACGACGTGGAGCAGACGCTCGAGGCATTCAAGGGCGCTATAGAAGAGATCCGGTAGGCTCGAGACTCGAGAGCGGATAGAAGTTAAGACACGGAGCCAAGCAATGGAGGTGTCGGTTTCCCGACACCTCTTATAGTAAACGGGTTAAGGATTTGCTTAGTTATCAGGTTAAACCCTCCTGCGAATTTCGTAACGATAAGCATGATATATGTATGTTATTAACGATAAACTGTTGATATAAATTATTTTCCAACAAAATTAAGAATAATATAAACCGCCCCACGCTTGACTCTCTTTCCTTCCGAGCATACCCTTTAGATGGTGGTTGTGGGAGAAGCAGCGCGGCAGAAGCGCCCCATAAATTTGGATTATGTCCGACCGGGGCCCTGAATTCCCAGCCGAATCAGGGCGACCGCTACGCTGATAATCAAGACCTCGTTCAATGAGAACCATTGAACGGCTGTACGTCACCCATCACGACCCGGAAGCTGTCCAGGCAGCGGTCAGCAGACGGGTCTGAAAAATGCAATCTTTTTCCATCCTCGGATGACGTGCGTCACCCAGCAGGCCGAGAAATCGGCATAGCTGGAAGAAATGGTCTTGCGCTCCCCCGCCTCCACATGTGACATGAGCCGTATTATGCAAGATGAATGGGGGTTTAGTGATTGAGAATAGGGAATACGAGCATTGAACTATTGAAGGACGGTACATTCAGGATGGACGGGGGAATCCTCTTCGGCCAGGTGGCCAAGAGTGAGTGGGAGCGCTACATCAAGCCCGACCGCAGAAATCGTGTAACCCTGGGGTTGAACGCCGTCCTGATCAACACACCCGAATTGAAGATCCTCATAGATACCGGCGCGGGCAACAAGCGAATCGCCGAGATGAGAGACGATTTTAATCTTAACGGCAACAAACTCATAAAAGGGCTGAAGGAGCGCGGTCTGAGCGCTCGAGACATAGACATTGTTGTTCTCAGCAATCTCCATTTCGACCACAGTGGCGGATGCACGAAGCTGGACCGCACCGGAACAGCCATACCAATGTTCCCCAATGCGGTTTACATGATGCAGAGAAGTTCCTGGGATGCAGCGCAAGATCCCAACGAAAGATACCTCGACTCGTTCTACGAGGAGGACTACGAGCCGCTGGCGGAACGCGACATGGTCAGGTTTCTGGACGACGGCGACGAGATCATTCCCGGCGTAACCGTCAAGCTCGCGCCCGGACCCTCCCAAGGGAACCAGATCGTTTTCATAGAGTACGGCAGCGAGAGGATAGTGTACGCGGGCGACCTGATTCCGACACCGTTCCACCTGCCCCTGCACCACATTCCCGCGACAGCGGAGTTCCCGAACGACACCCTCGTACAGAAGCGCGAGCTCCTGGAGACCGCGATGGAAGGCGGCTGGCTCATAGTCTTTGGGCACGGCAACGAATACAACTCCGCCTATGTCCGCGACCGTGGCGGAGTTTCGCAGCTAGTTCCCGTGGAGATATAGTCTTCGGTCCACTTCATGCAGCGATGCAGAAAGCCCCGCCGAGATTATCCGGCGGGGCTCCTTCTTAGAAGATCATCTTCGGGATTTCAACGCCCTGGGACCAGGAAGTAATCGGACTTCCCGCCCCTACTTGAGAGTTCGCTCTCACGAAATTCGCGCGTTCATCACATCCCCGTCGAAACCCTCCAATGCAGCGAGCGTTATGCGGTTGGCGAGGTCGGACTCGGACTGCGCGCGTGTCCTGAGATAGTTGTCCGTCAATCCCTGCCACACCATCCTTTCGCCAGATAGTGTCGCCCTCTCCCAGAGGACGGGTCTCGTTTGCCCCACCGATGCTTCTCTGAAACGACGCGCAAGATCATCTGTAACCGCGCTGAGTTCCTTGACTCTACTCGACTTGACTGCGGGATCTAGCTGGTCATCGAAGTAAGCGGCGCTGGTGCCGGGCCTGATCGAATATGGGAAGACATGCGCGGACGCAAGTCCGGCCTGGACGCAGGCGCTAATCGTGTCTTCGAAGTCGCTTTCCATCTCGCCGGGGAATCCGACGATCACGTCCGCCGTGACCGCTACACCTGGGATCGCATCCTTGATTTGGCGAACCGAGCTCTGGAACTGGGCGGACGTATAGCGACGGCGCATCTTCTTCAGTATCGAGTCGCTGCCACTCTGGAGGGGAACGTGGAAATGCGGGCATAACCTCGGATCGTTCCAGAGCGCGAGCAGTTCGTCAGATATGTCCTGCGGCTGGAGCGAGGAAATCCGAATCCTCGGTACCTCGGTGCGCTCCAATAGGTTTCTTACCAAATCAGCTATGTCCGTATTCTCCAGGTCGAATCCGTACGAACCGAGTTGAGTCCCGGTCAACACAACCTCCTGGCAGCCCATATCCGCGTATGCGTTGGCTGTGGCTACGATGTCATCCACCGGGATACTGTGCTCCCTGCCTCTCACCGTAGGCACTATGCAGTACGCGCAGACCTGGTCGCAGCCCTCCTGGATCTTAACCATCGCCCTGGAACGTATCCTCAGAACCTGGGCCAGGGCCTCGTCGCTGCCTACCGCACACGCGGAATCCGGGCCGGAAGTCAACTTGCCAATCATTCCTGACAGCGACGACTTGGAAACATTACCGGCAACGAGATCTATCTCCGGCATCGAGGACAAGTCATCGGGCGCGCGCTGGGCGTAGCATCCTGTTACCACGACGATACTGTTCGGATTCCGCCTCTTGGCCGCTCTCACCGCCTGGCGCGCTTTGCGGTCGGCAACGTGAGTTACGGTGCAGGTATTCAGGACATAGACGTCCGCCTCTTCGATACTCCGAGCTACGGTGTACCCCGCTGTTCCGAGCTCTCGTGACAGGAGTTGCGTATCGGCCTGATTGAGCTTGCAGCCGTGCGTCTCCATCATTACGGAAAGACCGTCAGCCAATTCTATACACTCCCCTTCAACTTACCGGAATACGCTTCGCTCTATGGTATCATGCGGAAGCCATCGTTCCCCAGCGTCGGACGGTGGGTAGAGTGAATTCTCATCCGATCTCGAGCGACCCAACATGACATCCGCAGGTCAAAGCGCTGAACTCGAATCCTGGGTTGACCGGACCCGCAGGATGGTCGGCTACCGCGACGAGGCTCTGGATTTCCTGGGGCGGGCGAGTGAGCAAGTTCCGGTTTTCGAGTCGGACGTGGGGCTTGTCTGTCGCCTGTGGGCCGTCGCCGACGAGCATGATGAGATACTGTGCCGCGCCCTTACGGAATTCGACTCCGCCCTGTTCGAGTCTCCCGGAGAGTTGGACATAACGAGAGGTGTCGAGACGCGCCCGGTATCCGAAGAGGAGTCAGGCGCGGTGTTTCTGTGTACATGGGCGATTGTGCGCCCCGGGCAGGAACGTGTGAGTTGCGTGCTGTACGGGGAGCAGTTGACCGGGGCCGTCGGGATGGAAATCCAGGACAGCCACGGCCTCGCTCGTCCGGTTCCCTTCCCGGTCACTCCGTCGGACCTCTACGAGGCGCTGAGCGACAGTTTCTTCGGACTCGGCGCCGGATCGTGATTCCACTCTCTTACGGCGGGAGATTCCCGCGCGGGTGGTATCCCTACCCGATTCACCGCCCTGAGAAAGTCGCCCGCCGAATGGGTACTGCGTCTCGCAGCCTTCCCCAGGGACGAGCAGGCCCCTCATCTGTGATATAATCCCTATCGAAGTCTGGGCTTGGAAAAGACGCCAATTGAGCGGACGCCCTTCCACCGGGAGTTTCTCCGAATGATCCCTAATCGAGTTGTGGTAACAGGCGTGGGCATAGTTAGCCCTCTTGGGCTGGACACCGAGTCCACGTGGAAGAGTTTACTTTCCGGTCAATCCGGTGTCGGACCGATAACGGCATTCGACACCGACGGCTACGGCACGACCATTGCCGCCGAAGTGAAGGACTTCGAGCCCGAGGGTCTGCTTGGGCGTAAGGAAGCGAGGCGGATGGACAGGTTCGTCCAGCTTGCCGCCGTCGCCGCACTGGAGTCGGCGGAGGCGTCTGGCATAGAGGTAACACCCGAAAACAGCGCGCGCGTGTCCGTCATGATAGCGAGCGGAATCGGCGGCATAATCACGCTGTCGGACCAGGTTGGGGTGCTGGAAAATCGCGGGCCGAAGCGGATATCGCCGTTTCTGGTTCCGATGATGCTGCCGGACATGGCATCGGGCCAGGTCTCGATGATGATGGGAGCGAAAGGGCCGAATTACAGCACGGTGTCGGCGTGTTCCAGCGCCGCGGACACAATCGGGCAGGCATTCGAGGCAATCCGCAGGGGTGACGTGGACGCGGCTTTCGCGGGTGGATCGGAGGCGGCGATATGTCCGATAGGCGTGGCCGGATTCAACGCCTGCCACGCGCTTTCCAAGAGAAATGACGAGCCGGAGAGAGCCTCCAGGCCGTTCGACGCCGACCGCGACGGGTTTGTTCTCGGCGAGGGAGGCGCTGTGCTGGTGCTGGAAAGTCTCGAACACGCGATTGCTAGGGGCGCGACGCCCATCGTCGAAATGACCGGGTACGGTTCCAGCGCGGACGCGCATCATATCACCCAGCCCGCGCCCGAGGGCGAGGGCGCCGCCAGGGCTATGAACATGGCCCTCAACCAGGCTCAGACACAACCCGAGGAAATCGGCTACGTGAACGCTCACGGCACTTCAACGCCGCTGAACGACAAGTACGAGACCATGGCGCTCAAGTCTGTCTTCGGTGAGGAAGCCTACAAGGTGCCGATAAGCTCGACCAAGTCCATGACGGGCCACCTGCTGGGCGCGAGCGGCGCACTGGAGGCGGCGGTCACGGCGCTTGCTCTGTCGAAGTGGGCGATACCGCCTACCATCAACCTGGAGACTCCGGACCCCGAATGTGACCTCGACTATACTCCTCACATGCCAAAGAGAGGGCGCATTCGCTCTGCTATGAGCAATTCATTCGGATTCGGCGGACACAACGCTTCGCTGGTGTTCCAGGAATTCGAGGAATGACAGACACGCGCGTCTCGCCAGCCCGATTCCCTCCGTTGAATTCCCGCAAAACCGTTACCCAATGACGCTTTAAGTTATCGCCACGAAGGTGAAAGTCTAAAGGCATGGAGACGACGCGCTCCCACTTTCACCAGGACGGATTTTATTGAGACCTAACTGGAACCTGATGCCGCCCGTGCCGGATGACGTCGTAGGCGCGCTCGGATTTCCGCGTAACAAGGCCCAGCTTCTATTCAACAGGGGATTGAGTTCGCGCCGCGAGGCTCAGTCATTCCTGGCGGCGGATGAGTCGCAGATACACGACCCTTTCCTCCTGACCGACATGGACAGGGCTGTATCCAGAATAAGGCGGGCGCTTGCCGACGGCGAGCGCATAGCCGTCTTCGGCGACTTCGACATTGACGGGGTCAGCGGCACGGCGGTCATAGTCACCGGGCTGCGAAACCTGAACGCCGACGTCACGCCCTACATACCCGACAGAAACCGCGTTGACGAAGGGCATGGCCTGAACAAGTCCGCCATACGCTTCCTGGCAAGCGGCGGCGTTACGCTCCTGATTACGGTGGACTGCGGCAGTTCCGACTCCGACGAAGTGAAGTTCGCGTCCTCCCTGGGTATAGACACCATCATCACCGACCACCACACGGTACTCGATCTCCCCCCTGACCTAGCCTTCAT
>DAOULF010000158.1:0-11854 GCA_034420555.1 Dehalococcoidia bacterium
AGGGCTGACCCATCTGACGGTGCATCTTCTTTCTCCTCATCATCTGGACTGGACACCTGCGATTGTCTCCCAATAGCCTTGGTTATGCAAACGTCTCCGAAAGCGGGAATCCAGGGGTGGGGTCTGGTTGCTATACGCCAGAAATATATGGAAATGGTACTAGTCGGCTAAGCTCCTGGCTCCGCGCTGCATCTCAGCCTCTTCAAGAAGCGTTTCGAGGATCACGTATGAGGCGTCCTCCGAATAGTCAAGCCTGGCGACCCCCAGTACCCGGTAGAGCACACCGGTGGATACCCTCGCAACGACCGACTCTCCAAGGGGAGGCAGAGAGACTCCCAACGCCTTGGCGACAAATCCCCCCGCCAGCATCCCGTTCGGGGTAAGGAAGCAACGAAGTAACTCCCTGTCCTGGTAGGTGAGGACCAAGCCGCGCTCGTCCTGGGCCAGATTCAGGCGCAGATGCGCGCGCGGCGTCTCTATCAACTCATCCGCGTATTCTGTTACGTATGTACGGGTGTCTTGCAAGGTTGCCGCTCCTCCACGTTCATTATAGCCCACTTGACTCTTACAAACCTATTCGCTTGCGCGCGATACTTCAGTGTCAATAGAATGGTCTCAGTCTGGAGATGTATAAAGGAGCCGTGTCCAATGACTACGATATTTGAAGAACTCGGTGTTCGTCCCGTAATCAACGCGCAGGGCAACCGCACTCTGCTTGGGGGTGGAACCCCCTCGCCGGAAGTTCGGGAGATGATGGATGCCGCAGAAGAGTATTACGTGAACCTCAGCGAACTCATGGACGCGGTGGGAGAACGAATCTCGGGTATGCTGGACGTGGAGGCGGCGCTGGTCACATCCGGCTGCTCCGCCGCGCTCGCATACGCCGCGGCAGCCTGCATGACAGGGGACGACGACGAACGGATCGAGCGCATCCCCGACACATCCGGTATGCCCAACGAAATCATCATCCAAAGGCAACTCCGCGTAAAGTACGACCGCTGCATGACGATTCCGGGCGGGCGGTTGGTGGAAATCGGCGACGACGACCGGACGACCGCGGACCAGCTCAATGAGGCGATAGGCCCCAACACGGCGGCCATACACTACTTCGCGCCGGGCGACCAGCATCCCGGCGCGCTGCCAATCGAAGAGGTAATCGAGATTGGCCACTCGCGCGACATTCCCATCATCGTGGATGCCGCCGGGCAGGTGTACCCTACCGACCTGCTCAGCCGCTACGTGAAGATGGGCGCTGATCTGGTAGCATACGGCGCCAAGTATTTCGGCGCGGTCAACTCCAGTGGCGTCCTCACCGGACGCAAGGAGATGGTTGACATTGCCCGCGCCCACAGTTTCATCGGATTCGAGTCCTCTCCCATACGATCCTTCGGACGTGCGATGAAGGTTGACCGGCAAGAGGTCATCGCGGTTTACGGCGCGCTCAGAGAGTGGCTCACCATGAACCACGAGGACAGGATCGCCCTCTATGAGGCCAGGGTCGCCGCGCTAACGCCGATGCTATCTGGCATAGACGGCATAACACTGGAGGATTTCACTCCCGAGGGCCCGCTGGAAGGGTTGACCGTCATATCCGATCCCAGCGTGACCGGCATGACCGGCGCAGAGATAGTCGAAGCTCTCAGAGACGGCAATCCCAGCATCTGGGTCAGGGAGAGCGACCTGGGCGACAGGTTCGCCATCCGCATGATGACGCTGAAAGAGGGCGGCGAGGAAATCATAGCCGACAGACTGAAAGAAATTCTAGGTTAGACAATTCCTGATGATCTCCATAGAGCTTATTCGACAGAACCCCGACGCAGTAAAAGAGGCCATGCGAAAGAGGGACGCCGACGTTCCTATTGACCGCATCCTCGAACTCGACCGGATACGACGATCCATTATCTCCGAGACCGATACGCTCAGAGCGAGACGGAATGAGGTCAGCCGAGAAATGGGACGCTCTAAGGAGCGTCCGCAAGAGCTGATAGAAGAGATGCGCAGTGTGGGTAGGCGTGTCCGGGAACTCGAAGACGGTCTCAGAGACACGGATAACGAGCTTGATTCCCTCATGCTCAAAGTCCCGAATCTTCCTGACGATTCCGCTCCGGTTGGTCCCGATGAATCAGCGAATATCGAGGTCAAGAGAGTCGGCGACTTGCCGTCCTACGACTTCGAGCCGAAGGCCCACTGGGACATCGCAGAGACGCTGGGAATCATAGACTTCGAGCGGGGTGTGCGCCTGGCGGGTTCGCGCTTCTTCGTGCTCAGGGGCAAAGGAGCCAAGCTCCAGCGCGCTGTCATATCGTTCATGATAGATATGCACGTCGAACAGCACGGATACACCGAAGTTTACCTGCCCTACATCGTCAACCGCGACACGGTCGAGGCCAGCGGACATCTTCCGGGATTCCAGGAGGAGATGTACCATGACGAGGAAGACGATCTCTGGATGCTGCCCACCGCCGAGGCCGCGATTACCAGCCTGCACCGGGACGAGATACTCTCCGCCGAGGACCTGCCCCTCTACTACGTAGCGCACACTCCCTGCTGGAGACGAGAGAAGGCGTCCGCCGGCCGCGATACGCGCGGCATAATGAGAGTCCACCAGTTCGACAAGGTGGAGATGTACAAGTTCGTCGCGCCGGAGGAATCCGCGCGAGAACTCGAATCGCTCGTAGCCGCCGCCGAGGACGTGGTGAAAGCGCTGGAGATCCCGTACCGGGTCTTGGAACTCGCAACTGGCGACATGGCGACGCCCGCGGTCAAGGCTTTCGACGTGGAGATGTGGGCGCCGGGCGCGGACAGGTGGCTGGAAGTCAGTTCGTGCTCCAACTGCACCGACTTCCAGGCGCGGCGCGGCAGGGTCCGCTACAGGACCGAGCGCGGCACGAGGCCGAGACTCGTCCACACTCTGAATGGATCGGGGCTGGCTCTACCGAGGGTCATAATATCCATACTGGAGAACTACCAGCAGGAAGATGGAAGCATACTCATCCCGGAGGCCCTTCGTCCTTACACGGGCTTCGACCGTATAGTATAGAAGCTCTACAAAGCGCGCATTTCACCCGCCCTCTTCCACCGGATAGCTGTGTTCGTCTCTGAGGACGCGCTTGAGCACCTTGCCCAGCGGGTTTCGGGGCAGTTCGGACAAGACAACGACGGACTCGGGCTTCTTGAAGCTGGCCATTCGCTGTCGGCAGAACTCTATCACGTCCGACTCGTCCACTTCGCGGCCTGGCCTGGCGACTACCAGCGCCCTCACGCGCTCGCCCCAGTCGAGGTCAGGGACGCCGATTATGGCGGCCTCGTCTATGTCGGGATGGGAGTGAAGCACCTGCTCCACTTCTTCAGGCGAGATCATTTCGCCTCCGCGCTTTATGAAGTCCCTCGCCCTTCCCGCAAGGAAGATGTAGCCGTCTTCGTCCATGTAGCCCAGGTCGCCGGTGAAGAGCCAGCCGTTGCGGATCGTCTCAGCCGTAGCCGACTCCTGTCCCCAGTAGCCCTTCATCAGCCTGTCGCCGCGTGCGACGATCTCGCCGGTCTCGCGGTCCGGCACATCCTCTCCATTCTCGTCAACGATTCGGACTTCGACATCCGCGAGCGGCTTGCCTATGGACGCCAGCCGGCGCAGCTTGCGCTCCACTTCCTCCGGGCTGCCGTTCAGAACATGATCTTCGGGCGGGAGCATCGTTATCGTGGCCGCCGTCTCGGTCTGGCCGAAGGCGTTGATGAACTGCGCGTTCGGGAACTCTACAATCGCCCGCCTGATCACCTCGACCGGCATGGGCGCGGCTCCGTAGGTGATGACCTGGAGGCTGCTCATGTCGTGCTTGTGGAATTCCTCGTGGTCCATCAGCATCTTGAGCATAGTCGGCACTACCATCGCGCGGTCGGCCCGTTCCGTCTCCACGAGCTTCATCCACTCCCTTGCCTCGAATTGTCGCTGGATTATGAGGCTGCGACCACCGTATATCGCGCTCATCATCGCCTGCATACCCGCTATGTGATAGAGGGGCACGGTCAGGATGTTGGACTCCTCGACCTCCGGGTCGGCGGGCGAGACGTTGCTGAGGATGTATGAAGAGAAGCTATTGTGGCTGAGCATGACGCCCTTCGGGAATCCCGTGGTCCCGGCGGTGAACATCAGAACCGACAGGTCATCGTCGTCGGACAGCGGCCACAGGTCCGCCTCTTCAGAGTTTTCGATCATATCCGGGTATGAGAGCCAGCCGTCCTTCGGCTCGTCCATGGCGACGATATGTTCCACACTCTCTAGCTGTGGTGAAATTGACTCGACCATGTCCATGTACCGACCGCCGACAAGAAGCGCCTTCGGCCCCGAGTCGTTGACCATGTAGGCGACCTCATCGGCGCGCGCGCGGAAGTTGAGCGGCACGAACACCGCATCCAGCTTGGCGGCGGCGAAGTAAGTCTCGATTACCGAGTCCGTGTTGACCTGAAGCACCGCGATCCTGTCCCCAGCGGAAACGCCAAGAGCCTCCAGCGCGGACGCCAGGCGATTGACCCGGCTCTGAAGCTCCTCGAAGGTCGTGCGCTTGCCCTCGAACACCATAGCCGTCCTGTCCGGGACTATGGCTGCGGAAATCATAAGGAACTCGGACGTGTTCATAGCGCTGCTGTCTCTCCCTGCCAGTCTGAACAGCCATGCCGAGGCCATATCGGGGCTGTTCCGGTTCGCGATTCTGCTACATGCCAAAGCGAAGATAACATACCACCAAACTATCGCTGAATTCCACTTGCTTGAAAAGGCGAATGCGCCAGACTATAATTGTGTGGATTTTCAAGATAACCTGTCTGCCTATGCGTGGGGCAGCTGAACCCCTCGACAGGAGGATTACAAGGAATGACGTATATCATCGCAGAGCCGTGCGTGGACGTGAAGGACGGGGCTTGCGTGGATGTTTGCCCTGTGGACTGCATCTACGGCTTGGACGAAGAAGAAGACAATCAGCTTTTCATCCATCCTGAAGAGTGCATAGACTGCGCGGCGTGTGAGCCGGTCTGCCCGGTTACCGCCATCTTTGCCGAAGATGACGTGCCGCCCGAATGGGACAATTTCATTGACGTCAATTACGAGTACTTCGGAATGTCCCGCTAGATCGGAATCCAGAAATTGTAAGAGTTGAAGATACCCTGCCATCCCTTCCCGAATCTGCGGAATGGACTGGCAGGGTATTTTTTGGCAGAATCAGACTGGTCGCGGGCTGGCCTCGGATTGACTGTGACGCCCGCGCCCTGCCTGAGCACAGAGTATTACACGGACAGGAGGATGACGCATGGTTACCATTGAGTCAACATCGGAATTTGCGGCGCATACCTATGAGAAGATGGCCGAGAGGCTTGAGGTAATCAGGCGACGCCTCAACAGGCCGCTCAGCCTCGCCGAGAAAGTTCTCCTGTCGCACCTCGACGATCCTGAAAACCAGGAGATCGTCCCGGGCGAAACCTACATCAGGGTGCGGCCCGACAGGGTGATACTCCAGGACGTTCTCGGCCAGACCGCTATGCTCCAGTTCATGCAGACGCTGCGAGACAGAGTGGCCGTCCCTACGACCGTACACTGCGACCACCTGATACAGGCTCGTGAAGAGGGCGTCCAGGACCTCCAAGAATCCTTGGCCGAAAATGGCGAAGTCTATGGATTCCTCAGATCAGCCTCCGCTCGATACGGCGTCGGCTTCTGGGAGCCCGGCGCTGGCATAATCCACCAGGTCAACCTCGAAAACTATGCGTTCCCGGGACAGGTGATAATCGGAACAGACTCCCATACTCCGAACGCGGGTGGACTCGGAGCGTGCTCGGTCGGAGTCGGTGGGGCTGACGCCGTGGAGGTCATGGCCGGACTGCCCTGGGACGTACTCATGCCCAAGCGAATCGGCGTAGTCCTGACAGGCAAGATGAGCGGTTGGACCGCTCCCAAAGACGTAATCCTCAAGCTGGCCGGACTTCTTACAGTCTCCGGCGGCACCAACAACATCATAGAGTACCTTGGCCCCGGCTCTCGCACTATCAGTTGCACTGGCAAGGCTACCATCACCAACATGGGGGCGGAACTCGGCGCAACCACCTCGATGTTCCCATACGATGAGAGTATGGCCGATTATCTCAAGGCCACCAACCGTCCTTGGCTCGCGGAGGCCGCCGACAAGTATGCCGATATGCTCCAAGCCGACTCCGAAGTCGAAGCCGAACCGGACAGCTACTTCGACCAGGTGGTCCGCATTGACCTCTCGACCCTCGAGCCGCACGTAGTGGGGCCGCACTCGCCGGACAGGGCGCGTCCTATATCGGAGATGGCAGCCGAGGTTGCAGACGGCGACAACGGCTTCATTGATTCTATAGCCGCAGCCCTCATCGGTTCATGCACAAATTCCTCCTACGAGGACATGAGCCGCGCCGCCGATGTGGCCGAGCAGGCCGCCGCTCATGGCTTGAGGTCCGCTGTCCCGTTCATGGTGACGCCGGGCTCAGAACAGGTCAGGGCTACCATCGAGCGCGACGGACAGATGGACTCACTCCACAAGATTGAGTCCACCGTTCTCGCCAACGCCTGCGGTCCGTGCATCGGACAGTGGCGCAGGGCGCGCGAGACCACCACCGAGGCGAATACGATTGTTACCTCGTACAACCGCAACTTCCCGCGCCGCAACGACGGCCAGCCGACCACGATGAACTTCATCGCCAGCCCGGAGGTGGTGACCGCCTACGCGATTGCGGGCAGTCTCTCCTTCAATCCGCTAACAGATGAACTCACTGCACCTAGTGGCGAGAAGTTCAGGCTCGATCCTCCCGCCGTCGCGCCCGAAGTCCCGGAGCAAAACTTCGACTTCGGCTACACCAACTATGTCGCTCCTCCCGACGACGGCAGCGACGTAGTAGTCGAGGTTGCGCCGGATTCACAGCGCCTCCAGATAATGGAACCCTGGCCCGCATGGGACGGGGAGGACTTCGAGCAGGTCCCAGTTCTGCTGAAAGTATCAGGCAAGTGTACGACAGACCATATATCGCCCGCCGGGCCGTGGCTCTCGCTGCGCGGACACCTGGACAAGTTCAGCGACAATATGTTCATGGGCGCAACCAATGCCTACACCGGGGAGGCGGGCAAGACGAAGAACCTGGAGACGGGAGAGGAAGGCGCGGCCGTTTCCAAAGTAGCCAGAGACTACAAGGCAAAGGGTCTCAAGTGGGTCGTCATCGGAGACGACAACTACGGCGAGGGAAGCTCACGCGAGCACGCGGCATTGTCGCCCAGACTGCTCAATGGGGCGGCGGTCATCTCGCGCAGTTTCGCGCGAATCCACGAGACCAATTTGAAGAAGCAAGGACTCCTCGCGCTCACTTTCAGCGACCCGGCTGACTACGACAGGATCCGGGAAGACGATCGTGTAAGCCTTGTGGGACTGAGCGAACTCGCGCCGGGCAAGCCTGTCACCGCGGTCCTTCACCATGCCGATGGATCGGAAGAAGAGTTGAGCCTCAATCACTCGTTTGCCGAAGAGCAGCTCCAGTGGTTCCACGTCGGCTCCGCGCTGAACCTGTTCCATCAATAGTGGGCACGAGGTAAGACGGAGCTTGGAAAGCAAAGAGAGACGGTAGTTCGGGAATGAAGGATTGCAGAGCGGCGCTATTCGAGATGTCGGACGTGCTGGAACGCCGACGGGAATCGGGCGAACTGTATCTGGAATTCCTGAACGCCTCTACGATGAGCGTCGGGGTGTACGCGCTCGCCGCAGACTCAACCGATCCCCAGCAGCCTCATACGGAAGATGAGATATATTACGTCCTGGAAGGCCGGGGGCGAATCCGCGTCGGCGACAATGACTTGGCCGTCAAGCCGGGAAGCGTGATATTCGTAGCCGCCGGGGAGGACCATAAATTCCACTCGATCACAGAGGACCTGCGGCTTCTGGTGGTCTTCGCTCCGGCCAGAGGGACGGGAGCGAAGTAACTCCGACCGCGCGTGTTGGTCTTTGTCAGTCTCCGTCCGTTCCAACCCAGCCGGATTGGGATATGTCTATCATAATCCCCTCCGGGCCAGCGTATTTTGTCTCGACGTTCTGGCCGCCATGCCCGCTGCCCATCGCGGAGTGAAGAGCCTTATTGATTTCGTCCCTAGGCTCAGATCCGATGTTCTTTAATTTTACCTCAGTGGCTTCAGCGTCGTCAACCTGGAATCCGATGTGATGTATGCCCGCGTATCCCACGCCGAACTCTTCGCCTGCAACGACATCGTTCTGGAAATTCAGGATAGCCAGATTCACATTCCCGTCGCTCAGGTAATAACCAACGGCATTCGCGCTCTCCACCTTGCCGACCTCCTTGAGGCCGAACACGGACTTGAAGAACTCCGCCGTCTTGTCAGGCTCCTGGCTCGCTATCGCAATATGCTTGATTTTGGCCATAATACCTCCTCGCGCCGCCAATTCGTGTGTGAGTAATGGCAACGTATTGAACATATCATTAAACTTATCCAAATATAGAGAGCGATCCTAAGACTGTCAAATCCAGGGTCTTTTCGTTTTCAGGAAATAGGTCAGTCAACAGCCCCCTCTTCCTCAGGGAGAGGGTTGGGGTGAGGGTGATTACGCTGCCTTGAATATACGAACATTGGATAATGAAAAGACCCTGGTGCGCTAGCTCAGTTCGCCGGGCTGGATGGACTGGTACGCCTCCAGGCGTTCGGCGAGGGCGCGATGCTCCTCTTTTTTGAGCAACGGATCCAATTCAAGGAGGCGCGCTGCTTCGCGTCGGGCGAGGAATAGTATGTCATGGTCGGTAATCTGCGCTACCCGGAGCGAAGGTAGACCGCTCTGGCGGGTGCCAAGATAGTCTCCAGGGCCGCGCAGTTTCAGGTCTTCCTCGGCCAGCCGGAATCCGTCCGATATATGCTCGAGCAGCTTGAGACGCCTGAGCGCCTCGGGCCCCGGCGACTCTGACAACAGCAGGCAGTGTCCCCGGTATTCGCCGCGTCCTACTCTGCCCCTGAACTGGTGCAGCTGCGACAGGCCGAATCTCTCGGCGCCGTCTATGAGCATCACCGTGGCGTTGGGCACGTCAATGCCGACTTCGATAACTGGTGTGGAGACAAGGATGTCTATCTCGCGTTCCTTGAAGCTGTCCATCACCTCTTCCTTTTCATTCAGCGACATGCGTCCGTGCAGGAGCCCAACCGAGTACTCAGGAAATACTTTTTCTGAGAGGCGCGCATACTCTTCCTGGGCGGCTTTGGTCTGTATTACCTCGGACTCCTCTATCAGTGGGCATACGACGAAAGCCTGTCTGCCCTCCCTTATCTCTTTTCTTATGAAGGCGTAGGCCGAATCGCGTCTCTGGTTCTCTATGAAGAGTGTTCGGGTGGTCTGGCGACCCGGCGGCATTTCGTCTATGACAGACACGTCCAGGTCGCCATAGACGGTTAGGGATAGAGAACGCGGTATCGGGGTCGCGCTCATTGCGAGCAAATGCGGCCTTTCACCCTTCTCACGCAGCGTTTGTCGCTGGCGTACTCCGAACCTGTGCTGCTCGTCCACGACTGCCAGAGCCAGGTTCGGAATATCCACTCCCTCCTGAATCAGTGCGTGTGTGCCGATCACGATGTCTATCATTCCGGCGGACATCAGGCTGCGCAGGTCGTCGCGGATGCGCTTTCGGTGCGCGCCGAGCAGCAGCGCGACGACCACTTTTCGTTCGATGCCTTCTACATCGAGCCGCTGTATGTAGCCGCCAGTGGGATCGTATCCGGCGCCGCTGAGAAGACCGCATATCGTGAGGAAGTGCTGCTCGGCCAGGATCTCGGTCGGGGCCATGAGCGCGGCCTGCTTGCCGTCCTTCACAACCCCGAGCATGGCTGCGGCGGCCACGACTGTCTTCCCGCTGCCCACGTCGCCCTGGAGCAGGCGGCTCATCGCCCTGTCTGAACGCAAGTCGGACAGGACTTCCTGGAGGGACCTGTTCTGCGCTCCGGTCAGGTCGAACGGGAGTGAACCGAGGAAGGATTCGATAACGCCGTTGTCCACCGAAATGGGAATGCCGCGGTTCTCCTCCCGCCAGTCGTTCCTGCGTCTTATGACGGACATCTGGAGCAGGAAGAGTTCGTCGAAGGCCAGCCTGCGCTTTGCGGCCTTTTCCGCATCCCAATCGTCGGGATAGTGAATTTGGCGCATCGCGTTGGCGAGTCCTATCAGCCCGGTACGGTGGAGCAGGTCAGGGGGGAGAAATTCGTCCACGCGGTCTATCGTCGCGTCCAGGGCGCGCTTCACCAGAGAGCGTAGAACGCGCTGGGATAGGCCCTGCGTGGATGGATAGACCGGCACGAGCCTACCTGTGTGAACAAGGTTGTCTCTATCGTCGAGAATCTCGTACTCAGGGGCTTCAAAGACAAGGTTGCCTCTGAAGACATTCACCTTTCCGCTCAGCACGACCTGTACGCCGTGTTTGAGTTGCCGGGCCACCCAAGGCATATTGAACCAGGTGGCCCTGATATTGCCTGTGTCGTCGCTGAGAACGGCCTGAGTAGATTTCTGCCGTCCGAGCATCGTCTCTCTGGCTTCCCAGACGGTCAGGATCGCGGTCTGGTTATCGCCGGGCGCAAGCTGGGAGACGGTCCGCACGCTGGTGAAATCGTTGTGCCTGCTGGGGAAGAGCTGGACCAGGTCGCCCACGGTGTTCACATCGAGCTTGTGAAGACGAGGCAGCAGTTTCTGCCATACGCCCTTCATCAGCGTAACGTCGTCCGACATCTCCAGCGGGCGGCGAGGGGCAGGCGGCTTTCTTGGGGCGGTTTTTCGCCTGGGGGCCGGTCTCTCGGAGCGAGTTGGCGCGGCTTTCGGCGCTGGCGACGGCGGCGCGCTCCCGCTCCTCACCGATACACCGACGGCGCGCATACGGCCCACGACCTTCGTGGCCCAATCCGATCTTTCGTCAACGGACATCCCGGCGTAGCGAGCGGAATTACCGACATACGCCGTGAGATCCGCTGAGAAGCGTTCCAAGAACGCATCCAGGCCGCCGATAACTGCGCGGTCGTCGAAGCCGCGCTCTCGCTCGCGGCGGAGTATGTTGTATAGAGATGTGGCCCGTTCGGTGTTGGTCATGGAGATACCGCTGTATGCTGTATATAGTGGTATCGCATCGGCGCGCGCGGTTCAAGGTTGATTGGTTTTTGATATTCAGTTGTTAGCTGTCAGTGACGCCGCGCGTGACGCATCCTCACCCCCGTATCATTGTTAATTGATAATTCTTAATTGAATCCTGTTGCCCTTGACGACCACAGAACATTCTTGCTGTCATGTACTCCACAACATTGAAAACATAATATCTGATGGGAAGAGGACGAGGAGGAGGACGCCATGTGCAGCAACGCAGACCCGCGCGCCGCGCTCGCCGAATACATCCGCCATAAGACGGACAACGGCAACCAGGTCGTGGACTACCTGCACGACGTCCTCCACGAAAGACTCGACGGCGTAAAGCACGGCCACCGCGAGCGCGCCGCCGCCATACTCACCGAATACGGCGACCTCGCAGCCATCCGCTTCCAGGAAAAGAACGAGGAAGTAAAGAAGGCCAAGCCCGCCCCCAAGCCGCGCAAACGCGAAGAGCGCGAGGACTCTAAGTTCGACGCCGCCCTCGCTCGCGTCATAAGAGACAAGACCAACGACGCCCAGGACGTCGCCGACTACCTCATAGACACCATGAACGGCATAGACTCGGCCATCGAGTCAGGGCTGGGCAAGATCCGTCACCAGCAAAGGGTGTCCGCCGCCGTCGAACTGCTCAGGCGCGGCATAGACCACGACCCGAAATACGCTCAGACATCCACCGCGCCCACGCT
>DAOULF010000159.1:0-10364 GCA_034420555.1 Dehalococcoidia bacterium
GATTCCGGTCGGGGTCCGTCAGAACGAAGCCGTCGCCGAAGTTCGGGCCGGTGGACTGGACCAGTGTGAGTTCGCCCGGATTGGGTATGGCGGTGAGGGCTGTGGAGAGCGTATCGGACACGCCGCTTTCGGTGAGAATCTCGTCGAGCCTGCGGGAGTGGGACGTGATTGCCACGACTGAATGACCTGACTCCAGGAGATCGGACGCCTCGCTGATGAAGAGATCGGTCTGTCCCAGGAAGGTGGGAGGCGAGCCGAAGGGCATGACGTAGATGTCGCCATATACGAGGTCGTCGGCTCCCCAGTAGATGATGTCGAGCTGGGGGCCGAGGTTGGAGAGCGCGGGTTCGATTTCGTTCCAGGGTATATGGAAGGAAGGGAAGTTCATCGGGAGTTCGCCGCGCCGCTGCTTGGTCTCGCGTAGGTCGTGGATGCGCTCCTCGGTGTCCCAGGCCGCCGCCGCCATATCGTCGGGCTTCACCCGGACCGCAAGCGTGTTCCCGGGCAGGTAGTCGAGCAGCGAGCCGTGGTTGAAGAAGCCGGCGTAGAGGTTCAGGTCGTCAACTTCGTGGCCGTCCAGAAGCTGGGAGAACTCCTCTCGGATGCGCTCTTGATGGTTGGGGTCGCAGTTGGCGATGTCAATGTAGGCCATCCGGCGGTCGAGTTCCTCGCGGTCGGTCATGGCGGGGAGGGTCTCGTGGGCGGGGATTATCTTGACCGAGCGGACTATCTCGGTGGAGCGCTGGCTGGAGGGATCGAAGAGGCGAATGCTGTCAACTTCGTCACCCCAAAGCTCGACGCGCGCGGGGAGGTCTGCGCCCACGGGGAAGATGTCTATGATGCCGCCGCGCCTGCTGGCAAAGCCGGGGGAGTACACGGCGGACTCGAACCTGTATCCCATGCGACGCCACAGGTCTAGCGTGTCGTCGAGGTCTATCACGTCTCCGACGGCGATCCGGTGGGCGCTGTCTTCGAACGAATCGCGGCTGAGGGTGCGCTGGGCGACCGAGGTTGCGGAGGCCACTATCAGCGGGGGGGAGTCGCCCGGGTTGAGGAGCGCGTCCAGGGCGCGGATGCGTTCCTGTATGGTGTCAATGTCGGTGACCAGACGCTCGAATGGCAGGGTCTCGGTCTCGGGGAAGCGGTGTACGCGTTCGGGGTTGTCCACCCAGGCGCACAGACGCTCGTACAGGCGACCGGCTTCCTCGGGCCTGGGGACTACAAGCAGGGCGGGCGTATCCAGATCCTGGATAAGGGTTGAAAGCAGGTATGGCGTGGCTTCGGAGAGGAGCTGCGCCCTGGCGCGCGCCGTCTGAGAATCGAGCGCTCTGAGGAGATTCCGGTACTGGTCGGTGGACCTGAGCATGGGATAGAGGCTGCTCAGGCCGAGACTCGCGACCTCTTCCCGTCCGTCTATCTGGGTGATTGCTTCAACTGTCGTCATGGGTGGTTTGCGGGACCTCTTTTCGTACTAGCACAGCATCCAGTTAGTTATGTATGATCCTACCCCCGCTGCCCCTGGATTGCCGAGCGGCGAGCCCTTCGGGGTTCCCGCTTTCGCGGGAATGACGAGAGATGTCAGCGTGTCCATAGCCGAATCGAGAAAAACGCCAAAGGGCGGGCGCGTGTGGCACCCGGTGGGTGACTCGCGCTCGCCTGTGAGTATGACGATTTTGTCAGCTATGGGTCAGTATATCCCCATTTCGTGCAGGGCATGATCGTCTATGCCGAAGTGGTGCGCTATCTCGTGGACGACGGTTGTGCGCACCTCGGTTACTATCTCGTCGTCGGTTTCGCAGATGCTCTCGATGGCCTTCTTGAAGAGGGTTATCTTGTCGGGAAGGACGAGGTTGTAGTCGTACCTGTCGGGCAGGGGTATTCCCTCGTACAGTCCGAGCAGCGACTCTTTCTCCTCGATGCCGGAGCCTATGAGCTGGTTCGGGGAGGCCCAGTCCTCTACGACTATGTCAAGGTTGTCCATCCGCTCCTGGAAGGCGGGTGGGAGTTCTTCTATGGCCTGCAATACGAGGCGTTCGAATCGTCGTGTGTCCATGGCTTTTCAGTTGTGAGTTTTCAGTTATTAGTTGTCAGTTGTGGGGTGGTCACCCCCATCCTAACCTTCCCCCCTTGACGGGGGAAGGGACTTTGGTGCGCTGGTTATCCGTTGAAGCCGACTTTGGGGAGGACGGTCTCGATGGCGTCGAGGGTGTCCTGGATGTCGCTCTCGGTGGTGCGGCCCATGTGTCCGATACGGAATATCCGGCCCGCGAGGGATGCCTGGCCTCCGGATATTATCACGTTGTGATCGGTCCTGAGTTTGCCTACGAGGGCGGTCGCGTCAACTCCGTCGGGAATGGTCACGGCGGTTACGGTGTTGGAGGCGTAACGCTCGTCGCACGGGAATATCTGGAGTCCGAGCGACTTTATTCCGTTGCGTGTGAACTGGCCGACGGCGGCGTGTCTCTCGAATACGGAGCCCATGCCCTCGGAGAGGAGCTGGTCTAGGGCGGTGTCGAGGGCGAACATGATGGACACCGCCGGGGTGTACGGAGGCTGTCCTATCTCGTAGTATTTCTTGTACTGGGCCACGTCGAGGTAGAACTTGGGCATTCTGGATTCGGCGTGGGCGGCCCAGGCGCGTTCGTTGAAGCTCATGAACGCGAAGCCGGGCGGGAGCATCCAGCCCTTCTGGGATGCGGTGGCTACCACGTCGAGACCCCAGGCGTCGGCGGACATTGGAATGGATGCCACGCTGCTGATTCCGTCCACGAGGATGAGCTTGTCGAACTCGCCCTTTACGACTTCAGCGATGGCCTGAAGGTCGTTGGTCACTCCAGTGGAAGTTTCGTTGTGGGTTACGGTGACGGCTTTCACGTCGGGGTTGTCGTTCAGGCATTTCCTGAGTACGTCGAGGTCTATGACCTCACCGAAGGGAAAGTCGAGGGTTATCACGTCGGCTCCGAACGCCTCGGCGATGTCGGTGAAGCGGTTGCCGAATACGCCGATGGTGGCGTTGACGACCTTATCGCCGGGGGAGAGTGTGTTGACGACCGCGGCCTCCATGGCGGCGGTGCCTGAGCCGGTGATTATCCAGACGTCGCCCTCGGTCTCGAATACGCGCTTGAGCCGGTCGGTCGTGCTCAGCAGGAGGTCCTTGTATTCGGGGCCCCTGTGGTTGATCATCGGCCTGGACATATCTTCGAGTATGTCAGCCGGCACGGGTATTGGACCGGGTATGCGCAGGTTCACGGCTTCGTTCCTCCGAGGTCTGTCGTTTGTTCGCTGGCGGTCGGGAGTTGACCGAATGATTTTAGCAAAGGGGGGGAATGCAATGCGACAGATTACGGGTACGTAAGGGCGCAACGGGTTTCTGTCCACGAAGGACACGAAGGGGCACAAAGGATTTGGACCGCGACGCTTAGATGCCGAGCCGGTCAGGGGTCGTCGTAGTTGGTTAGTCCTTCAGGTGGGTCGGGTATCTTGAAGTCGGACTCGTCCCAGGCTCTCCAGCGTTCCAGGGTCTCGTGGAACTTGGCGGCTCCGATTCTGGCTTGCTCTCTGGTGATAGGGGGATGCGGCTGTTTTCTGATCTTTTCCCACATGGAGAGGTCTTTGCCCCGCCAGGCGGCTTCATGCGCCTCGCGTTCTTCAGGGGTGACCTGGTCGGCGTGCCACTTGACTATCTCGAATAACTTGGCCATATTTTCCGGGGAATTGAGGTATGCTTGGCGTTCTTCGTCAGATTCCCATTCGGAATCATCAGTTATCAGTTCGGAGGTGTGGGTTCCCGCTGTCACGGGAATGACGGTAGAGTCGGGTTCGGGGCACACTTCGGGCGTGGCGCAGGTATAGGTTTCGTCGAAGCCGCGCTTGATGAGTTCGCGGGCTGCGGCTATGCGGTGGTGAGGCTTGAAGCCCTCGTCCTCTCTGATGCCTTCCATGACTTCGGCGTACATCTTGATGACGGTTCGACCGTCCTGGGTGAGTTCTCTTGCGTATTCGGCGAGTTGTTCGCGCGCCTGGGCTATCTCGGGGGAGATGTCGGTGTCGGGAGCGCTTGTTCTGCTGGCCCTGGTCTTCCGGGGCGTGGAGTTGGCGCGCACGTAGTCGGAGAACTCGGTGAGACCTATCTTGACGAGTTCTTTGGCTGAGTCCATGCGGTGGCAGGGCTGGAAGCCTTCTGAGTTAAGTTCGCCTTCTGCGACTTGTACGAGGAACGTGACAATGCGTCGCCCGTCGCCGGTTTCTTCGGCGACTATCCTGGCGAGTCGTTCGCGTGGAGTCAGGTCGTCGTGCATTTTGAGTCCTTCGTGATTAGTCTTTGGTTCTTGTAAGCGGAAGCGCCCAGTTTTCACTGGGCGCTTTGGGCCTCTCCCAAGGGGAGTTAATAGGGGTAGGTATTTGCCCTCACCCTAGCCCTCTCCCAGAGGGAGAGGGGATAAGGGACGCCCCTACAAGAGAGGTCGGTGTATTCGATTTGGATGGATGATAGCACTTATATTCTGTGAGCGTCAAGGGCAACTTTGGGGGAATTTTCAATTGTCAATTAAGAATTATGAATTGGGGGTGGGTGTCTGAACTGTGATTGGGGTGATGGGTGGGATGGGTTAGGCGGAGACTAATCTGATAATGTAGAGGTAATCCTGAGTGAATGGGAAAGGACTCATCCGGGATAGATGGGCATATAGCTGGCTGCTTTCGCACTGTCCAATTGGGAAGCAGAAACAGAATGAAGGGTAGAATTGTATTTGGTACAAGCCGCAATGGTTCAGGGCGCGGAGCGGATGATGATAAGCGCGGAGGCGTCGTATGACGGGCTGCGGGTGTCATTTGCGGACGGGCTTGTGTCCGTAGCGCTGTGGGAGAGCGTGGTGGACGTTGGCGGTCAGTCTGAGGTGGTTTCCATCGAGATGGATACGCCTTATGAGGCGGTCATCAGGACACAGGCCGGGGACACGGTGGAGATTCCGTGGGATTTCGTCCGGCATTTCGGGGACGCTGAGTACAGGGACCGCATGGAGGAAGAGACTGTGCGTGGGCGGCGCAAGTTCGCGGAGCGACTGCGACGCTTGAGACGCGAGGCCGATCTGTCGCAGCAGAGATTGGCGGACCTGAGCGGGGTGGGCAGGGTTACAATCGCGAGAATCGAGGGGGCGGCCCAGTCTCCGAAGCTGGACACCATCCAGAAATTAGCGACAGGGATGGGATACCCTGTCCAGGCGCTTTTGATGGATGATTGGGCTGACTTTGCCAATGATGGCGTGGGGTGAAGAGACTGAGAGGACGGGGGTGCTCGATCTTTGATTCTGCTCGTAATACTGCGGCGGCGGTCAGTTGCTGGAGCGACTTGGCGGCCAGCCCAGACCTCCTAGCACACGTATCTTATGAACCTACGGTTTCCAAATCTTTCCCCTTCCTGACTACGGCGGTCTATCTGAAGTTCTGTCTATGATCTGTCTAGAACCCGACCTTGGCCACGCTAGCAAACTTGACAGGTAAAGGCCATAGCTCCGTAGGAGTCTTCAGCTTCTTGTCGAGATGTAAAACGCGGCCACTGACCACAAGAGTCGAAACGCCGGACAAGACTACAATTTATGTCGTGAATCATTACATCGATGCGATTGGGCTTGTTCCAGACCCTAACTGCTACTGGCATGGTGTACTCCTATTCGCCTCAAGGCTTGTGGCAAGGGACTATACTTGCGTTCCCGCTCCTAAACAACGCTTGCACGAGTCCCTGCGGAGACTTGTGAGTCTCGCCGTCGTGAATCTTGATTTATTTGATTGGTTCTTTGCTCTTCATTCTGTCATACACCCGTCATTTACCATCTGCCGTTTGAGATTGCCGAACTTCTCTTGTATGCTCTTTACCCTTCGCATGGTCTCCCTAGTGTCGAAGGTACTCAAGGGTGGCTCATCCTCAAACTTCTGTAACTCGCGCATTGCCTCACCTGCGGCATCGCTCCAATGGCAGAAAACGGCACTGAGGCTGACTTCCATGACCAACTCTTGCGCTTTAATTGATTCTGCCTCTACTTCAGCTTGCGTTGGTGGCGGGGTGTAGCCGCGCCCCCAGGTTGCAATGACCAATACCACAATCACTATTGCAACTATCCCAGCCACCCATGCCACGTTTCTCAATGTGAATTTTGAATTTGCTGTGCGCATAGATACTCCCTCGTAGCACGGAGATAGCGGCTACTAACCATAGCAGTTCCATCCTTCTCGATGATGTCTAGACTTGTGGCTTGCGGCGTGATTTGACCACAGTTCGGGAATCGTGTCAAATATGCGCAGACTTGTAGGGAATCCCACAGTCATGTATGGAATGGGTTTCGGTTAAGGGGCTTGAGTTCTGACTGACGGGCAACCACAAGGGTTGCCCCTACGGAGAGGAATGACGGCTTGGTATGGGAGCATTGCTTGATGCTGGTTGTGCTGCCCACCCCACCCCTGGATGCCCGCGAAAGCGGGCATGACGGTAGTTGTGCGAAGGTCTCCTTCCGCGAGCATGACGGTGAATGTGGAGATGGTTTTGCCAAAGGGCAGATTATATTGAATATATTGATTTATATATTGACTTTTCTTAGTATATTGGGGATGATAGTTCAATAATTGTAATATCAGGTGGTTGGAGGGAGTGAATGGCAGGGGACTGGAACGATCTGACGCGGATGACGGGGGACTCTCGGTTTGTGGTGGAGCGGGTGAGGATGGTGGATACGGGGATAGCGATAGAGGGGAGTTTTGAGCTTCCGCCTCTGGCGCGGCTGCCGGCGGAGGACCAGGTGTTCGTGATGGCGTTTTTGCGCAGCAGGGGGAACATGAAGGAGATGGAGCGGATATTCGGGATAAGCTATCCGACGGTGAAGAACCGGCTGGACGGGATAGCGGCGCGACTGGATTCGGCGGAGGTGGGCAGGGGGCCGCAGCGGTCTGATCCGCTGTCGCGGCTGGAGCGGGGGGAGATTTCTTTCGAGGAGGCGCTGGAGGAGATTTCGGGGGATTAGGTTTTAGTCGTTAGTGATTGGTACAGTGTCCAGTTAGTTTTACCGGTCACAAGTTTGCCCCACCCCTGGATTCCCGTTTTCACGGGAATGACGGTAGTTGTGCAAAGGACTCCTTTCGCGGGAATGACGAGAAATGTCAACACGGCCTAGGAATTTTCAATTTGGAATTAGGAATTGGGCTTGGAGAGAGCGATGGCGCAGGAAGATAGAAGGCGGGTTTTGGATATGTTGGCGGAGGGGAAGATTTCGGCGGAGGAGGCGGAGCGGCTGTTGGAGGTTTTGGACGGGCGGGAGTCCCGCTCCGCGAGTTCTGAGGGGACGTTTGACGACAGGATAGAGCAGGCGGTGAGTACGGCGGCGCGGACGGCGGTTTCGACGGCGCGGTCGGTTATCACAGCGGCAGCGAGCGCGACATCAGAGCAGATGGACGTGGACTTGAGAGACGCGGCGGCTTCGTCGGACAGCGAGAGTCGGGTGGACAGTTTCCAGATAGAGGGGATTCCGACGCTGGTGGTGGAGAACTTCAACGGCAGGGTGGAGGTAGTGGGGGACAGTTCGGACGACAGGGTGAGCGTCACGGCGGCTATCAGGCATCCGGACCTGGTGGACTATTCGGTGTCGCAGGAAGGGGACGCAATACTGGTCCGGTCGAAGCCGAGCGGGAAACGCTCGTTCCTGGGATGGAGATTTCTGAACCGGGGGGCGCATATAAGGATTTCGTCGCCGCGCAAGGCGAACGTGGATGTGCAGTCCTCGAATGGGCGGGTGGTCCTGAGAAGGATAGAAGGCGCGGGGACGCTGAGGACGTCGAACGGGCGCATAGAGGCGGACGGGGTGAGCGGGAAGTTCGAGATGCGCACATCGAACAGCCGCATAGAGGTCGCGCGGGTGGAGGGGGACTTCAGGCTGGAGACTTCCAACGGCAGGATAACCGCGCGGGATGGACGTGGAACGTTCGACGCGGAGACATCGAACGGAAGCATCCGGTTCGGCGGGGAGATCGTGCCGCGCGGAGAGAGCAGACTGACGACTTCCAACGGGAGTATAGTCGTCGCGCTGAAGGGTGAGCCGAGTCTGCGGGTGAGCGCTAGGACGAGCAACGGGTCGGTGACTTGTGACAGGGAGATGGAGATACGGGGGGAGAGGAAGAAGCGCGAATTGAACGGGGTGATCGGGGACGGGGAGGGCGCGCTGGCGCTGAGGACGTCGAATGGCTCGATAGTGATTGGGTGATTGGGTGTCTGAATCAGGATTTACAGGATATGAGGATATACAGGATGAGTTGGCGGATGGGGAGAAAGAACTAGATGACTATGAGGACGGGTACGATGGTGAGCGGGTCGAATGGCGGACGTGGGGATTCTTATGGGGATTTGCCTCTAGCGGTTGAGGGGCTGAACAAGCGGTACAAGGGTGGTGTCCAGGCGAACAGGGGCATATCCTTTGAGGCGCGTCCGGGCGAGGTTCTGGGGATACTGGGGCCGAATGGGGCGGGGAAGACGACGCTGGTGAGGCAGATTACTACCGAGTTGCTGCCGACTTCGGGCGAGATACGTGTGTTTGGGGTGGATGCGGTGGCGGATCCCATCGGGGTGAAGAATGTGATGGGGATAGTGCCGCAGGAGGCGCAGTTGTTCGATATGCTGACTCCGCGAGAGACGTTTCGCATCTTCGGAAAGCTGCGCGGGCTGTCCGGCAGGGACGCCAACGGGCGCGCGGAAGAACTTCTCTCGGAACTGAGGCTGGAAGCGCACGGGAACGCGATCAACATGAAGCTGTCCGGCGGCCTGAAACGCCGGGTGATGATCGGGATAGCGGCGGTGGCGGATCCGGGCCTGATAGTTCTGGACGAGCCGACGACGGGGTTGGACCCGCAGTCTCGGCGGGACTTGTGGAACCTGGTGCGGGAACACCGGGCGCGGGGAGCGGCGATTCTGATGACGACGCACTACATGGAGGAGGCGGAGGCGCTGTGTGACAGGGTGGGGATCATCTCGAAGGGTCGTCTGCTGTCGCTTGACAGCGTAGCGGGCCTGAAGTCGGCATACGGTTTCGACTTCAAGGTGACCTACTCGGCCAATGGTCAGAACGGGGCGACGGAGACGATATACGGCAAGGACGACCACGCGCTGGTGGAGCAGGTGAGGGCGAAGGGGATACGGCAGTTCAGCGTCAACAGGACGACGCTAGAGGACGTGTATCTGGCGCTTACGGGCGACGAGGTGACTGATGGCTATTCAGACGCGGGATAGGTTGGAAGTGAGCGCGGGTCTTGTTACCGGGTGGCGGAAGTTTTTGTGGGACGTGGCGAGCGTCTTCGAGATCAGGTTCATACTGATGCGCCGCAGTTGGTACTGGTACATGATGGGGACGCTGGTCTTCCCGATGGGGATGTTCTACTTCGCCAGCGCGCTGGCGCCGGACAACCCGGAGGCCATCAGGCGGGCGATGATCGGGAGTATGGTGTTCGGAGCGACTATGCTGGCGACCACTATGCTGGGCCAGAGCCTGCTCTTCGACCGTTTCCAGCACAGGCTCAAGCTAATCATCACGATGCCCGTTTCCAGGGTGGCGTATGCCTTCGGGATTCTGTGCTTCGGCGGGGTGCTGTCGGGTTCGGCGGTCGGGATTCTGATAGTGGCCGCGCTGGTGGCGGGGGTGGACTTTCACTTCACCTGGGCCGTGCTGCCCATCGTTGCCATGACTCTGCTCACGATGTCGGGACTGACGCTGTTCGTGGTGAGCTATGCTCCGAGTCCCGAGGCCGGAAGCATCATGTCGAACCTGCTGGGGATACTGATGGCGCTGGTCAGCCCGGTGTATTTCTCGATGGATCAGGCGCCGACGGTGATGAAGGCGTTCGGGTGGGTGTCGCCACTGCGTTACGCCGCGGACGGGATGATGAAGTCGCTTTCTGGCCGAACCGACGTTCTTGTGGAAATTGCGGTTCTGGGCATATTCGCGGCGGTGTGCATGGGTATCGGGCTGTGGAAGCTGAGATGGCGTGAGAACTGAGGCGCGCGACGCTCAATTAGCTTCCATTTAGCACTTTCCGCCAATCCGCGGGGCTGTCCCAAATCCGGTGAAATTCGCCGAAATCAGCTTTGTTTTCCGTTGACTCCGCGATTCAGGGAATGTTACTTTTATTAGAAATGTAACGAACAATTGTACTGTGTGTCGCCCTAACTCCAACCCTCTCCCCCAGAGAGTCGAGATAGGTAGGTATTTGCCCTCACCCTAACCCTCTCCCAGAGGGAGCTGAGAGGGGTAGGCATTGAAGTTGGATTGGCGGAGTCACCCCCATCCTAACCTTCCCCCATCAAGGGGGAAGGGACTTTTGCCTACCCTTGTGAG
>DAOULF010000160.1:0-4334 GCA_034420555.1 Dehalococcoidia bacterium
CGCCGAGCGATTCGAAGTGCGCGCCCTGCGTGGAAAGGAAGTGGACGTGGGAGTCTCCGCTGTACCAGCGCCGGGCATTCATGTCTATCCAGCGCTTGATGCGGAGTTCCAGCCTCTGCTGGCCCGGCTCGATTCGCACCTTGGTCCGCAGGGGTTCGTACTCGAAGCCGCGAGCGACATCTACAATCACGTCTCCCCTGGGAAGCCAGCCCTCGCAGCGGCCGTCAATGTAAGCGTAGGTGATCTGGCCCATGCGCACGTCGCCGCCCACGTCCATGTGCCAGGAGTCGAGGTTGGAGTTGACCTGATTGTGATGTCCGTGCGGCTGGTATGGGATCCCGTCCGGCGACCTGAAGTGAATCCGGCACGGGACGGGCCTGCCGGTGTCGTCGTCAATGACGGTCACTTTCACCCAGTTGCGTCCGCGGTCCGCCAACTCCATCCGCACCCTGGGAGTCTCGGCCTTTCCCTTCTCCTCAACCTCGCCCCAGGATAGGTGACCAACAGACTTGCCATCCTGCTTGATAGAAACGGTCGCGGATGGCACCGCGGAGATCTCGGCATACGAGGGGCTGGCTTTGTCGTTGTTCTGTTCGCCGAATCCGCGATGATAACCGGACAGGAAGCCGTCGTCGGGGTCCTTGGGCAGCGGGAAGGCGTAGGTGGAGTCGCCCCTGTCCACCTCCACTTCGAGGTCGAACGGGCCGGACGCCAGCACAGGGTCGGTGATCGTGATCTTCGCCTCGCGCCGTCCCTGCCGGGCGAAGGGATGCTCGTCCAGGTGTCCCAGAGTCACCCCGGCAACCAGGAATGCCGGGCCTCTTGGAACGATCCGGATGGACTCCACCTCGACATCCGGCTCCGGGTTGGTCCAGCTCCACAGGAAGTAGCTGCGGGCGGCGGCCTGAATGTACTCGGTCTGTCGGAGTCCCCTGTCTTCCCACGAACCCTCGTGGCGCGGCATCATCTGATGCTTGGCGTCCGTGACCGCGAGGAACGGCAGACCGGACGCGCCCCTGAAAGAGTTGATCGGGACTGTGCCTATCTCGAATCGCTCCCTGACGGGGACGACGCGCCGCTGCCCGTTAGCCAGCGAAAACACATAGTCGGCGACATGGTTGCCCACCGGCCCGCCGTCGTCTATCTCAGACGCGAGAAGCCTGTGTGCGAAGATTATCCTGGAAGCGGAATTGCCCACCGGGATACTGACCGGCTCACTGCCGCCGTCCAGAGAGATGAAGCACCTGGAGGGATCGTCGCCGATGGCGAAGGGCAGACCCCTGAAGTGGCGCGGGCCGATTTCAGCGTTGGCGTCCGCGCCGAGCGCGTCCAGGCCGCCGTTAAGGTGTTCGGCAATGTCCAGGGGTTCGTAATCGGGCATATCTTCGCCTCTGGGTTTTTAGTAACTATCTCAAAACCATTGAGGGGAACTTCACCCCCATCCTAACCTTCCCCCATCAAGGGGGAAGGGACTTGTATCTCCACTCCGCTCGCTCTCGAAAGGAGTTTAAGATAGTCTCTTATTCAGCGGTTGGCTTACGCGGGTTGATGCGCCTTTAGGAACTCGCGCACCTGGTTTATGGTCTGGGCGAACAGGTCTTCCGACTCCTTCCAGGGATACGGCGTCACCTCGGCGTTGGGGGCCAGTTCCGCCAGGGCCATGGCCGCCTCGTATGAGTGCGCCGGGGTGTCGTCGGGCATGACCAGCATCGGCGTCTGGCAGGAGCGGGCGAAGTCGCGGGACACGCTGTACATGAAGTCGGGCTGGATGCGGTAGAGGTTGTGCAGGTACTGTTCGACGGTCTCCATCGTCACGTCGGGGCGCTGTTCCATCAGACCGGGAGCCCAGATGTCGCGGCCTGAGTCGTACATGGCGTCCGGGGTCTTGCTCGCGTGCCCGACCGGCTGACAGAAGACGGCAGCCGCAACGCGATCCGGCGCGCGCTCGATCAGCTTGAGCGCGAATGGGCCGCCGATGCAGTAGCCAATGAAGGAGAACCGGTCTATGCCGAGATGGTCCATCAGGCCAAGCTGGTCGTCGGCGAAGGCTCCCCATGGGTCCTCGACCTGCACCGGGCCGCTTGACTGCCCGCCAACAGCGTTTCGCTGGTCCATCGTGATGCAGCGGAAGTCGTCCTTGAACTCCTCCATCGCGTTGAAGACCTGGTTGGGCCAACCGCTCATCACGGAGTTCAGGCCCCCGCCGGGGGTTGCCAGAAGCGGGAAGCCGGAGCCGACTTCTTCGTAGTGGATGCGGACGTCGCCATTGGTGTAGAACGGCATTGCGATTTTTCCTCCCTGACTTATAGCGCTAACGCTCCGGTCAATTGTAGTTTGGCAGGCTGAGTTGTCAAGGCGGGGCCTCTTCGGTGTACAATCGCGCGCATGAAATCGGGGGACTATATGAGAAGCGGACTGCTGGGCGGCGTCAAGGTACTGGATGTTGGAGAGGGTGTATCCGGGCCATGCGCGGCGCGGACGCTGGCGTGGCTTGGGGCGGACGTGGTGAAAGTGGAACCGCTGGAGGGCGACCTGTCGCGCCGGATGGGGCCTTTCTCTGGCGGCGTTCCGCACCCGGAGAAGTCGGCGCTGTTTCTCGCGCTGAACGCGGGCAAGCGCGGGGTTGCGCTGGACCTGGATTCGGATGATGGTCGCGCCCGGTTTCTGGCATTGGCGGCTGAGAGCCAGATAGTGGTGGACAACCATCCGTCCGGGTGGCTGGACGAGCGAGGTATCGGGTACGAGGAACTGGCCGCCGTCCGTGAGGACATCATCCTGTGCCAGGTAACGCCGTTCGGGGACTGGGGGCCATACGCGGGTTATGACGCTGGCGACCTGTCGCTGTTTCACATGAGCGCGAACGCTCACGGGATGCTCGGCCCGGTGGAAGACCCGAACTCCGAGCCCGCGATACGGGCGGGAGGCTACCAGGCGGAGCAGGTGGCCGGGATGGCGGCTGCAACCTCGACGCTCATCGCGCTGTTCGCGGCGCGAATGAGCGGGCGCGGGTGTCATATCGTCGTGTCGTCATTCGAGGCAATGGCGACGCAGGCTATCGCGGGGCTGTCGAACATAGCGTTCGGCGGGGACTCCCCTACCCGCGACCTGGCCGAAGTGAGGGAGGCGTCCATCGGAGGGCAGGTGTCGGCGATAGGCGGAGTGTTGCCGTGCAACGACGGCTACGTCGCCATATCTCCGCGCGAGGACGCGCAGTGGGCGCGATGGCTGGAACTGATGGGCAACCCGGAGTGGTCGGAAGACCCGAAGTTCAACACGCGGGACGCGAGGCAGAAGAACTCGGGCGAGTTGTGGGAGCTGTTGTCGGAGTGGACGGGCCAGCGATCCAAACAGGACATAGCGCGCGAGGGCCAGCGACGCCGTATCCCGTGCTTCCCTGTGAACACGGTGAAGGACCTGATGACGGACCCTCACCTGGAAGACCGGCGCTTCTTCGTGCCGATAGAGCATCCGGTGGCGGGCGAGTTGAGGTATCCCGGCGTTCCGTACAAGCTGTCTGAGACTAGCCTGCCGCTGGGCAGTATTCCCGCGCCGACGCTGGGCCAGCACAACGGAGAGGTTCTTCCATGAATAGACTGCCGCTTTCTGGCGTCCGGGTCGCCGATTTCTCATGGATAATCGCGGGGCCGACGGCGACACGACATCTCGCGCTCATGGGGGCGGAGGTCATCAAGGTGGGGAGCGCGCGCCGCCCCGATCCTTCGACGCGCGGGTCGGCGTTCCATGTTTACAACCAGTCCAAGAAGTACACCGCGCTCAACCTGTCCCAGCAGCGCGGGAAGGAGCTTGCGCTGGACCTGGTGGCGCAGTGCGACGTGGTGGTGGAGAACTACGCGGCCGGCGTGTTCGAGAGGCTGGGGCTGGGATACGAGGTTCTGTCGAAGGTGAGGCCGGACCTGGTGATGATCGCGTCGTCTGGCACGGGACACACGGGGCCGGACAGGGACTACGTTGCATACGGAAGCCTGCTCCAGCATTACACGGGCTGGAACTCGATCTCAGGCTACCCGGACTCGGAGCCTATCAAGGGCGGGCTGTGGGCGGACCCGTGGGTGGGCATGGAACTGGCGATGATAACGGCTGCCGCTCTGAATCACAGGCTGGAGACGGGTACGGGGCAGTACGTGGACTTCTCGATGGCGGAGGCGCTGTCGGCGAGTCTGCCGGAGGCGCTCTTGGACTACCAGATGAATGGGAGCGAACCTGTTCCGCTCGGCAATCGGGACCGCAACCTGGCTCCGCATGGCGTTTACAGGTGCGCCGGGGATGACTGTTGGATAGCGGTCGAGGTCCACACGCCGGAGCAGTGGCGCAAG
>DAOULF010000161.1:0-3995 GCA_034420555.1 Dehalococcoidia bacterium
ATCGGATGCCTTCTGCCAGATGTCAGCAGAGAAGCCGGACTCGGATTCGTCGAACTCGAGCAGCGTCTCCTTCGAGCCTTCGCGCTCCATGAAATCGCGCGCCGTGCTTCTCAGCAGTTCCTGTTCCTCGGTAAGTGAAAGGTCCATTTAGCGTCTCTCGTATTCCTGTATCAGTTCCACTACCTCATCCCGAAGGACGGGTAAGTGGTAAGTTATGATATTCCATACTACTCCGTTATCTGTATTGAAGAATACATGAGCCAGATGATTTCGGAAGTCTATTATCCTGCGATAGTCGGTTATCCGGGATACCGCTTCGGATTCAGCTTTCGACAGCATATTGACCGACTCGCCAATGATTATTAGCTGTCTCTCCACGGCGGAGCGCAACATTATGTCCCGCTCATATTCCGCAAAAGACTTCCCCTCGGCGAATTGAGAGATCAGCCGCACAGCGTCCCGCATAAAGCCCAGAATCTTCGGCGCGTCAGGCCGCTCTGTCGACATAAACCATTTCCCGTATTTCTTCTATCCATCGTTTGTAGTCAGGTTCTCTGGGCGTAGATTCCAATCCCAGAAATACGTGATCTAGTTCTCCTGCGAAAAGATCTCCGAGGGCTCCCATAAGTCCGAAGTATGGGGACTTAAATCCATCTTTCTTGTGAGCGTCCGGGTCGTGGAACGAGACCAGGAAGTCCATATCCCGCAAATCCCGCCCTGTATATCCGATTCTCATAGGGCCGAGAACGTCCAGCCTCTTCACCTTGTACTTCTTGCACAGACGGGCTATCTCTTCCTGTTTGTCTTTTACTATCTTCTCCATCGTGTCCACCTTTGCTTAGGCTACTCCAGCCTTCCCGCCTGCTCCCTGGCCTGGCGTCCGGCGCCGAGGCGACGTGCCATGATGACCTTCTGTATCTCGGCTGTGCCGCCCGGGTGCATCGCCACGATGCTGGCGCGCTGGAACACCTCCATGTGACCATCGGACCTGTCCCACTTGGGATCGTTGGTCAGTGCATATGGTCCCAGGATCTCCAGCATCGCCTGCGCTGACCGAAGACCGGACTGCTTACGATAGAGCGAGTGCTGAGGTCCCTCGTGCGCCAGCTCCTGTCGGGTGTGGCGCATCCAGTAGTTGCGCAACCCGAACAGGCGCGAAATCTCAGCCTCGACGTACACGTCCACCAACAGGTCTCGAATACCCGGATCGTCGCTCACCGGCCGGCCGTTCTGCCTGAGTTCTCCGGCGTACTCGAACAGCTTATCCACGAGACGGTTGCGCCTGACCGAGCCGCCGGAGCCGTGCTCCAATTCGAGGTGCGTGGTGGCGACCTGCCAGCCGTTGTTCTCACCGCCTATCAGGTTGAAGGCGGGAACGCGCACGTCGTCGAAGAAGATCGTGTTCTTCGTTCCGGTTCCCGCGCCTCCCTCTCCGCTCGTGATAAGGAGGTCCATGGGCTGTATCGTGATCCCGGGCGTATCGGTCGGGATCATAAACCAGCTAAGGTTACGGTGCCGTTCTCCGTCGGGGTCGGTGCGAGTTATCGTCCACACCATCTCGGCGCCGTGCGAGCTTCCGACGTATATCTTCTGACCGTTGAGCACGTAGTCGTCGCCATCGCGGACCGCGCTCATCTCCACTCCGGCGAGATCGGAGCCCGCGCCCGGCTCGGTGAGTAGCTGCCAAGTGCGGACCTCGCCTTTGAAGATCGGGGGCAGGAAATGTTCCTTCTGGTCGTCGCTACCCCAGACGAGAACGCTCGCGCCGCCGAGACGCCCCCCGCTGTCGTAGTAGGGTGGCAGGGAGAGGCCCTGCTCGTCGAGCTCTTCCTCGATGACGATGGCGTGGTCTATGGACAGTCCGCCGCCGCCATATTCTGTCGGGGCGGTCGGCCACAGCCAGCCCTTTTCGCCCAGACTGCGGCCCAGTTCTCTCAGCTTGAGGTAGCCGTTGTAGGACAGGTCATTGGAGTCCGCAGGGAACTCCAGTCCGTCCGGCAGGACTTCGGCAAGCCACTCCCTGACTTCAGTGCGAAATTCCTGCTGTTCTGTCGTGTATCTAGGCTCGAAATCCATTTGCCCGTCCCCTGAAAGCAAAATTCTGTGTTAGCATGATTCTATTGCCCAAGCGCGCTTCGGTCAACGATATGACTTATACCGCAGACCTCCATATCCACTCATCCTACGCCTACGCCACCAGTCCGAGCCTGAACTTCGAGAACCTGGCGCATTGGGCCAGGCTCAAGGGTATTGATCTTCTAGCCTCCGCTGATTTCACCCAGCCCGAGTGGTTCGCGGAATCGAAGGCGAAGCTGAGCGAGACTGGCGACGGGTTGTACGAATACGGCGGCGTCAAGTTTATCCTGGGGACGGAGGTGAACTGTACGGCGAGAGTCGGCGGACGCGCGAGGCGCGTACACATACTCATATTCGCGCCCAGCCTGAGCAGCGTGTCCAGGATCAATGGCGCCCTCAAGCGGAGAGGGGCGAAACTGGATGGCGACGGCAGGCCGACACTAACTATGTCGCCCAGGAATCTGCTGGAAATGGTGCTCGAAATAGACCCGCGCTGCATCATGATTCCCGCTCACGCATGGACACCGTGGTTCGGCATCTTCGGGTCCAAGTCGGGCTTCGACTCGCTGGAAGAGTGTTTCGGAGATTTGACGCCGCACATCCACGCCATCGAGACGGGCCTGTCGAGCGACCCTGCGATGTGCTGGCGCGTACCGGAACTGGACGACGTTTCGATAGTCTCGTTCTCGGACGCGCACTCGCTGCCCAAGCTGGCCCGCGAGTTGACTGTGTTCAACGGAAGCCCCAACTACGACGGCCTGGCAGAAGCGCTGAGGACGCAGGACATCGCCTATACAGTCGAATTCTTCCCGGAAGAGGGCAAGTATCACCACTCCGGGCACCGCAAATGCGGAGTCAGTCTCACGACCGACGAAGTGAATGAGCATGGAAGCGCCTGTCCCGTGTGCAAGCGCCCGGTGACGCTGGGAGTGATGCAGCGCGTGGAGGAGTTGGCGCGAAGAAAGCACGACTTCCACAGAGACCGGAGCGGCCTGATTCACTCCCCGACGGGCAGACCTCCGTATAGGTCGCTGGTGTCCCTCCAGGAGATATTGTCCGAGGCGATGGGCGTGGGGGTCAATACCAAGCGAGTCCAGGGCGCTTATATGTCGCTGGTGGAGAATTTGGGCAGCGAACTGGACGTGCTTCTCAGCGTCCCGTCCGGTGAGGTGGCCGCAACTCTGCCACGCTTCGGACGGATTGTTGCCGACGGCCTGGAAAGGGTCCGAGCCGGAGACATACACGTCATACCGGGCTTCGATGGACAGTACGGCACTGTAAGGGTATGGCCGGAGGACTCCCAGGCTCGCGTGTCTCACGAAACGCCGCGTCTGTTATGATAACGGACGGCTTCACGACTTCCAGAAACCTTTGCCTTGCGGCACAACGTAATGTACTATTGATATACAGCGTAAATATACGCTCAGGAGATGCGAGTTGAGTTCTCGCTGGATGCGAAACAGCTTCATATACCTTCTGCTCATAGTCGCCCTTGTCGCTATAGTCTTTACATTCTTCTCCGGCAACCTCGGCGGTCCGAACGAACTGCCCATAAACGAGGTCATCACAATGGCCTCACGGGGACAGGTCGAAAGCATCGAGGTCAAGGGAGACTCCCTCACTGTAAACACCTTCTCAGGCGAGACCTACGAGTCCAGGAAAGAGACTGGCTCATCCGTCGTCCAGATGCTCAGAGACGCACAGGTTGACCTCAGCCGAGTCAACGTAACCGTCAAGGGATCCGGCGGACTCTCAGCCGTATTCGGCCTGCTGTTCAACTTCCTTCCACTCATCTTCTTCGGAGCCGTGCTACTGTTCATGATGAGACAGGCGCAGGGAAGCTCCAACCAGACCTTCAGCTTCGGCAGAAGCAAGGCCCGCATGTTCATGGGCAACGCCCCGCAGGTCAGCTTCTCGGA
>DAOULF010000162.1:0-6448 GCA_034420555.1 Dehalococcoidia bacterium
CCTATAGCCAAAACCAGTGCAGGCAAGCATCTGAACACACTCGATGAATCCGGGTGCATTGCCGAGCACCACCATAAAGAGCCATCTTGACCAGTTACGCAAAGGTCTCCGAAAGCGGGAATCCACAGGCTAAGTCCACGGCAATTTCGGATAACCGAAAGACCCTGGATACCTATTCCTTCTGCTTGATTCCATGCGATATTGCATTTATACTGTAATTGCTCGGCCTATCCCGAATAGTATTTTAGTTGGATAGGCGAGTTACCACCGGGACTCCTGCGGGAGTCCTTATTTCTTTCAGAAAGGGCATTCGCCATGCGCTTCGCGGTCTTCGTTGACGCTGGTTATCTCTACGCCGCCGGAGCATCAGCTATTCATGGCGAGGGTGGAACCAACCGAGCAAACCTCGAACTGAACCACCTCAGCATGATTGCCAAACTTGAAGACCTCTCGAAAGAATTGACGCGTGACACTCCGCTGCTCCGCATATACTGGTATGACGGTATATTGCAAGGCCAACGTTCCCAGGCACAACAAGAACTAGCCGCCGCAGACAATCTGAAAGTCCGGCTCGGTACTGTGAGCGGAGGACGTCAAAAGGGTGTTGACTCTCTGATAGTGACCGACCTCATTGAACTAGCGCGTAATCATGCTATTTCTGACGCGGTTCTACTATCGGGGGATGAGGATATACGGATCGGAGTGCAAATTGCGCAAAGCTTCGGTGTCCGAATTCATCTCATCGGTATCGAACCTAGCAGGGGTAATCAGTCTAACCTTCTGAGAGAGGAGGCTGATACGAATAGAGAGTTAAGCCGGACAGACGTAGCAGAATTTCTCTCCGTCCATTTCCAGTCTGCAAGGGAACTCGAAACTCAAACATTTCAGCTACAGGATTCTCAAGCTGTAACGCACTCCAACACGGACGAGATTCTTGAACATGTGGCTAACCAGGTAGCTCTGACAATTGGAGAAGACCAACTAACGCGAGTCGCTGAGGAGATACTATCACCGCCTTATTGGATACCGAACGAATATGACTCTCAGATCCTGGGAGCGAGCAGAAGCGCCCTTGACCGTGATTTGACGGAACCTGAGAAGGACCGTGTACGCGCTGGCTTCAGGGAAGCTGTACAAAGTCGAACAGGATAGGCGAAGACTCAAGCAATTTTACCCAAAGGCACGGTTCACCCAGAGTGTCCTTCGGTTTTTCTACAAGAGCCTAATCAAGCGGCGTAAATCACCTTCACCCCTACTCCCTCACATGAACGAACTCACCACCCAGCGCGCTCAGTCGATAGTCCACACCGTCGCGCCCGACTTGCGCCTGCTGTCATCTACACCGGCCGCAGCGGCGTACACCAACTCGGTCCACATACTTCGCTGCGTATCCCCGGCCGGGAACGAAACGCGCCTGGCGGTCAAGCGAATGACCGACGACCCTGACCCTGAACGGGCGACGGCGGACTTCCACGGATTGCGAATCGCCAGGAAACACGGCATACCCGCGCCGGAGCCGCTGTATCTGGACAGGACGGGCGACCTGCTCGGACTGCCCGGAATCGTGACCGGCTTCATCGAGGGCGAGCAGATCTCACACCCGGAGGATGTGAGGTCATGGTCGGCGAACATCGCGCGGATGCTGCTTCGCGTACACGACGCAAGGCCATCCGCCGAGGACCTAACCCATATCTACGACGGCAGATGGATGGGCCTGTACTTCCTCAGAGACGGTTGGCCGGAGACTATGGCGGGACACCCGCTTACCGACCCGATCTTCGAGGCCGTCCAGGAGTTGCGGGCGGGTCTGCGCCGCGTCCGTCCCGTATTCCTCCACATGGACTACTGGCCCGGCAACATCCTCTGGCGTGCAGGTCGAATATCCGGGCTCGTGGACTGGGACGCCGCCTCTTATGGCGACCCCGCGCTGGACGTGGGCTACTTCAGGATGAATATGTACCTGAGAGGCATCAAAGAGGCGGCGGACATCTTCCTGGACTACTATGAAGCGGAGTCCGGGCCTGTGGAGAACCTCGGCTTCTGGGAGTTGGCGTGCGCCGCCCGTCCGCTGCCTGCTCCGGCGCGATGGCTCCTGGAATACTATGAGACGCGGGACGTAAGCGCCATCGTCAGCAGGGCCGAATCCGATTTCCGTGAATTCGTGGAGTCCTCGATGCAGAGGGCTCACGCCGGACGCTAACCACTACCACCTCGCATCCCCTCCATGCTATAATGCGAACATTATTGCTAGTGATGTCTAGTTCACAACCGCCCGTGAAGAAACTTAAATCATGGTTTATACAACGAAGGAAAGAGGAGACATGAAAAAAACTCCCATAGCTAATGCAGGTGATTTGCTGGTCAATGCAGGTGGCAAAATCACCAGTTGCCCGTCAGTCGGCTCACCTGTTCCCACCTGTAGCTTTATAAATGGGACTATATGAGACCACCGAAGTTTAGATGTGACTGCCCTGGAACCGGGGGAGGCGCATAATTCACTGGTGGCGGGTATAATAGGCGCGAATCGCGGGCTCAAGCCCGCGCACGGAAACATTGTCACTCTATAGACACACCAGGAGGAACGGAAGTGACGCAGAGAATTTCGGTTATAACGAGAAGCGGAGAGGCCGACACGACTCTCATAGAAGAGCAGCTACAGGGTCTGGACTACGAACTGGACAAGTACGAGTGCTCCAGCGACGGCGAGACCATAGAGGCGATGACGGGCGCGGACATCGTTATCAACGCGGGCGGCGTCGAAATACCCCGCGAGGTTATCGAGGAGACCGAGGGCGTACAGGCGATACTGGTCGGCAGCCACGGCTTCAACCACATAGACCACGAGGCCGCGACGGACCAGAGCATCATGGTCGTGAACGCCGCCGGCTTCTGCACCGAGGAAGTCTCCAACCACGCGGTCGTGATGATCCTCGCGTGCGCCAAGAAACTCACCCAGCTAAACGAGCTGACCAAGGCGGGCAAGTGGGGCGCGGAGACCCGCAACGCGATCATGCCGATGGTGCCCATCTACGACCAGACGCTGGGACTGGTGGCATTCGGCAACATCGCGCGAGCGGTGGCGCGCAAGATGCAGGCGTTCGGCATGGACGTGATCGCCTACGACCCGTACCTGCCCCCCTGGATAGCGCGCGAGTACAGGGTCAGGCTCGTCGGCAGCCTGGAAGAGTTGGCCGCCGAGTCCGACTTCGTGTCGGTTCACACGCCGCTCAACCGCCAGACCGAGAAGCTGATAGGCGAGAGTTTCTTCAAGGCAATGAAGCCCACGGCGTACTTCGTGAACACCTGCCGCGGCCCGGTGGTGGACGAGGCGGCGCTGATAAAGGCTCTTGACGACGGCGAGTTCGCCGGAGCGGGCCTTGACGTCTTCGAAGAGGAGCCGACCTCACCGGACAACCCGCTGCTCAAGATGGACAACGTAATCGCCACCCCGCACTCAGCCGGTTCGTCGAATATGTCCCGCATCCGCTCCGGCGTCCAGGTAGGCCAGGAGACCTCGCGCCTGCTGCGCGGCTCCCTGCCCATGTCAGTGGTCAACCCCGAGGTTCGCCACTCCATAGAGGCACGGCCGGCGGCGACGAATATGTAGGGTAGGCGGAAATCTGAAAATCAGGGGGCATTTCCGCCAATGTGGGGATGCCCTTATGTTTATGAGGGCAGTTATGCATCGTTTGTAATAGTGCCCCGTCCTATCCTGCCTTCGTAGATCATCGTGTAGTGTTGCAAGAACGTCCTGCCGAGAAGCGCCAAGTGAGTCTGACTGCTGGCACTCAAATGTATTCCGGCAAATCTTCCGACGATAGTGTGATCCAAGGCGGGGATATAAATCTGAGCGAGGTGCATATTGACTGGAGCGACTCCATGGACTCCGGCTATATATTCACGTTCAACAATAGGCAACCCTAGTTCTATTGCAAGATCGGAGTCTATGCAACTGTGCGTTGCGCCCGTATCCACTAAAGCGCGTATCTGATTCGAGGGTAAGTTCGGTCGCGGTTTGTCGTCTGGGAAGCCTGGATCAAAGCCAATTTCCACAGCAAGAGTCGGTCCGTATGTGACCAGCAACTCTTGCCCTGAGATGTCATGAGCATCCTCGAACCCGAATTCAGTCGTGGACATATCCCAGCACCGTGGGGATTGATATTACGGTTGGAGGGGCAGCCACCTGCCTTATCAGGTATGGGCCACGACCAAAGCGTCGTATCGCGTCATACGCAGCATCCTCAAACGATTCATAAGATCCGATGAATTCCTCATCGTGTATGACTACCCATTTTCTGAAGTGTTCCGATTCCAAATGATCCTGCATACGCTCGTAGGCGTCTATCTCTCTTTGTAGAGCGTCCATATTTTGTTCCTCCAGATTGCTCAGTCCGCAGCGGGCACGCTGAGTATATCCTCGTGGGGGAGGATGTTGCCGTCCACCATTACTATGCCGTCCTCGCAGCGGGACTCGACGCGGCCATTGTCGTACTGCTCCGTGTAGAGGCTGGCGTAGAGGCCGCAGGTTTGGAGAAGATGGTCGTGGGTGCCGTACTCCGCGATTCGGCCCTCATCCACGACGTAGATGACGTCGGCGGACATAATGGTCGAGAGCCTGTGCGCTATGGCGATGGTCGTGCGACCGCGCATCAGCGGATCCAGCGCGGCTTGCACGTGTCGTTCGCTGGCGGTGTCGAGCGCTGAGGTGGCCTCGTCCAGGATAAGGATGCGGGGGTCGTGCAGTATGACGCGCGCTATGGAGAGGCGCTGGCGTTCGCCGCCAGAGAGCCGATATCCGCGTTCGCCGACAACGGTATCGTAGCCGTCCGGCAGTTCCATGATGCGGTCATGGATGAAGGCGGCTTTCGCGGCGCGTTCTATGTCTTCCATGCTGGCGTCCGGCATGGCGTAGAGAAGGTTGTTCTTCAGCGTATCGTGGAACAGGTAGCTCTCCTGGGTGACATATCCGACGATTCCGGCGAGAGACTCCTGTCTGATGTCGCGCACGTCCATGCCGTCAATCTTCACCGACCCGGACGTTGGATCATACAGACGGGGTATGAGGTATGAGATAGTGGACTTGCCCGCCCCGCTGGGACCGACGAACGCGGCGAGCTGACCGGGAGCTATCTCGAAGTCAACTTCGTTCAGCGCCCAGCGGCGCGCGCCGTTCTCAGCCATCTGTTCGCCGTGCTCGGGGTTGTACGAGAGGCGCACGGAGTCGAACCGGACGTGTCCCCTTACGTCGGCGGGGCTGACGCGGCGAGCGTTGGGCCTGTCCTCGATGTCCGGCTCGATGTCGAGGTATCCGAATATGCGCTCGAACAGCGCGAGTGACGACTGGAGTTCCACGGACACCTCTATGAGAGAACTGATGGGCCAGAACAGCCTGAACTGGAGCGTGGTGAAGGCGACTATGGTGCCGGCGGTCACGCCCGGTGAGAAGCTGCCGGTGAGCATATATCCGGCTATGACATAGACGACCACGGGGGCGAGCGAGAAGAATATCTGCATCATGGTGAAGAACGACTGGCCGGTCATCTGGCGCCGAATGGCGAGGGAGGCCATTCGCTCGTTCTCGTTGTGGAAGCGTTCTATCTCCTGGTTTTGCCTGCCGAATAGCTTGGCGAGCATTATGCCGGAGATGGAGAGCGTCTCGTGTGTAATGGCGCTGACTTCCGCTGCGGACTCCTGCGCTTCGGCGGTAACCCGGCGACGTCTCTTGCCGACAATCAAGGACAGCAGGAAGAAGATGGGAATCGTCCCGACACACACGAGGGTGAGCTGCCAGGAGAGGATCGTCATGGCGATGAGGGTGCTTACGAATATGACGATGTTGGACAGGACGCTGGACATGGTGTTGGTGACGACGTTCTGGATGCCGCCGACATCGTTGGCGATCCTGGACTGGATTTCGCCGGTGCGCGCTCCGGTGAAGAAGCCGAGCGAGAGGCTCTGGAGGTGTGTGTAGAGCTTGTCCCTGAGGTCCCGCATGACTCGCTGCCCGACGACGTTGGTGGCCCATGTCTGCACGATGCCGAGCGCGCCGGATACGATGGTAACGGCGGCCATGACACCCGCGAGTGTCCAGAGCAGGGGCATATTCGGCATACCACCCTGCGGGAAGAGCGCGTCGTCGAAGATATTGCGCGTGAGATAGGGGTTGACCACGCCGAGGCCGGCGGTGACGAGTATCAGCAACATTATGCCGACGACGTGGAGGGAGTACGGCCTGAATGATCCTGCGGCGCGTCGGGCGACGCCGGTTTTGGCTTCGCTGTTCATATAGTAATGGTAACAGAATGCGCGACGGCTAGAGATTCATTATTATACAGGGGTAGCGTTTCCTTTCGGGTGGTTGGATTATAAGATGTGGAGAGAAACATCACAGAGGGGGATGAGATGTCGGGCCTGCTGTATGAGTTAGAAGAACAGAGAGATCGGACGA
>DAOULF010000163.1:0-21101 GCA_034420555.1 Dehalococcoidia bacterium
AGGCCGCCGCCCGTGAGCAGGGACGCTACCTCGGCATCGGACTCTCCACCTACGTGGAGATATGTGGCATGGCCCCCTCCGCCGTCGCCTACACCCTAGGCGCTCGCGCAGGCGTCTGGGAAAGCGCGCTCGTTCGCGTCCATCCCACGGGCAAGGTCACCGTATTCTCCGGCTCCTCTGGTCACGGCCAGGGACACCACACCACCTTCGCCCAGCTTGCCGCCGCCGAACTCGGCGTGCCGGTCGAGGACGTTGAGGTCGTGCAGGGCGACACCGACAAGGTGCAGATGGGGACCGGCACATTCGGATCCCGCAGCGCGGTCTGCGGAGGCAACGCCATTCACATGAGCATCGAGAAGATACAGGACAAGGCAAAGCGAATCGCCGCCAACCTGCTCGAAGCCGCCCCCGAAGACATAGTAAACGAGGACGGCCAATACTTCGTGCAGGGCGCGCCCGCCAACGCCAAGACCTTCCAGGAAGTCGCCCTCGCCGCCTACTGGTACGAGAGCCTCCCAGAAGGAACGGAGCCCGGACTCGAGGCCGTCAGCATCTTCGACCCCCAGAACTTCACCTGGCCCTTCGGCACCCACATCGCGGTCGTCGAAGTGGACGGCGACACCGGCGAGGTCGAGTTGCAGAAGTACGTCGCGCTCGACGACGTTGGCAACGTCATCAACCCGATGATAGTCGAGGGCATGGTGCATGGCGGAGTAGCCCAGGGCGTCGGACAGGCGCTCCAGGAAGAGGCGATCTACGACGACTCCGGCCAGCTCCTCACCGGCAGCATGATGGACTACGCCCTGCCGACGGCAGAGGACATTCCATCCATCATCACCGACCGCACGGTCACCCCCTCCCCGACCAACCCGCTCGGAGTCAAGGGCGCGGGTGAGACCGGCACCATAGCCGCGTCTCCTGCGGTAATGAACGCCGTCATAGACGCCCTCTCCCCCTTCGGCATCAAGCACATGAACATGCCCGCCAAGCCGGAGAAGGTGTGGCGCGCCATGCAGGGCTAGAAGCGCCAACTAAAATAGTCAAAACAGAATAGCAACCCACCAATCAGCCCTCTCCCTCCCAGAGAGGGCTGATATAGTAATAGGCAACCGCAGGAGAACAGGAGAGCGCGATGAACCAATACACAGCCATAATCAAACAAGATGGCGACTGGTGGATCGGCTGGATACAGGAAGTCCCCGGCGTGAACTGCCAGGAAGCCACCCGCGAAGAACTGCTGGAAACCCTGAGAATCACCCTCGGCGAGATGCTGGAACTTAACAAGGAAGACGTCACTTCATTATCATGAACGAAACTTACACAGAAACGATCCAGCGGCTGATTTCAGAATCGCCGTTTGAAATAGACACGGAACTGCAAATCACGGGACGTGTTCCAACTCTGGCTACGTCGGCGTTTCTGACAAACAAGCAACAGGGTGATTGGGCCGAAGAAATAGTCTGCAATGCTATAAACGAGTATTCACAAGAGTACCGCGCGCTGAAGTATGGGCGTGACGACTCCCTAGACGCGGGCGACCCCGGCTTCCGCGAATTCTACGCCGCCTATCAAGACGAACTCAATTCAGTCGGGAAGAAACCGGACGTCCTGATATTCCGCAGGTCTGACGTCCCCAGTGAATCCACCTATGACCTGGAAGATACGGAATTCGTACAATCTGCGATTGCCGCGATAGAAGTCCGATCCAGTAGCTTCCTCGCCACAAGGTACTCTGACTTCATGACTGCCAGGACGCATCAAGCCGAAGCTGAGTGCGCCCGGCTTCAGAGACTCATTCTGGAACAGCCTTACGCTGACTTGCTTCTGGAAAAGAGACCGCATCTCTACAAGATTATATCTGAGGCATCCATAGATACTTTCAGAGAACTCGACTTTGTAGCTAGGGGCTGGTACTCATCCCAAGATCTCAGAGAACTCAGTCAGTACCTCAAGGAGTTGAAAGAACAGATAAAGACTTTACAGACCCGTGACTATCTCAGCATAACGCCCAAACTCGAAGACATCTCCGTCGTAAACCGCTGGATTCAGAACTTTGGCGTTCCCCACTACTACTTGCAAGTCTTCTTCGATAAGGGTTACATCATTCCACTCAAGGATATTCTTGAATTGACCTCTGACCCCAAGAATGAAGACGTTATATTCTCGGTGGAGCGCAACGTCAAGAACCAAGGCAAGACTACCATCAACATGAACATTCAAGTGGGTAGGGAGATTATCAGGCGAATTGATATGCCCGAACACGAGTCAGTCGTCAAGGAACAGCAGCGAGGCAGGCTCCTATTTTACGTGACTTTCAAGGGAGGCAAGGGCTATCTGGACCCAGAGGTGTTCTCCCAGGAGGTCGCCAATGGATAGACTTGAGAGAGGCTACCTGGATACGGTAGGCGAGACTCACCGCAAGGCTTTCGGTCAATTCTTCACCCACCCCAAAGTGGCCGACTTCATGGTTCGTTGGGTCGCGGATTCGAAAAAACGCCACGTGCATGATCCCGGCTTCGGACTCGGCGCGTTCTACAAGGCTGCGTCAGAACATAACGTTAAACTCACTGCCAGTGAGATTGATCCCAAAGTCCTGCACTACTGGCGAGACGCTAACCCAAATAGCCACATTGATATATCCAGAGAAGACTATCTTCTATCCTGGGGAAAGACTTTCGGAAATATCGTATGCAATCCGCCGTACATGAGATTTCAGAAGTTCAAGAATAGGGATTTAGTGTTCCACAGGTTCGAAGAGGAACTCGGAATCAAGCTGTCCGGCTACACCAATTCAGCGTCCGCCTTCCTCGTCAAGTCTCTGTCTGAACTGGACTCAACAGGAAGGTTGGCATACATAATGCCCTTGGAGTTCCTAAACACCGGCTACGGAACGCTCATTAAAGAGCGTCTCATTGACGGAGCGCATCTGGACGCGATTATAAGTCTCGATTGCGAAAAGGATGTCTTCCCCGACTCCATAACGTCAGTCGGAATCATACTCTACGACTCGTCTTCAAGATTCTCGAATGTCAGGTTCTTCACCACCAATTCCATCGAATCGCTCGATTCCATTCTGGCTCAAGACCCGGTATCGGAAGTTCCATACAGTCAACTCGACCCAAGCGACAAATGGCTTGCATACTTTGAAGACGACTCAATATCAGTTTCAAACGAAAAGTCAACCACACTGGACTATTATGGCCGGTTCACCAGGGGCATAGCTACCGGGGCCAACGAATTCTTCGTCCTGAGACCATCAGATGCAGCGAAGTTGGAATTGGAAGACTCGGAACTAACTCGAATTATCGCTAAGAGTTCGCAAATTCAGAAACCCTTCTTTACCGACGACGATCATTCTGACCTGGTGAATTCCGACGAGCCAACATTGCTCTTCAGTCCAAACGGAAGATATTCCGAGAAAGCGAGAGACTATATACAGACAGGAGAGCAAAGAGGATTTCACCAGAGATTCCTGGCCAAGAGCAGAACACCCTGGTACAAAACGGAATCTCGCATACCCTCTCCCTTGCTTCTTGGAGTCTTCGCCAGGGGCAGATTCAAGATAGTGCGAAACGAGTCCTCAGCCCTGAACTTGACGTGCTTCCACGGATTTCAACCTAACCTCTCAGGGCTGAAGTACCTTGACCATATCTTTCTATACCTGTCATCTGCCGTAGGGCAAGCGATCATATCGCTGTCTATGAGAAGATACGGTGACGGTCTCAACAAATTCGAGCCAAACGATCTTAATTCCGCACTGGTCCCAAGGCCCGAAGTATTAGACCAAATTACATCGTCGGATATAGAGAATGCGCTTAAGCGCCTAAGTAAAACAGGAACCACTCCCAATTATATAGAATCCTTCTTTGAACAGTTGAAAGAGTAATTGGGATAACTGAAGGCATGAGTTCTATATCTGAAGAAGGAGACTGCAATGACTGTCCACAACAGGACTGCCAATGAGACAGTCCGTCTTGGTAAAGAGATATACGAGAGGGACATCCGCCATCTCGTCGAGGCGGACCACCACGGGCAGGTCGTTGCTATTGACATTGACAGCAGAGACTATGCGCTCGGCGTAAACGCTATTGACGCATCGGAACGTCTGCGCGCCCAGCACCCGGACGCCGAAGTCTGGCTAATGCGGGTCGGACATCAGACACTATACCGCTTTGGGGGAAGTTCCCTGCGGAGAGCCAGGTGATAGAGAGCATCGTGAACGCCAACCTTGAAGCAGGACCAAATCATAGAAATCCAAAAGGGAGCCAATTGACAACCACAACCAACCACGACCCCATCCGAGAAATCGTCCGCGAACTCGAGTCGCGCGACTACATCGCCGACCCGGCTATCGCCACGTCCATCTTCATGGCGCAGGCGCTTGAACGTCCGCTGCTAATAGAAGGTCGCGCCGGCGTCGGTAAGACTGAGATAGCCAACGTCATGGCGCAGCTACTCGACACGTCGCTCATCCGCCTCCAGTGCTACGAGGGCCTCGACGTAACCACCGCGCTCTACGAGTGGAACTACGCCAAGCAACTGCTCTGGATACGCCTCGACGAGGGCAGCGGACTCTCCACCGAGCAGCGAGAACAGCAGATATTCAGCCGCGACTTCCTGCTGGAGCGGCCCCTGCTCGCCGCGCTCACCCAGCCGGACAAGCCCCCTGTTCTGCTCATTGACGAAATAGACCGCGCCGACGAGGAGTTCGAGGCATTCCTGCTCGAAGTCCTCTCCGAGTTCCAGGTCACCATCCCCGAAATTGGCACGATACGCGCCGAACACAAGCCGCTGGTCATCCTCACCTCCAACCGCACCCGCGACCTCTCCGACGCCCTCCGCCGCCGCTGCCTCTACCTCTGGATAGACTACCCCGACCTGGAGAAAGAGCTGCGCATCGTCCGCCGCAAAGTCGAGGGAATAGACGTCAAGCTCGCCAGGCAAGTCTGCCGATTCGTAGAGGAAGCGCGCGAGTCCGGCCTGGAGAAGGTCCCCGGCATCTCAGAGACCCTGGACTGGGCCAAGGCGATGGTCATACTCCACTACGACCACCTCGACAGGCAGTCCGTGGAACAGACCCTGGGCACGCTGGTGAAGGACGCCGACGACCTCGACCGCTTCCGAGAAGAGACCCTGGACCGCATAATAGCGTTGGTTCAGGATTAAGCCGACTCCAGCCCGTCTTCCAGCGTTGACCAAGCCAGCAGCGCGCACTTGATTCGCACTGGAAAATCGCGGACTTTTGCCAGGGATCCCAGATCGCCAAGACCGGCTAATTGCTCCGGCGTAGGCTCCGAACCCTGCATCATCCTGTGGAAACTGCCGGATAGTCCGGCGGCCTCATCGAGCGTCAGCCCCTTGATGGCCGCCGACAGCATGGAGCCGGTAGCCTGGTTGATGGCACAGCCCTCACCCTGGAACCCGACCTCGGAGACCCGGCCTTCCGGGTCGAGCCGGATTTGAAGGTGAATCTCGTCCCCGCAGAACGGGTTGACGCCATCGGCGACTATATCGGGGTCATTCAGACGGGCGGGATTTCGTGGGTTGCGGCGGTGATCCAGAATCACGTCGTCGCGGTATATCTCGTCCAGATTACCCAGCGCCATCGGAGAAGTACCTGAGCGCTCTCTTCACCGAATCCACCAGGGCGTCTATCTCATCTTCCGTGTTGTACAGATAGTGGCTGGAGCGCGCCGTCGCCACGACCCCAAGCTCACGCATCAGAGGCATCGTGCAGTGATGACCTGTGCGAACGGCTATCCCGTCCCTGTCCAGGAACGTGCCAAGATCATGCGGGTGCGCTATCTCCGAGTAGAATGAGAAGATTCCGCCGCGCTTCTCCGGGTCGCGCGGCCCGAATATGTCAATGTCCTCTTCGAGCTCCTTGAAGGCATCCAGCGCGTGGGCATTCAGCCTGACCTCATGTGCGCGAACGTTGTCCATGCCAACCTCATTCAGGTAGTCCACCGCCGCGCCGAAGCCGATAGCGTCCCCTATGTTGGGCGTGCCCGCTTCGAACTTCATCGGGAGGTCGTTCCAGGTTGCCCTGTCGTACCACACCTCCAGAACCATCTCGCCGCCGCGCAGGAAAGGCTCCATGTTCTCGAGAATCTCCCGCCTGCCGTACAACACGCCGATCCCGGTCGGCCCCAGCATCTTGTGTCCGCTGAGCGTCAGGAAGTCACAGTCCAGATCAGTGACATCCACCGGCATATGCGGCGCGCTCTGAGTAGCGTCAATCAGGACGGTCGCGCCCACCGCGCGAGCCTTCGCCGCCAGTTCCTCGACCCGGTTCAGTATCCCGATGCCGTTGGACATATGCACGACCGCCAGCAACTTGGTGCGCGGCGTTATGAACTCGTCAACGCGCGACATATCGAGGCTCTGGTCGTGTTCGGACATCGGCATGATGCGGAGCTTCGCGCCCTTGTCCGCCACGACCTTCTGCCAAGGCACCAGGTTGGAGTGATGCTCGTATGGAGTCACGACTATCTCGTCGCCCTTGCGGATGTTCTCTTGCGCCCAGGTGTGCGCCACCAGGTTCAGCGACTCGGAAGCATTGCGCGTCCAGATGATCTCCTCCGCGTGTTCCGCGCCTATGAAGCTCGCTATCTTGGCGCGAGCGCCTTCATAGAGCTCGGTCGCTTCCTGGCTGAGCGCATGAACTCCGCGATGGACATTGGCGTTGGAACATTCATAGTAGTCAACCAAAGCCTGTATGACCTGGCGCGGCTTTTGGGTAGTGGCGGCGTTGTCCAGATAGACCAGGGGTTTGCCATAGACCTTACGGGACAAGATCGGGAAATCTTCCCTGATTTTCCGCGCGTCGAACATTTTTAGTAATCCTTGAGAATGTGGGTGAAGTGGAGGCTAGACATCCAGCTCGATGTCGTCGCCTTCCACGCGAACAGGGAATGTGTCAACCGGAACGACGGCAGGCAGCGCGGTCGCTCGCCCCGTCGTCACGTCGAAGCGCGCGCCGTGCCTGGGACATTCTATCTCGCAGCCTTCGAGAAACCCCTGGTCCAGCGGAGCCTCGTCGTGCGTGCATACGTCGTCTATAGCGTAGAATTCGCCCTCCACGTTGCACACCGCTATGTACCTATCTCCGATCTCATAAACTTTCGACGTTCCGACCGGAACTTCAGCCGCTTTTCCTACCTTGACGAATGCCATTTGCTCTCTCTCCTATGCAAATTTAGTTCCGTCTATCTTGTAACACCACAGTCTGGGCCCTGTTTCTCAAAATCTCGTGGCTTCTGTCAACCAAGTGGCCTATGGTGCGCGAATCGAGGATACGGTACACCGCAAGTTCCACCTCCTGCCAGACTTCTCTCTGAGCGCATGATGGCGCGTGGATACACACTGCGCTATCGTCGAGACAGAACACCAGATTTTCGGACACCCCCAGGCACTCCATGACCTCGCTCAGTCTTATGTCCTCGGGATCCAGGGCCAGCATGTGTCCCCCGTGCGGCCCGCGCTGCGCCTTGACCATGCCAGCCTTTCCCAGCGCATGGAGCACCTGGGCAAGGTAGGCTTCGGGGATCATTGTCCTGCCCGCTATTTCGCTCGCGCGCACGGGCGCATTCTGCCGGTGGATCGCCAGATCAACCAACGCTCTCACTCCGTAGTCCACTTTCAATGGTATCTGCATGGTCTCCACTCCTCCCAAAGCCGTCGGGTTGGCTCTATTCCGTGGAAACTGTTTTCTCACTTTCGCTGTCTATCGCCGAGGCCAGTGTATGCAGCGGTAGGGTGGCGCACTTTATTCGCGTGGGATAGTTGGCTACGCCTTCCAGTATCTCAAGGTCGCCCATGATTTCATAATCGGGCTCAGGACCGTCTCGATCTGTAATCATCTGCCGGAACTCTGAGATCACGCGCTGCGCGTTTTCCAGGCTGCGTCCCTTGACAGCCTCGCTCATCATGGACGCCGCCGCCTTGGATATGGCGCATCCCACCGCGACGTATCCGATGTCCTGTATAGAATCTCCTCCATCGAGGTTGAGATACACCGAAATATGGTCGCCGCACAGCGGATTGAATCCATCCGCGCTGCGGTCCGCCTCTTCTATCTTCTTGAAGTTGCGCGGCCTGCGGTTGTGGTCCATGACCACCTCGGCGTACAGGTCCTGGAGATCGTTCATTGACTCGATTCCTTAAAAGCTGAATTCATACTTTGGTATCGCGTCCAGGAAGGAGCGTTCGAGATACTCGCGCAGTTCCGGCAGGGCGACGGTATCTATTATCTCGGAGGCGAAACCGAATATGAGCAGCCGGCTCGCGGCCTCGAGATCAACGCCGCGGCTTCTCATGTAGAAGACCGTTTCCTCGTCCACGTTGCCCGCGGTCGCGCCGTGTCCGCACTTCACGTCGTCCGCCCAGATGAAGAGAGCGGGCTTTGAGTCCACTTCCGCGTCCGGAGAAAGAAGCAGGTTCTTGTCCGACTGGAGTGAGTCCGTCTTGTCAGCTCCCTCGCGCACGAAGACCGTTCCGCCGAACACTGCCCTGGATCTGCCGGACAGGATCCCCTTGTAGTAGAGCCTGCTGGTGGAGTTCGGCTGCGCGTGATCCAAGTTGATGAAGTTATCCATGTGCTGGGAGCCGGACGTGATGTACAGACCGCTCAGGTCCGTCTCGCATCCATCCCCTATATGCACATAGAGATCATGTCTGCCAAGTCCTGCCCCCTTGTAGAAGGCGCGAGAAGAGAACAAGCTGCCGTCCTTCTGGTGAACGCGCGCTACTCCCACATGGTATGACTCGTCGCTTTCATCCATCAGGCGATAATGCTCCACTCGCGCGCCCTCGGCGACCACTATCTCGGCGACCGCGTTGGTGAAGTATGGATTCTCGCCGAGGCTCACGTAGCTCTCGACTACCGTCGCTTCAGACTCGGAACCGGCAACCACCAACACGCGAGGATGCGCGACGAAGTTGTCTTCCTCGGTTGACACGAACGCCAGGTGAATCGGTCTCTCTACCCTCAAGTTGTCTGGAACGTGAACGACCGCGCCGTCGCCGATGAAGGCAGTGTTGAGCGCGGTGAATCCGTCGTCCTCCACCGAGGCGAGGGAGCCGAGATGCTGTCGGGCGACCGCGCCGTCCGACTCCACCAGGGCGGACAGACCGGAGACGGTGACGCTCCCGGTATCGTGGATGATGGACAGTTCAGGTGAGAACCGTCCGTTTACGAACACGAGCGTATTCCAGTCTTCCACCCAGGGCAGCGCCTCGCGCAGCGCCTCTGCGGAGGGCGATTCATCCGATCTGGATACGAAAAATTCGGTGCGCGCTACCGGCGCGACATTCGTGTACTTCCAAGCCTCGTTTCCTCTGCGCGCGGTCGGAAATCCGAGCCGCGAGAAGTTGTCGAAGCCTTTCTGTCTCAAGTTGCGCAGCCACGTCGGGCCGAAACCGGCGACGTTGGCATACTGGTCGGCATAGCGGTCGTATTCTGTCAATGCTTGTGTCATTTCTTCCCAAATCGTTAGTTTTCAGTTCTCATTCATCAGAAACGGTTACACACCTACGGCTGCCGCTTCCTTGATTATCCAGTCGTAACCCTTGTCCTCCAGTTCCAGGGCAAGTTCCTTGCCGCCGGAGCGGACTATTCGGCCATCCACCAGGACGTGAACGAAGTCGGGCGTGATGTAGTTCAGGATTCGCTGGTAGTGGGTGACGAGCACTATGGCCTTGTCCCCGCCCCTGAAGGCGTTGACGCCCTCGGCCACGATTCGCAGCGCGTCAATGTCCAGGCCGGAGTCGGTCTCGTCCAGCAGCGCAAGTCTCGGGTCCAGCAGCGCGAGTTGAAGGATTTCATTGCGCTTCTTCTCGCCGCCGGAGTAGCCCTCATTGACGGAGCGACGCACGAGGTCGTCGTGTATGTTGACCATCTCCCGCTTGGAGTCGAGAAGGCGGTCAAACTGCCTGACCGACAATTCGGACTCGCCCTTATGTTCGCGTATGGCGTCCACGGCGGCCTTGAGGAACTGCCATGTTCGGACTCCGGGGAGTTCCACCGGGTACTGCATGGCGAGGAAGATCCCCCCGCGGGCGCGGTCTTCGGGGAACCATTCTGATATTTCCTCGCCGTCATAGAGTATCTCGCCGGAGGTTACGGTGTACTCAGGCCGTCCCGCGACGACATTGGCGAGGGTGCTCTTGCCCGAGCCGTTTGGCCCCATTATCGCGTGAACTTCGCCCTCATTGACGGTCAGGCTGATGCCTTTGAGTATTTCGGTGTCTTCTATCGAAACGTGCAGATCTCGTATTTCAAGCATTTTGTATTGTCTATCCCCGTTTATGCGTTGTCTTCTCGAAAATCGTTCTGTCTATCGTCGCCTTCTAGTCAGGGACGGCCTCATCTCCGGTTGCGGCCTATTCCGATTTTCCAATCGGTCTATCAGTTCCTTGGCGTCGTTCATGTTCTTCCTCGTTTCCAATCTTCGCAACGCTTCTCGTTCTCTGCTCAACTGGGACTCGCGGACTCTAGCAGGCGGCTTACTACGATTCTCCATCATGGAAATCCACTTCCTGGCGTCGTCCAGGCCGCCCTCGACCAGCCAATTCGTGTGATGAGCTCCGTAGAACTTTATCGCCAAGCCGCCTTCCATTGCCAGATTAAGCGATATCGCTTCACCCGGATCCTCAGTTTCGAACGCCAGATCCACAGATATATCATGGAGGTCTCGCTTAGTTTCCGTCGCCCAATCCCGCTCTTCTCCGACCATCCTCAGATAGCTATGTACAGCCTCCAGGCCCTTCTCACATGCCTTGTAGAGATCATCGGCCTCAAGATACTGCTCGGCCTCATCGAGAAGGCGCAGGCTTGTTTCTGCTTGATTGGCTGTTTTCGCCTGGGTCATGGGTTAGCCCACTGTGCCTTCGAGACTGACGCGCAGCAACTGGCTCGCCTCCGCTGCGAACTCGAATGGCAGTTCCTTGAAGATGCCCCGGCAGAAGCCGTTGATTATCATGTAGTTCGCCTCTTCCTGGTCAATGCCGCGCTGCTGGAGGTAGAAGAGCTGGTCGTCGTTGACCTTTGATGTAGTAGCCTCATGGCCCATCTGCGCGGTCGGGTTTCTCACCTCGATGTACGGGACGGTGTGCGCCCCGCACTCGCTTCCGATGAGCAGGCTGTCGCACTGTGTGAAGTTGCGCGCGCCGGAGGCGGACGGCATTATCCTTACCATGCCTCGATAGGTGTTCTGGGCGTGTCCCGCGCTGATGCCTTTGGCGACTATCGTACTCTTGGTGTTCTTGCCCATGTGTATCATCTTGGTGCCGGTATCGGCCTGCTGGTAGTTGTTCACCAGCGCGACCGAGTAGAACTCGCCCACCGAATCGTCGCCCTGGAGTATCACGCTCGGGTACTTCCAGGTGATGGCGGACCCGGTCTCGACCTGCGTCCAGCTTATCTTGGAGTTCTTGCCCCGGCACGCCCCGCGCTTGGTCACGAAGTTATATACCCCGCCGTTGCCTTCCTTGTCTCCGGGATACCAGTTCTGGAGCGTCGAATACTTGATCTCGGCGTCGTCCAGCGCCACCAGCTCGACCACGGCGGCGTGAAGCTGGTTCGTCTTGCGGATGGGCGCGGTGCAGCCTTCCAGGTAGCTGACGTAGCTGCCCTTGTCCGCTATGATCAGCGTCCGCTCGAACTGGCCGGAATCGAGTTCGTTGATCCGGAAATACGTCATAAGCTCGATTGGGCATCTGACTCCGGGCGGGACGTAGCAGAACGAGCCGTCGCTGAAGACAGCGGAGTTCAGCGTAGCGTAGAAGTTGTCGGTGTACGGCACGACCGAACCGAGATACTTCTGAACGAGCTCGGGGTACTTCTGCACGGCCTCGGAGATAGGACAGAAGATGACGCCCGCGTCTTCGAGCATCTTCTGGTACGTCGTGGCGACAGAAACGCTGTCCAGTACCGCGTCAACCGCGACCCCGCTCAACTTCTTCTGCTCCTCCAACGGGATACCCAGCTTGTCGAACGCCTCGAGTATCTCGGGGTCCACGTCGTCCAGACTCTTCGGGCCATCGTCCTGCGACTTGGGCGCGGCATAGTAAACGATGTCCTGAAAGTCAATCTGCGGGTAGCTAACATTGGCCCAGGTTGGCTCTTCCAGTCCCAGGCGTTCCCAGTGCCTGAACGCCTTCAGACGCCATTCGAGCATCCACTCGGGTTCGTTCTTCTTGTGGGAGATGAACCGGACAGTGTCCTCGGACAGGCCCCTGGGGGCTGTCTCCGATTCGTAATCGAAGTCGAAGCCCCACTTATACTGAGAATCATCGAGCTTCGTTTCCCTGGAAATGACGTTCGCTGTAGTCATGCGAATCACCGCTCCTGACATTTGTTGATCTGTAAGGTCAAGAATACCGAATTCAAGTATAGCGAAGGGACTTTCGGCGGGTCAAGAATTCTCGATCAGGGTTTGCCTAGCGCGGCGGTCAATAATATAATTCCGATCAGGTTTGACGAATCGGGTCGAGCGAGGAATCCCTGAATCGGACAGTGTCCGCTCGACAACACATCTGGACTAGGAGATACAGGCTATGGCAAACGACGACCTTTCTCTGATGGCTCACCTGATGAGGAGAGCGGGATTTGGCGCGACCCGCGAGGAACTGGAAGAGCGACTGGCGAAGGGCTATGAGGCGACGGTGGAGGAACTCCTGCGCCCCGAGGACCACGAGCCTGTGGACATCTACGAGTTCCTGCGCTACTACCAGTTCCAGTGGAAGCCCGGAACGGCCGGCGGCCAGGGGCAGACCGGCTGGGTGTGGAGAATGGTGAACACCGATGCGCCTCTCCAGGAAAAGATGTGCCTGTTCTGGCACCAGATATTCGCCACCGGCGTGTCCAAGGTTGACCACTACGACGAGATAACGGACATGATTGACCTGTTCCGCGAGAAGGGACTGGGCAAGTACCGCGACCTGCTGGTGGAAGTCGCCAGAAATCCGGCCATGCTGTTCTGGCTGGACAACCACGAAAACCACGCGACCGCCGTCAACGAGAACTGGGGCCGCGAACTGCTGGAACTGTTCACTATGGGCGTGGGCAACTATACCGAGGAGGACGTTTACGAGTGTTCGCGAGCGTTCACCGGGTGGACTATGACTCCCAAGCTGCCGCGCTTCCACATGGGCAGGTGGGATTGGTACTTCGAGTTCAAGGAAGACGACCACGACTACGGCGAGAAGGATTTTCTCGGCCATAAGGGAAACTTCGACGGCGAGGACGTAATTGACATAGTTCTTGCCCACCCCGCCACGGCGCAGTTCATCGCCCGTCACCTGTACAGCTTCTTCGTCGCGGACGAGGTCCAGGTGCCAGCTTGGCAGGTCACCCCTCCCAGAGACCCGGAAGCGGTCGAGGTCATAGCGAACGCGCTTACCGAGTCGGACTTCGACATGAGTCACACGCTCAGAGTCCTGTTCAACTCCGACTTCTTCAAAGAGGCGCGCTTCACGAAAGTCAAGAATCCCACCGAGGTCGTCGTAGGGACCGTCAGAATGGCTGGAGGCGTGGAACTTCCGGGGCCTGAGATATTCGACTGGGCCGCCCACATAACCTACATGGGGCAGGAACTTCTGAACCCTCCGAGCGTGGAGGGCTGGCATTCGGGCGTCGAGTGGGTAAACAGCGGGACCCTGATGAAGAGGGCCAACTTCGTGTCCGATATGATGGGCGACCTGGAGCGTCCTGGAGTGCGGGACATAGTAGAGCGAGTGAAGGATGTGGGCGCCTCGCCCGAATCGGTCGTGAGAGCCTGCCTGGAGTTGCTGGGAGAGGTGGAGGTCAAGGACGAAACCATGTCCGAACTGGTGAGCCACGCGGAGATCGAGGGCGACCTGGCATGGGACGAAGCCAGCGAAGCCGATTCCGCCAGGCGCGTGTCGGAGATGTTGCAGTTAATAGTGGCGACGCGCGAGTACCAGTTCGCGTAGGTCAATTAGAAACTGACCTTACGCAGTTGCGAGGATAGATAAGCCGTCAATCCAAAGATGTTGAACCACCAAGGTAGCCCATCAAGATCGCCTATCTGCAAACTATCATGGAGGCCGATAAGAGATATGCCAAATGGAGGATCAGATTGTTGCGGGACCTGTTGGTTCAATCGGACGAACGGAGGTGAAGCAGGGTTCCCAGAACCCGGCGCCGACGATGAAGCCCCTTACTGCCAGATAAGGAATTTGGTCATAGAGGATCCCTTTTACACATACTGCGCCAACCACCCTCACCGAAGGCCCGAGCGTGATCCGATTCCCATTGGGCCAGTCACTCGCTACGCTGGCGACGGGATGAGTAACGATAGAGAAATCTGGATGTCCTCTCCCGATTCGGAAGAGATACGCCAACACCTTCTTGAACTGCTTGAAAGCCTTTTTGAGAACCTCTCCGAGAACTGGTATCCGATAGGCCCAGGCCTAAGCGAGACTGTCATATATCAACTCGGCGAGTTCAGGGAACGGAGGGCAGAGAACCATATCCAGTGGATAAGCGAGAACTTGCCAGAGCCATATGCCGATACCGCGAGGGAAGCCCTAGCGCGAATCAGAGGAACAGACTAATGAACAATACTTTTACTCTCCAAGAACTGTTCAACAACCGGATATTCCGAGTTCCTGACTTCCAGCGGGGCTATGCTTGGGAGAAGCAGCAGGTTGGGGAATTCTTGGAAGACCTGGAGATTCTCAGTTCGGCGCGTCACCACTACACCGGCACTATCGTCCTTCATGCCGACGATGCAAAGAAGCAAGATAGCGAAGGAACGACATACACTGAGACGAACATCGTGGACGGACAGCAACGCCTTACTACTATTGTCCTGCTACTGAACGAGATAAGCAGGGAGCTGAAGGCTTTTGAGAGTAGCCGAGCGCTCGCGGCGGGAATCAAAAAGAACTACGTCGAGGGCACAAGCATTGATGGTATTCCTCTCTACAAACTATCGCTCAACAAAGATACGGACACCTTCTTCAGGAGCGGTGTCTTGCCGGAGTCTAACGGTGTTGCCGCGCCTTCAACAGCTTCGGCGCAACGACTTCTGGACGCGAAGAAACTGCTGTCCGAATATCTGCGAAAGGCGGACAGAGCCCCAGCGCGCCAAGAGAATTGGCTGCGAAAGCTACTAAACAAGGTTACATCTCGACTCTACTTCAATCTATATCAGGTCGAGCACGTATCCGAAGTCGGAGTCATATTCGAGGTGATGAATGACCGCGGCAAACCATTGACCAATTTAGAGAAAGTGAAAAATTATCTACTATATGTCGCCGCGACTCTTGATGTGCAACAACAAGATACCAAGGATCATCTCACTGACTCAGTGAATGATGCGTGGTCGTACATACTCGAACTCTTGATGGAATCCGGTTTGAGTTCGCCTGCGGACGAAGACCAATTGCTCCGCTCACACTGGATTATGCGGTATGATCCGCAATCGCGGAACTGGGATGGGAGCAAGAGCGTCAAGAACAGATTCGACTTGCGGAAATACCAAGACGATCCTTCTCAGATGTTGAAGGATATTCACGAATACATAGATGGGCTCCGCAGCGCCTGCATCTGTTACTGTGACGCGCGCAGGCCGACGAGAGATGGCGCGTTCAAAGCATTCACTTCCAAGCGGAATGACATTAAATCCTGGAACTCGAAACTTGTCAGGGTCGGGATAACCGCAACATTCCTGCCGTTGCTGATGGCAGTAAGAATGCGTTGGCCTTCCGAACCGGAGAAGTATCTTGAGATCATCAAACTCTGTGAGGCATTTGCCTTCCGCGTGTATCGCCTGAATGGCTCTAGGTCCAACGCTGGACAAGCCGCGTTGTTCCGTCTTGGATATGACGTAGCGCATGAGAAGGTAGATTTCGGCGGCGCTGTCTCAAGACTAAAGGGTGAGCTTGCCTATCGGTGCGGATACAAGACCTATGAGTATCAGATGGGTACAGAGGATCAGCAATGGAGCGAAGTGTATGGCTGGACTGGGCTGCGATATTTCCTTTATGAATACGAGACCTCTCTCGCATTGGACAAAGGGGGTTCTCCCAAAGTGTCTTGGCAGGAGTTGAGAGAACGTAATCGCAAGGACACTATTGAACACATCCTCCCGCAGTCAATTGAAAATCAGGACTACTGGCAGAAGCGGTTTGATTCAGATGTACACCAAGAATACATACACGACATCGGTAACCTGACGCTAACCAAAGGAAACCAGTATCTAGGCAACAAGTCGTTTCCCAAAAAGAAAAGGGACGGTAAGTATTGCTATGAGGACTCCCTCTTACTTGAAGAGCAAGAGATAGCTAAGAATTGGAACGACTGGACCTCAGAATCTATAACCGAACGTCGCGCTAAGTTGCTTGAGTGGGCCAAGAAGCGGTGGCACGTTGACTTCGGTAACGGTGACGGTGCGATGTACGAGGTGGACATGGACGACGATGTTGAGGATGAAGAGAGTGAGGAGTAATCCTGCCAACGAGGCGCGAGAGCTAAGACCTGCGGCAGGAGGCTACTCAACGCTATGGCACAAAGGTTCTGTATTGTGCTATCATAAGTTCGTGCTCAGCAGGCATACGGGACATGCCTGAAAGGGGGAATCTATAAACAAGCGTATATACTAGACGACTGACCGTACCAGAAACGCCCCTCATCCGGCGAAAACTGGTCTAATCTGGTTGAGATAGATCAGTTTCAACCAGTTTCTCACAAAAAACTGGTGTCAGTTTTTGACCAGTTTCAGTGTAAAACTGGTCACCTGTTTCTAGATGTGCCACTCCGTTCTGACATATCAACTGAATTTATACACTGACCTTACGCAGTTGCGAGGTATTTCGTAGCCGAGTCGAATGATCCGCGACCGTAAATTCGTAGCTAAGTGCGTAACATCAACTGGAAATCAAGAATCGGCAATTAAGAATCAGGATTGGGACGGGAATCAGAAAATATGCTGACTAAAATAGTAGGTGACAGGGTTTACGACTTCAGCCACGTGGTCGGAGGGCGAAACGAGGTGATGGGGCCGGTGTCGCTGGCGCCCGGCTTCGACGGAGATATGTTCGCGGTAATCACGCGGATAGACCGCACGTGCGACGTGGCGCGCTTCAAGGTCGGAAACATGGCCGGGGAAGAAGAGGTAATCAGCCGCATGGGTGAGCGCGGAGAGTCTCCGGGCCAGTTCATGTGGCCTTCGGGGATAGCGCTGGACAGCCAGTCGAACGTATATGTGACCGATGCGTGGACAGACCGGGTATCCGTCTTCAGCCGAGACGGGGATTTCCTGCGGATGTTCGGCGAGACCGGGAACGGCGCAGGCCAGTTCCGAAGGCCGTCCGGCATAGCCATGGACGCCGACGCCAACCTGCTCGTCGTGGACACTCATAATCACAGGATACAGAAGCTCGCCACCGACGGGCGGTACATCTCGGAGTGGGGAGTCCGTGGCTCCGGCGAGGGGCAGTTCAACTCCCCATAGGGCGTCACCACCGACGCGGACGGGTTCATCTACGTCGCGGACCACAAGAACCACCGCATACAGAAGTTCGACGCCGGGGGTGAGTTCGTGTTCGCCTTCGGAAGCCACGGCAGCGGCGACTGCGAGTTCGATCACCCGTCGGACGTCGCCGTTGACCCCGACGGGGACATCTACGTGTGCGACTGGGCCAACCACCGCGTCCAGGCATACGACTCCGACTGCAACTACCTGACCACCTTCCTCGGGGACGCCCAAGAGCTTTCCAAGTGGCAAATAGAGTATGTCCGCAGCAACCCGGATGTTTACAAGGCTCGCCGCCGCGTCTATACGCTCGAACCTGAGTGGCGATTCGCGCTGCCCACCGCGGTAGCGTTCGACGCGCTGAATTCGAGGATTATGGTCGCCGATACCCAGAGGTGGCGCATCCAGATATACAACAAGCTGCTCGATTACAGCGACCCGCAGTTCAACATATAAGGTCGAACCCAGATGAAATATCTAAAGACCATCGGATTCAACTCCAACCAGCCCATAGGACGCGGGTTCAACTATCCCTACGACGTCGCCTTCAGCGGCGACGGCCGGATATTCGTGCTGAACAGGATGGGCGGCCTGAATCCGCGCGGTATCCGCATCCAGATATGCACCTTCGACGAGGACTGGCTGGGCGAATTCAGCACGGGCCCGGGAGACGGTCACGACCAGTTCCGCGTCCCTGTCTGCATGAATTTCGACGCCGAGGACAACCTGTTCGTCACCGACGAATCGCTGAATGAAGTGAAGGTCTTCGACAGCCGGGGCAACTTCGTCAACAAGTGGGGCAAAGACGTGGCGGGCGTCGGGACGCTCGGCGGTCCCGCGGGAATAGCTCACGGCTCCGATGGCTCCGTGTACGTCGTCGAACAGTACGCCGCCAGGGTTCACAAGCTGACCGCCGATGGCGAGTCCGTTCTGTCCTGGGGCGAAGAGGGCAGCGGCCCCGGTCAGTTCGATCTGCCCTGGGGCGCCACCGTGGACACCGAGGGCGACGTTTACATAGCCGACTGGCGCAATGACCGTATCCAGAAGTTCACCCCCGACGGAGAGTTCATCGCGGCCTATGGCGAGTCCGGCAACGGCGAGGGACAGTTCCACCGGCCAAGCTCGGTGGCGGTTGACGGCGAGGGCAAGATGCACGTCGCCGACTGGGGCAACGAGCGTGTGCAGGTACTCAACCCGGACGGCTCGTTCCACCAGCTTCTGCGCGGAGAGGCAACCCTGTCCAAGTGGGCGGAAGAGTGGCTGGAGGTAAACCCCGACGAGTACGACGTGAGGAAGGAGTCCGAACTCCTGGTAGAGGAACTGCCCGACCATCTTCGGACACCCTATCACGTCGCGTCGCAGACCGAGCCTCTGTTCTGGGGGCCGGTATCGGTGAAGTTAGACTCCCAGGACCGCCTGTATGTGACTGAACACAGCAGGCACAGAATACAGATCTACGAGCAATGACTTTGTGCGAAATGCCCGTATCCCAAGCGTATCCCACACATAAGTCGGGAGCGGAGGTTTTCAAGAACAGGAAAAACATAGCCAGCAAGATACATTGATAGTCTGTCCGCGTTAGGGGTAGGGTAGAAATGTATCACTCCCAGAGGCTGGGTGTTTTGAAATGACGACACGGAACCGGGGTTTCGTCAAAACAGTGAAAAACCACTTCCAGTCCAAGACGATGGACGGACTGATTGAGATCGCGCCCACGCTTATAACGATAATCGTAGTGGTGGCGCTGATAGGCTACGCCGATACCTTTATAAGGCCGCACCTTGCGAATGTCCCACCTGTCCACGTGTTAGAGATGGACCTGAGCCTGGACTTCCCGGGCGTCGGAATAGTCATAGGAATCATCGTCTCGTACATCATAGGTCTGTTCATATCCTCCCGAATTGGCATGAACTGCATGAGGGGAGTGGACAGAATTATGCTCCGCATACCTTTCGTGAAATCGGTATTCGGAGTTTCGCGCCAGATAATGACCTCTATGACGTCCCAGTACAACTTCTCTCGCGTAGTGTTCATCGAGTGGCCCAGGGAGAATATGATAGCGATGGGGTTCGTGACGGGGCGCGCCTATTCCGAGAAGACGGGCGAGGCGATGGCGGTCGTGTACGTTCCCACCGTCCCGAACCCCACCAGCGGAAACATGGCGCTGGTGCTGGAGGACCACATTATAGAGACCGATATGTCGGTGGAAGACGCTATGAAACTGGTCTTCTCCGGCGGCATATCCCTGCCGGAAGACTTCGCGCTGGCTCGAGTGCCCTTCGAACATGATACCCCAACCTTCAATTCCTACGGAGGATTCAAGGTAGAGAAGTCGCGGCAGGCAGCCCCGGAGGATGCGCCCGAATCCTGAACCCTATATACTGACCAATCATATGTATCTGTCTTTGGAGGAAACGACAATATGAGTTCTGAAGCAAGAAGCCTGATAGCGCACCTGGCAAGACGCGCCGGTTTCGGAGCGACGCCCGAAGAGCTTGACCACTATGAGGAAATCGGCTACCAGGCGCTGGTCGAAGAGTTTCTGAATCCCCGGAACCCGCAGCACATCCCGGACGACCTGATTTTCAGGCGGCACGTTGACCTCCATACCATGCAGGGGCACAACGCCGCCTACTGGGCTTACAGGCTCATATCCACGCAGTGCCCGCTTGAGGAGAAGATGGCGCTCTTCTGGCACGGCGTGTTCGCCACCGGCGAGGGCAAGCTCAACAATCTCGGCTCGCTTACCAACCAGATCGGGACGTTCAGAAGATGCGGCCTGGGCCGATTCGACGACCTGCTGATCGAGTTGTCCAAAGACCCCGCCATGATCATCTGGCTGGACAACCATACCAACCACAAGGACTCCATCAACGAGAACTATGGCCGGGAGATACTCGAGCTCTTCTCGATGGGCGTCGGCCACTATACCGAGGACGACATCAAAGAGTGCTCCAGGGCCTTCACGGGCTGGACCGTCAAGAACGGCGAATACATGGCGATGATGGCGCAGAAAGACTCGATCTGGCCCTACGGCAGAATTCTGTGGCACCACGAATTCCGCGACCACGATCACGACGATGGCCCGAAGACCTTCCTGGGAGAACAGGGCGACTTCAATGGCGAAGACGTCGTCAGGATAATCTGCGAACAGCCCGCCACCGCGCGATTCGTCTCAAGGCACCTGTACAACTTCTTCGTGGCCGACGAAGTGCCTGTCCCTCAGTGGTTGGACACGCCGCCAATTGATCCCGATGCCATAGACACTCTGGCAGCCGCCTACGAGGAGCACGGCCACGACATCCGCTCGGTTCTCAGAGTGCTCTTCAACTCCGACTTCTTCAAGGAGGCGCGCTTCCGAAGGGTAAAGAGCCCTACGGAAGTCATTGTCGGCACCCTCAGAAAGACAGGCGAGTACGCCGTGCCAAACGGAGGCGACAACGGCATCTTCATGGTCATGGAGGAAGCCGGCTTCATGGGCCAGAAACTTCTAGATCCCCCGTCTGTGGAGGGATGGCACACCGGCGAGGAGTGGATTACCAGCGGCTCGCTTGTTGACAGGGTGAATTTCGCCGCCCAGCGTCTCGGCGACACCTC
>DAOULF010000164.1:0-3424 GCA_034420555.1 Dehalococcoidia bacterium
CCCGGTTGAATTGGCTGGTTGGACCCACATCTATCGCAACACGCAGCACCGAAGGACTTACGACCAGTTGCAGCGAGTCCTCAATCGGAGTTCGGATCAGCCTCAGTTCTCTGCTGCTGTCCGTATCTATGCCCACGCTTTCTGCCGACTCCAAAGATCCCGACACAGCTCTGACTACGACCATCTTGCGGGACCCTTCTCGACTCCTTACGCGCAAGACCTGATTGACCAAGCTGAATCCGCGACCGTCGATTTCCTACAGGTCTCCGCCAGCGAGCGGGCCGCGCTAGCTGCCCTCACGACAATCCCCGGATCTCGCCAGCGCTGAATCCTGCTTGTCAGAGTATGTGCATCTGCACCCCGTCGTCTTCGCTTAAAGGCGAGTCCACCGACCTTATTGCAGCCTCTCACGTTCCCGCATATAATGGCGTCGCGGGGTGGCGGTGGAGCATCCGGTCACTGTGTTCTAAGCTTGCCATTGGCGGGTGGTGGCTGGACGGCGACCCGAGCGGGAGACCAGCGAAGCCGCCCGGGCCATGAGCCCAGGCCCCGCGGCGCAAGGGTCCTGGAGGCTACCTCCGTCAAACGGGCCGGAGCGCCGGGGACCCCGGCACAGCCGGGGCGCCCCAGACCCTTAATAGTGGCATCTCGTGCGAAATTTCCCGAGCCGCTGTATTATCCATTCCAAAGTAGGCCGATAGATCAAGGGACTATTTTGCAAAATGCGATGAGCAGACAGTACCTTTAGAACAGATGTCGAATGACTCTGAATGAACAATGGATGGTAGGTCAGACATGAGAAAGGCACCCGGTAGAAGAACAGGCAGGCGTCGGGTCAGGGTACGATATCATCGTCCGTCAATTCTGGAAGGCATGGCTAGAGTACTGGATATTGGCAGGACCATGAGTCCGAAGGTCGAGGTTCTTCACCCAAGAAGCGAATCAGAACAGATTGGCTTCGCACAGGATGAAGAAGAACTCCGGGAAATCTGGTATGAGGTTGGCGATTATCTATATGACGCGATGGAAGAGCTTGAGCGTGACTCGCATGAGAACGTCGATGGGAGCAAGCGTCAGGGATGAGCGAAGAAAACTCACAATTAGAAGAGACACCTGAAATTTCGCGCATATCCCCCAATGAAGAATCGAGTAGCGCTCCCAGGTTGGTTCAGATTTCTTCTTCCCATTCCGGACCAATCCCGTCTCCAGGAGACCTTGAACGGTACGAAGCCATTCTTGCAGGTGCGGCCAATCGAATCCTGAAGATGGCAGAGAATGCTCAGGCGAATCGTCATGAGCGCGACCGACAGGAACTGGAAATAGAGAGACTGGCGATAGCGGAAGACTCAAAGCGAAGCTACCTGGGCGTGGCTGCAGCTTCTATTATTTCTCTGGTTTGCATCGGTGGGGGTATCTATCTCATTACAAGAGGACACGGATGGGAAGGAACTGTCCTGATCGGAATCGATCTTGCGGGTCTGGTTAGTATATTCGTGTATGGCACCAAGTCGCGCAATGCGGACCGCCGACAAGATGATGAAGCGAAGGAGGAATAATTCTTAACGTCATAGGTGGTTCAGCCATCCATCGCGGACACTCCCACGACCATATGTCATATAATGTACCCAACACTAGGAAAGGGCCGGAAACACCGGCAAAAGATGAAGAAGACCAAGACAGACACACTCAGAAAGACGACAAACCTCACCGAGCAGCTAGGCGCGCTCGACGACTGCACCCTGCTCCACACGGCCTGGACACCCCTGGGGTGGACCCGGAAATCGCTCTACAAGACCGGCGACAGCGCCTACTTCACCACCGAAAAGTCCCGGCTCTTCCACGACCCGGAGGAGACCAGCATAAGAACGATTAGCCGCCTCGAGGCCATCAGGCTGGCCATCCAGATGAACGCCCCCGACGAGGCACTCGATGAACTCGGCATCGAACTGCTTGCGGAAGGAATGGTGACCGAGGACTTTCACGTCGAGCACAGAGACACTCAACTGGTCTCCATTCGCATGAACCTGTCCATACCCAGCCAAGAAGACATCCGCTACGCCGACGCTCTCTTTCAGAACTGCGACGGGAGGTTCTTCAAATGCAAACAGCTATTCGTCCTTCCCCTCCGAATACTCTGGGAACGCGAGACGGTCGTCTCCCAGCGCGAGGCCATTGCCTTCGCGCTCGACAACAGGACCACGCCCGACTCCATGAAGACGGTTGGCATAACCGGCCTGGCGATCTGACAACAGCCCCGCTTGTCCAAACACCTGACAAAGCCCAAGGGGGTGGACGTTTCGTCCACCCCTCAGCTTAGAAGCCCCGAAATTTTGTGCCCGGATGTACAGATTGCAGACTGATGTCAATCGCCTCAGACGGCAGGTTTCAGGTTCAGACCGAAAGCGCCCCGGTCATCAGAATCCATGCCGCCCGCGACGCCTTTCAGTAATGGATCAAGGCTGACGGGGTGGACCGAACGTCCACCCCTATCAGCTTCGACGCCCCGGATATTCACCATAAGAGGCAGGAAGACCAGGCCATAAATACCGATGTTAAGGCTTTGTACAAAATCTCGACATTTCACAAAATGTCCGGATTTCTCACAAAAGTGAGGCGTGTTGTGCAAGGCACAGTCTAAGTCGAGCAACGGGATGGAACAGCTCGACTACGGCGTGCGGTCGGCAATGAATGAAGACGCTGGGATGCCTCGCCAGTTCCAGCCACTCGAAGTCCGGTGGGATGAAATAGTCATCGGACAGAACAAACCGACCGCCAGCCATTGACGAGGCGACGTTCCCGAGCGGCGATTCCCGAGCCGTCGGGGACTTACTCCCCTCGGGGAGATATTAGAACATCACAGGAGTAATCGTTGAAATCGAGAAGAACAGATCCAACCAACACGAACTGCGTACCAGTCCTCGACACCGAGGGCAGGCCGCTCATGCCCACGCGCCCGTCCCGAGCCCGGCGTCTGATCCGCCAGGGCCGCGCCGAAAAGCGCTGGATCAAGGGTATATTCACGATTCAGATGACCGACGTGGACTCTGGAGACCCGTGCGTGATGGTGGACGGCGTGGACTTGAACATAGACCCCGGAGCCTCTGCCACGGGGATGGCCGTAACCAGCGAGCAAGACGGCGAACGACGGGCCCACGCTCTGATCGAGCTGAGGCACCGCGGCAACCGGGTCAAGAACAAGCTGGAGCGGCGGCGTTCTCTGAGAAGGGGGCGCCGCTCAAGGCTCAGGAACCGTAAGCCGCGCTTCGACAACCGGACAAGACCCGAAGGTTGGCTTGCGCCATCGATTCAGTCAAGGCTGGCGAACACTCTGACCTGGGTGGATAGACTAAGCGCGCTCTACCCGGTCCGGCATATCAGGGTGGAGCGCGCGCGCTTCGACACCCAGCTCATGCAGAACGCTGAG
>DAOULF010000165.1:0-2294 GCA_034420555.1 Dehalococcoidia bacterium
GTGTGGTGGCTAGATAACCTCGTCCGACTCGCCCACGTCCTCTACCTCCGTGCCTTCCAGCTCCGCGCCGACCGCCTTGATCTGCCCGAACTCATCCCTGAAGCCGTTGTGCATAGTGCGAGCGTCAGAACTGTACAGCACGAAGCGCACGCCCTCTTTCAGCCACTTGGTCGTGAGCTCGACCGTCTGGTGGTGGAACAGGTTCGGGACGTTGTGCTTCTGGCAGATTCGGATGATCTCCCGCAGCGCGGCCTCATAGTCGGGATGGTCGTACTGGTCGGGTATGCCGAGCGTGATGCTCAGGTCGTTGGGGCCGACGAAGATCGCGTCTATCCCGCCTACCGACAGGATGTTGTCCAGGTTCTCGATTGCGGCCACGCTCTCTATGCCGATGATGCACACGCTGTTGCGGTTGCGTTCTTCGAGGTACTCCTTGGTCGCCTGCGAAGGGAACTCGCCCGTCTCGATGACATTGCGCACCATCGCGCCCTTCAGAGGACGCCACTTGGCGGCGGCCACGACTTCCTTGACTTCCTCCACCGTCTCGCAGTACGGAGCCAGGACGCCGTGAGCTCCAGCGTCCAGCGTCATCGTGACGTAGTGCGAGTCAGGTATCGGGATTCGCACTATCGGCACGACGCCGCTGAACGTGAAGGCGGCGATGAAGTCCGCCATCTCAGACCGTCCGCGTGGCGAATGTTCGCTGTCCATTATCACGTAATCCAGGCCGAACCCGGACATTGGGGCTGTCCAGCGCGGATTGCGGCTCATGCTCAGCAGTGCCGTAAACTATCCCACCGGAGTGTACTTTCTGCTTCAACTCATAGCCGTTCATAATTCCTCCTGCCCGTGTATGGTGTACCATGTCATTGATCAATATGGGCGCAAGGCCGCGCACAGAGTTTATCAGCCCCGCGCACAATTGATAAGCCGCAAATGGCGACGGGTGATGACGCGCAGGGCTTGGGCTTTGTATCTGCTCTGGATGGAGAAGCGAGGGAATCAGGGACTGGATTCGACTATCGCGCATGGTCTGGTCTGCTGAGCGAAGATAGCAGGCTGCGGTCCAACCAGTAGCCGGACTCGATCATCGCCTCGGCAAGGACTCTCGCATCATCAATAATTCCCTGGCGACGAGCTTCTACCAGAACACGCAGGCTTCCGAACACTTCCACCCCAACGCTCTCTGCATGTCGGCGTCCTCGACGTTCGTCTATGAGCAACGTCAACCCCAAAGCCTGGGCCAGGGAGATTGCCTCCCTTTCTCCCGCGTGGAGCGCTTCCGGGAATTGCTCCACCGCCGCGCGGTCCTCGACGGATCGGCGTTCAATACGGACGCTCGCTGCCACGTCCTGCGCTCCTGGCCTGCCCTCGCCTTCGATAACGACTTCATGGAACACAGCGTCCGGTATCAGGACTCTATCGAAGAGGTCTTCCAGAATGTCCAGTCGCCCGATTCTGCTGAAGGCTATAAGAGGCCCGCTATCGGCTACGATCACCGCGCCTTCAGCCCCTTGACAGGCTTTGTAAGCTCATCTCTGAGTTCGTCGGGAGACAGGCTGATTGCAGATACGCGGTGCGCAGCCATTAAGTCGAGGAGCGCGCGTCTATCCAGATCGAGCAAATCTGCCGCCTCCGCTTCAGAGAGGCGGTCAAGGCGCAGAAGTTCCATGACCAGAGCTTCCCTTATACGAACCGGGGTCTCAGACTCGTTCCAGCCCAGAGTCGCCAGCAAGTTATCTGGCAATGTGACTGCAAAACTCTTATCTACCATGAGCCGATTGTATCACCCCACTGTCACCTGCCACAACGACCATGCCTCAACTTCATCAGTACCCCAACTCCCAGCCAGACTTGATATAATGCCAACCCCATCTAACAACTAAAAGCTGATAATTGAAGGCCACCATGCCCCGCGTAATAATTGACACCGACCCCGGCATAGACGATACCGCCGCCCTGCTGTTCGCCTTCGGAAGCCCCGAGCTCCGAATTGAGGCGCTGACCACGATATTCGGCAACGTGTCACTGGAACAATGCACGCGCAACGCGCTCATCATATTGCAGGCCGCGGGCCGCTCCGACATACCCGTTCACCAGGGCGTGTCCAGATCATTCGGACTGGGAGACCCGCCTTACGCGCCCTACATACACGGCTCCGACGGCCTCGGCGACACCAACCTGCCGCCGCCGGACATCGAGCCGCAGCCCACCAATGCCGTCTTCGAGATAGTCCGGCGCGTTCTGGATTCGCCCGGCGAATTGACATTCATCGCGCTCGGACGGCTGACCAA
>DAOULF010000166.1:0-9424 GCA_034420555.1 Dehalococcoidia bacterium
GCCCGTCCGCCGTGCTGTTCTACCTCGGCGGGTACGTCGCCACCAACCTGCTTGTATTCGGCGCGGTCATCGCCGTATCCAACAAGATAGACTCCGACGAAATAGACGACTACGCGGGCATGGCGCGTCGCGCTCCTCTGATCGCCGCGGCGATGGCGTTCGCTATGATCTCCCTTACCGGCATACCTCCGACCATCGGATTCATGTCCAAGGTCTATCTGTTCGGAGCGGCTGTCAACGCCAATCTCGAATGGCTTGCGGTGGCGGGCATGGTGAACAGCGTCATATCCGCCTACTACTACCTGCGAGTGGTCAAGGTCATGTACCTGCGCGACCCTGCCGAAGACAAGCCCATAGTCGCCGACGCCGCGACCGGGGTGGCTCTCACCGCGACCGCCGCCGCCACATTCATATTCGGCGTTTACCCGACTCCTCTCATAGACCTCGCGAGGTCCGCTGTCAGCGTACTCGGCGTGTGAGGGAATACCCATGTCCCTCATAGGATTCATCTATAACGCCCTTGTGGAAGACGCCCCGCCGCTTATCGAGTCTCTCGTGACCAGTCTCGATCTCGGCCAACGCTCATGGGTATCTTCCGCCTACGACCTGGCCGATTGCGAGGACAAGTTCTCCGACACCTCGCTTGTCGTCGTAGCGGGAGGAGACGGGACGATCCTGCGCACCATCCACTCCATTGCCGCCCACTCGATTCCGGTCGTCGCCGTAAATATGGGTCGCGTGGGTTTCATGAGCGAACTCAGGGTGCAGGAGGCCGAAGAGCGCCTTCCTCACTACCTGAACGGCAGCGTTCGCGTCGAACGGCGCATGATGCTCCGGGCAGTCGTTACGGACGCCGACGGCAGCGAAGTCCTCAGCATGGACGCCCTCAACGACGTGGTGGTGGGACGTGTGGGCGTAGCGCACCTCCTGGACATTGATACCGTGGTGGACGGCGAGTTCCTGACCACCTACAGGGCAGACGCGCTCGTCGTCTCAACGCCTACCGGAAGCACAGGATACGCGCTCTCCGCGGGCGGGCCTATCTTCTTCCCCGAAGCCCTGATGATGATGCTCCAGCCCGTAGCCGCCCACACCGGCCTGCGCGATGGATTGGTCCTTCCTCACGACACCCGGATAGTCCTTTCGACCGGCGAAGACAAGGCCGCGCTCGTGAGCGTGGACGGCCTGGAAGACATGGAACTCCCGCCGGGGTCCAGGGTCAGCATTTCGCGCAGCCCGCACGAGGCGAGATTCCTGCGCTCCAAGCCCAGGACTGCCTTCTACAACGAGCTCACCCGCAGGTTGGGACTTGTCTATAACCTCACGCCGCCGTCCTGAGCTATCAGGGGCCGATAAGAGTATGCAGATGTGCAAGCGTAGCTATGATCGCCAACCAACAGCCCCCTCTCCCTTGATGGGAGAGGGTTGGGGTGAGAGTGAAATACCATCATCTTCAGGTCATCAGGGGAGAGCAGTATGACCGAACGCACCGAACCCATCAACCGGGAAACAGTATTCTCTGGCCGCATCGTAGAGGCGCGCGTTGATACGCTGCTCACCCCGGACGGTCGCCAGATTACCAGGGAGATCATTCACCACCCGGGCGCGGTCGCCATTATCCCAATTGACTCCGACGACAACGCGCTTCTCGTCCGACAGTACAGGTATCCGGTCGGCCACGACCTCCTGGAGATTCCCGCAGGCGTGATAGAAGAGGGCGAGTCCCCCGACAGCACCGCCCAACGCGAACTGCGCGAGGAGACCGGCTACGCCTCTCGAAACCTGCGTCCGCTTGGAGGAATCTACTCATCGCCTGGCTTCTGCGACGAGATACTGTACATCTACCTCGCCCGCGACCTCGTGGAGAGCAAACTGCCAGCCGACGACGACGAGGACATAACCTTGGAGCGCGTCCCAATGTCCGACGTCGGAAGACTAATCCGCCTCGGCGAGATCCAGGACGCCAAGAGCGTCGCCGGACTGCTCATGGCCCAATACCTGTTCAGCTAGTACCATACCCATGTATATGCCATACTCCATCAACCGTCCGTCATTCCCACGAAAGGAATACTCTGCCTTACTACCGTCATTCCCGTGAAAACGGGAATCTAGGGGTTGGGTTGGGGCAGATTGTTACACGGCAGAAACAACCGAATTCGGGACTAGGTTGTTCGAGGCATTCCGGGGGATGCACTTCGGCTCTAATTCAGTTATTCAGGAGAATCGAAAATGCCAGACCTCAGAGCCATGTTCGCACAGATAGACAGCATGGAAGACGAGATAATCGCCCTCCACCGCGACCTCGTGAAGATCCCATCGGTCAACACGGGATTCATGCCCACTGGCGACGAGACCCCCGTGTGCGAGTACATCAGGGACTTTCTCGCGGAAGACGGCATAGACTCCGAAATCCTGGGGCGCACTCCTGAGCGCGGCAACATCATCGCCCGAATCGAGGGTCGAAACTCCGACGCCAGGCTCATGTTCATGTCCCACACCGACGTCGTGCCGGTGGAGGAGGAAGAGAAGTGGATGTTCCCGCCCTTCAGCGCCCAGATACACGATGGCCGCATATACGGGCGCGGCGCGTCCGACTGCAAGGGACTCTTGGCCGCCCAGGTCATGGCGATGCGCCTCATCAGGCGCAACAACATCACTCTCAGGGACAGCCTGATCCTGTGTTCCGGCGCCGACGAGGAGCACGGCGGACGCTACGGCTTCGGCTGGCTCGCCGACAACTACCCTGAAAAGATAACCGCGCCGTTCGCCGTCAACGAAGGCGGCGGCACGCCCATCGAGGCCGCTGGCGGCCTCACCTACATCCTCGGCGTCGGCGAGAAGGGCCGACTCCAGATAGAGTTCACTGTAAAGGGAGTCAGCGCCCACGCCTCAGTCCCCTGGCAGGGTACCAACGCCCTGTACCGGCTGTCCCAGGTGCTTGGCCGCATCGAAAACTACGAAGCCGAACGCGACACTTCCACCAGCCTCTTCGCCCACCTGTCCAACTTCGCCATAGAGCACAGGCCGTCCCCTGAGAACGTTGACGAGATCATCGAGGAAGTCCGCGAAGACAACCCCCGATTCGCCTCCATGCTGACCGCGCTTTCCCGCATGACGATAACGCCAACCATGATCAACGGCGGCGTGAAGTCCAACAGCGTTCCAGAGCAGATCAACCTCACCTGCGACGTGAGGACCCTGCCCCACCAGAACGACGACTACCTGCGCGGCGAGTTGGACAAGATAATCGAAGGCATACCCGGCGTGACCTACGAGATTGACTACATGGCCGTCCCCAACTCGTCCGAATTCGATACCGAGCTGTCTGAGCACATCCAGGGGGCTACCGCCCTCGCGCTCGAACGCGACGACATCCAGTGGGTCCCCGCGATAAGCACCGGATTCACCGACTCCCGTTTCACCCGCCCGCTCAACGTGATTACCTACGGCTTCTCCGGCTCCCACCCGGACGACGACCCGATGCTCAGCCGCGCCCACGGCACCGATGAATCAGTCGGCATCGCCAGCCTGATTAGCGGCACCAAGATAATGCTCGCCCTGGCCTGCTCCATCTGCGGCGCCGATTAGAGCTACTATCATGCCCAATTGAATCCGACCCAATTCGGCATATCTGCGAAAGGAATACTTTGGCGCAACTACCGTCATACCCGCGAAAGCGGGTATCCAGGGGTGGGGCAGGGGCAGGACGCGTTGGAAACACACGGGACCTGAAGCACACAAAACACCGCTCGGAGTCGGAGTCGGCCCATGTCGCAGTCTCCAAAGAAGACAATCTACCTAGCCAATCCCTACGGCTTCTCCGAAGACCAGAAGACCATCCTGCTGCCCCGCATCGTAGAGGCCCTTGAGTCCCTCGGCCTGGAGGTCTGGGAGCCGTTCGAGCGCAACAACCAGGTGGACTTCTCCGACCCTGGCTGGGCCTACCAAATCGGCCAGGCCGACTTCCGGGACGTGCGCGACTCCGACGCTATCTTCGCCGTCGTCAACGGCGTCCCCCCGGACGAGGGAGTCATGGTCGAGCTAGGCATGGCCATCGCCCTGGGCAAGCCCACCTTCCTCTTCCGCGACGACTTCCGCCGCGTAACCGACAGCGAGCAATACCCCCTCAACCTCATGCTCTTCACCGGAATGCCCCAAGACACCTGGCGCGACCACTACTACACGTCAATATCGGAAATTGCCTCGGAGGAGAAGGCTCTGATTAGGTGGGCACAGGGCGAGTAAGAACGCCTCAGGGGCTGGGCGGGACTATGAAATCGCATCTGGGACCGCTGGCTCTACTCAACCTCCGGTCAAGCGTCACAAGCGGTGCGTCAAGAGACTCAGCAAGAGCTACGTACCACGCATCGTAGCTGGTGAGATTACGTCGCAATTCCCAAATGCGTTCGGCGAAGGGCGCGAAGGGATACAGTTCAATGTTAAATTGGAGAAGTTGGGCATAGGCTCCGTGAGCGTCTGAGTGTGAGATTCTCCCGGATACTTCCATGCGCCGCAGGATGTTACTGGCCTCTGCCAGCGCTAATTCAGGACAGGCTAAGGGAATGTCAGAAATTTCTGATTCCGCCCACTCGCCATCATGCTCCAAATCAACTAAGGCCGCGACAAATACTGAAGCGTCTATTACAGCAGTCAAGTCCGGTCAGCATCTCTCTCTTGCAGGATAATATCGGATGAGACACTTACTCCAGCCTCTTGCTTGCGCTTCCGTATCCGCTCCAGCAATATGTCGGCTGAGGGCCTCGACGCGATACGCTCCAGCTCTCGCCGCAGATACTCCTGCATAGACTGGCCCCTGAGAGAGGCGCGCTCCTTGAGTTCCTTGTGAACCTCGTCCGGAACGTTTCGTATGGTAATTTGCGCTGACATGAAACCATTATGAAACCATAGCCAACATTTTTCAACCATTCGCCAATTCATGGCCCATCTGCATGTTGACAAGATCATGTGACCTGATCAACGATCCGTTCACTTTGACAACGTATGACATATCCCAACCATCTCCCATTCGAGTGAAGTTCCTTGACGGGGAAACCCCCGAACCCCTCTGGACTTCGCCCGACGGATACTCTTCACTCTATGTCGGTGAGGCCATCAGGATGCTCTCCGGCATACCCGACGATAGCATTGACTGCATCTGGACCGACCCGCCCTACCTACTCTCCAACGGCGGCATCACCTGCGTCGCTGGGCGCATGGTGAGCGTGGATAAAGGAGACTGGGACAAGAGTAAGGGCATTGAAGCAGATTACGAGTTCAATGAGGCATGGACGAAAGAGTGCTATCGCGTCCTCAAGCCCACCGGCACCATCTGGGTTTCAGGCACCTTGCACATCTACCCCAGCATCGGAATGGCCCTGCTGAGAAACGGCTTTCGCCTGCTGAACGACATCATCTGGGAGAAGCCCAACCCGCCTCCCAACCTGGGCCGCCGGACATTCACTCACTCCACCGAAATAATTCTCTGGGCAAGCAAGGCCCCTAGGGGAAGCCGCCATAGATACCAGTTCAACTACGACGAGATGCGGCATGAGAACGGTGGCAAACAGATGAAGACCGTATGGCGATTCACGACGCCGGGACGCAGTGAGAAGCAATTCGGCAGCCATCCGACCCAGAAGCCGGTTGCCCTCATGGACCGTTGCATCCGCGCAAGCACCAACCAGGGTGACATTGTGCTGGACCCGTTTTCCGGATCCAGCAGTACGGGAGTTGCCGCGTTGAGGTCTGAACGCCGTTTCATAGGAATTGAGATTAACAGGCCATTCGTAGAAATAGGTGTGAAACGACTGAACCAAGCGTCAAGACAAGGAAGACTATCTATCCCGTAACCTTGAGCACGAACTATAACTTCACAGAGTCAACTCCCCTTTAACTAGGGCATTACTCAGATTGCTGCTTTTCTTTTGAATATGCTTTGCCCTTGTCCGATAGACGATATTGCCCATATCTCCCGGGCACACCACCCCGACGCTCGAATAAGTCTTGACCACCCCGTCCCACAGTTTCAGTATTTAGCCTTCCACGCAAGCTGTTATTGAACGTATCCCATTTATAGGTATGGCCGGCAGACCTTACAAGCCGTTCAGTTTCTCTGTAAATAGCGTCCAATCCCACATACTCCATCCCGGCCTCTCCCGAGAGATTTTCAATCGCCTGTATCAGGAACTCATTCTGATTGTCAGGCCTCCAATATCGCCTCGATTCCAACTGCTCTTCATACAGGTCAATTAGCTCTTGATACCTCTCGGACAAGTTAGGTGGCGGAGTTTCGGTCACAGGTGATTCACGAACTTCATCATGCAGACGCTCATAGCGTTCGACGAAGGTCATATCTGGCTCCATAAGAGCGTCACTGGCAAGAATAGACTCAAAGATATTCAGGCACTGGCTCACAGACGCGTCGGAAAGTTCACCTCTAATGACTGCGTTCACTTCGACGTTCCCACTCATGCCGCCGTGAGTGAGATTGGAAGAACCTATGATGGCGCAGTACCGTTGATAATCTGACGTCGTTAAATAGAGCTTGGGATGAAACATATGTCGAGTTGCAAGCGCCCAATCGAAGTGTACGAAATAAGACATATCCCCATACTTTGCACTCAACTCCACTAGCGAGCGTACCGCCTGCGAGTCGGTAATACGGAAGTCGGCCCCGTAAATTATATAGACACTCCCTTCCCCTTCCAGTATCCGTCGCATACCGGGCATGATGTAACTCAGGCCACCGCTGTTCAAAAATGCGGACGCCGCACGAAATTCATCCGCTTCATTCAATTCGCGGCGCAGCAGTTCGTGTAGCGGTTGTTGAGAGTTACTAATGACAGCTATATCACGCATGGCTTGTTCGTTATCCCGCAAGTCTTTTCATCCCTTCCATTATCTGATCCGCCCCTCCATAGCCCGGCCGCCTGAAGTTGATACCACACGCACTCCTCCACCAAACGCCTTGTCCAATGGATATTTCGCCTCCAACTGGAATAACCTACGGTCTGGGAATGTCCAGGTCGCGGCATATCTTCCTGACCATGATTTCGCGTATCTCAGTATGTCGCGGTACGACTGTCTGTGTATTGTTCGAGGGGTTAGCCCATACCGAGTGTCTGCGTCCTTCACGCACGAACACACATCCCCGTGCGCGAAGGTGCGATAGCAGTCTCCGCCGTCTCACACCGCTATTTCCACTTCTTCGTATCCGCCTGAGGCGGCGTTCAGCGCATCAGTCTCATTCAAATTCAGCATATCCTCAAGAGCGTACCGGAGGCTGTTAAGAAGCTCTTCACGCGTTCTCTCCTGAGCGTTTACTCCCCGGATCTCTTTCACCCAACCAACCCACCACTCTCCGTCCTCCTGTATCACTGCCGTATAAATCTGGCTCACGTTACCACCTCCAAACGATTCCACAAGATGAGTACACCCAATCAGCCTCACGCCCCCCACACCCGCCCAAACCGCTGCACAATATCCCAGTTCAGCGTCGCCCCCAGACCGACTCCACCCGGAATCCACAGCCTACCGTCCTCCACTCGCTCCGTCGGGACAACCAGGTCCGCCCGCCAGTCCGCCTCATACACCGCGTGCTCCAATCGCATCGCGCCGTTCGTGGCCGCCGTCGCGTGTCCGCTACCAAGCAGCGAGATAGGCCCAGCCGGGCTGTGTATCGAGAACCCATGCCCCTTTCCAACCGCAGAGCGACCTGACCTGACCGCCTCCCCGACCCCACCACAATGCTTCACGTCCGGCATTATGACCGATACCGCCTCCGAGTCCAGAATCTCGTCGAAGAACTCCACACCATAGCCCGACTCGCCGCCCGCCACCGGCATAGGAGCCCAGCGCGCTATCTCCGCCAGAACCTCCGCGTCCTCGGTCGGCTGCACCGGCTCCTCGAACCAGCCCACGTTCAACTTGTGAAGCTCATCCACTATCAGCGGCGCCGTGTCCCTCTCAAAACGGCTGTGGCAGTCCACCAGCAGAGTCGCGTCCGGGCCGATAGCGTCCCTGACTGCGGCCACCCTCGCAAGTCCGGGCGCCGCTTCCTGCAGGATTGTTCCCGGCGTGGACGGCGGACGCACCTCGTCGAACGGAGCGCACTTGAACGCCCTGAATCCCGCCTTAGCCGCCCTCTCCGCCACGCGGTAGAAATCGGCAGGTGTGCGGTCAGTGGCGAACAGAGAGCGATTGATATTCGCATATAGCGGAACGCTCTCCATAGACTCCCCTCCCAGGAACTCCGTCAGGCCGACGCCCGCCCTCATCGCGCCAAGTTGAGCTACCGCTGTCCGCAGCCCGCTGACCGCCGTCCCCAGAACATTATCCTTTCTCAGGTCCACCTGGCTCAGTTCCAGAAGCCCTTCGACATCCGCTTCATCCCCGATGTCCTCATCCCGCAACTCCGAAACCAGGTCTGCCAAGGTTCCGGCAACAGCCCGCGAAGCGTCCCCGGCGGTCGTCTCAACCGTAGTCGAGTTGCCCTCCCCATCCGAGATCACCGCAAACGTCCAGGTTGAGTCCGCGGTCACAACGACGGATGCGAACTTTTCTATCGTCAGTTTCATATTAGTCGGCATCCTTCCCTATCTCGGCAACAGTCCGTGTATCGTCATTCCCGCGAAAGCGGGAATCCACTTGGGCCGGCCAAGGCAGAACGACAGCGTTACTCTGAATCGTTATCAGTCCGCGTCCTTCCCTATCTCGGCAAGCAGCCTCAGAGTCCGTTCCTCGGTCGCGTCCGGGTCCTCTCCGCACGGTATCGGGGTGGCCAGAATTTCCGTCGCACCCCATCCGATGACCGTGTTTATGCGATCAGCCACCGCGTCCTCGTCTCCCGCAATGAGCACCTGGTCCAGCATCTCGTCGGTCCAACCGGAGTCTGGAGTGCCACTGAATCCCGCCTCAGTGAACATATTCGCGTAGAACGGGATGCTCGGGAAGTATCCCAGACGCGCTCTGACGCCATTTCGCGCCGCGTCCAGGTCTTCGGTCACGCACACCGGCGCGTGCGCTATCAGCGGCGGCGTGGGCCGACCGGCGGATTCCGCACCTTTGCGTAGGGCTGGCAGGGCCGTATCTCTCAGATAGAAGTGCGGACACACCCAGCTAATCGCTCCGTCCGACAGCTCCCCGCACGTCTCGAACGCTCCGGGCCTCAGCGCCGAGGCCATGATCGGCACGTCCATGGTAGCGGACAGCGATGTGTTCGCCGAGTACCAGCGACCCTCGTATTCCACGGCCCCCGTGTGCATGAGCGCGCGCAGGATGTGCAGATACTCTCTCAGGTGCCCAATCGGGGCGCGAAAGTCCGCGCCGAACGAACTCTCCATAGTGGCCTGGTGGCTCGGCCCGACGCCAAGCCTGAACCTTCCGGGAGCCAGATTATCTATGACCTGGACCTGCTGGGCGAGCG
>DAOULF010000167.1:0-8546 GCA_034420555.1 Dehalococcoidia bacterium
TGCGCCTGATTCGGCGTTCGACCGATCCCGCCAGAATCTCGGCTACCAGATCGGCTATGTCGTCGGGGTTTTCCTCGATTGAGGTTATCCTCTCGTCCCTGGTGTGGCGGTACAGATCGGATGCGTATAGCATCAGCAGCCAGATGTTTCGGACCGGGACGTTGCTTGCGCCGATATAGCTGATAGAGTCGGCAGCGTCGGGCTGAGTAACACTTGGGGTGAGAACCATCAGATTCCGCTCAACAGCCTATTTCTTTCCTCTTGGGCTTTTTGACGGTCATCGTACCAATACTCATCGAGGAGCGGGCCTATCTCGGTTTCGACGACCTGCCTGAACCAGTCGTTGGCGTTGTCAATTTTGTCATTTGGCGTGACGAAGCTATGGCCTATCCTGAATTGCGGGCCGAGATTCGGGTCGTCCGCGATGGTCTCATTCAGCGAGTCTAGCTTGTTCTTGATTCGAGAAAGCGTTTCGGGGTCAATGTCGCATTGCTGATTCACCCAACCCGACCAGCGTTCGTTCAGGGCGGGTTCCATATTCACGAAGGCGAACCGACGCCGGAGGGCGAAGTCAACCATCGCTAGGGAGCGGTCGGCCATATTCATCGTTCCTATGACGTACAGGTTTTCGGGGATGTGGACGCGCTCGCCCTTGTGCTTGCGATAGGTGAGTTCCAACGCTTCATCCGGGGTTCGCTTGTCGGATTCCAGCAGGGTCAGCATCTCGCCGAGTATCTGGGCAGGGTTGCCTCGGTTGATTTCCTCGATGACTATGACGTGTCTGGAACTTTGGCCTTCCCTCGCGGCCTCGATTATCTTCATGAACGGGCCGTCCTCCAGTTCGAGTTTTCCGTCACTGCTTGGTCTGTAACCTCTCACGAAGTCCTCATACGACAGGTTGGGGTGGAATTGAACGGAGCGAACATTGTCGTCGGATTTCTGCCCAATCAGGGCATAGGCCAGTCGCTTGGCGAGCCATGTTTTGCCGGTGCCGGGTGGCCCTTGGAGAATGAGGTTCTGCTTTTCCTCAAGGCGACTGAGTATCTCAGACAGCTTGGTGGTTTCAAGGAAGCAACCGTCTTTCAAGATGTCGTCCATAGTGTATGTCTGAACAGATTGAGTCGTTTCATCAGTTTGGTCAACAGGAAATGGGAATACAATCTCGGAGTCGCCCGATTCTGCGGCAACTACCAACTGCTGAAACGAATGCACAGGACAATCGGGTTCTTGGAATTTCTCTTTGAGGATATGGAGAAGCGACAGATAGGATTCAGCGTTACCTTTAATGTGATTGCTCACAGGAATTTCAAGCGTTTCAGATATATATTCTCGTGATTTCGTGTCTAGGGTCTGAAAAACTCGCGGTCTTATCCAGGAAAGTCCTCTCGTGAGACTCCAAGCTATTCCATGTATTTGGCTGGCCCTGTTGTAGGAGCGAATAAACGAGTCTCGGACAACAGGGTCATCTGAGCATTTTGCAAAATCAAGAGACTTTTCAAAGACTTCCCAAAGAGAATCAATATCATCTGGCTTACGTATATCCTCGTTCGGAAAAAATATCCGTTTAACACCGTGTATAGCATGGACACCGTCAAATTTATCAGGGGCAGGGATTTTCACACCCAAAAAATTTGCTAACTCTTGAGCGATATTCTTCCTTATATCATCAGAAAGACCCTTACGCTTACGATTGAATACAGCCATCGTAGTGAATGGACATATGTCCTTTAACGGTCGTTCTCCGAAAGGACGACGGTCTCGATCCTCTTTCAGATAGTACAGATAATGCTCTCCGCTATCTATGCCGTAGACGGCAGATAGCAATTCCTCCCTATTGTCCTTAAAGGCAAGCAACCTATCAGCGAGTTGCTCATAGAAGCGAGTCCACCCGAAAGAGCAGCCGAGTTCTGAGTTTGATTCCATCTGATAGTCTCAGTGTCGGCTGTCTATGGCACGAACCATTCCTTTACCGCCGCCTCGTGCGGCCAGAGGAATTGGAAGCCGCAGCGGAGGGCCATCTGGCGGTCGAGATCTTCGCGGTCGCCGATGTGCCAGTATTCTTCGGCGTCGAATTTGGTTTTCATGTACTCCAGACGAAGTTCTTCCATAGGGCTTCCCTTGACGCAGATGAAGTCCGCCTGGATGTCGTGTTCGTCCCATATTCTGCGCTGTGAGCTCGCGATTCGGTCGGAGCAGCTACCGATGATCATGCCCTTGGACTTGGCGATACGCACCATTTCCATGGTGAGTTCGCCGGGTGGGTCGCCGACTTCGAGTGTGCCGTCTATGTCGAAGCTGATTAGTATTGGCAAGTTGAGTTTCCTCTCTTCTATTCCCCTGAATATCGGTTGAGGCCGAGTTTTCGTTCTGCTTCCATCCGGGTTTCGTCGTCGAGCAATCGGAGTACTCGGACAACTCCCTCGGCGATGGCTTCGGAGCGGATGTCGTGAATCAGCCGTAGTTCGCGTTCTACCTCTCTCCGCGTGTCTGCGTCGAGCAGGTCTAAGACTTCGGCGCGACCTTGAGCGTGGGCTTCGTCCCGGATTCTCTTCTCTCTACGAGCCTGAGCCACACCTTCAGCATAGCCTTTGGCGCGGGCTTCGGCTCGCTCCTTCCCTTCGTGACGCGCTATGAGGTTTTCCAGCCACCATGCGGTAATCAACCGATACCTCCCAATCAGTCCTTAGAGTCTGAACTGCCATTGAGGTTGAGTTTGCGTTCGACATCTTTGCGCGCTTCCTCATTGAGTACGGCAAGCACTTTTTCAACGCCTTCGGCGACGCCTTCGACTCGTCCTTCTTTGCGTCCTTCGGCCCGGCCCTCGACTCGTCCTTCGGCGCGGCCTTTATCGTGGCCTTCGTTGCGGATTCTTTCCTCGCGTCTCTCTATGCGGCTTTTCAGCCATTCTGCGGTAACCAAGATATTCCTCCATATATCAACTAGAGCTATGGCGATGACCGCCGAGATTATAATGTCGTCGGCTATCTCCGAGCGGATGAGTCTCGCCTGTTCGACCAGACCCATGGCGGACAGGCGAGAGCGCTCGTCTAATCCTACCATAACGGCTTCCAGCGCCAACTGGCCGATGAACAGCCAGAAGGTCAAGTGCCACCATGGGGCTTGTACGCTGAGAAACGAGTCGCGACCGGAGCGGGATCTTTCTTCCGTCTTTGCCATGCTAGTCCGGGGTGGCGCTCCAGACGGTGAAGTTGCCTCCGAGGGGCATGGGGCCGCCGGAGACGGCTACCTCTGGCTTGACGCCGGTGACCTGGCGCGCTCCGGCGCGTCCCTGCAACTGCTGGATGGAGTCGGTGTGCATCCAGAAGCGGCTGCGTCCGCTGCCGACGTTGCCTCCGCTGGGGGAGATGGGGTTCGGGCCCTCAATGCTGATGTCGGTCTGGTAGAAGTCGAGCGCGTCTCCGAAGCCCATGCCTCGATAGCCCAGGCCCTCGATGTGGAACTGGTGGAACTGGGCAAAGCCGTCGTACATGTTCTCGAAAGAGAGGTCTTCGGCGGTGATGCCGGCGGACTCGTATATCTTCCTGCCTGTGCTGGCAGTCTCGGCTTCGACCTCTTCAAGGGTCGGCGTGATGCTCCTGGCCGTGCCTCTGCTGGAGGCGTGTCCGAGGATATAGACGGGCTTCTGCTTCATGTCCTGGGCGCGCTCTGCGGTGGTGAAGAGGTATGCGGCGGAGCACATGATCGGAATGTCGTTGTCGAACAGATTGGCGGGCTTGGCTATCCAGCGGGAGGATAGGTAGTCTTCGGGCGGAAGTTCCTCGGGGCGGTGCTGGTACCAATAGCCTTCGGGGAACATGAGGCCGTTTCTGCGCGAGTTCTCCATGAAGGGAGCCATCATGTCGTGGTTCTTGCCGTACTTGTGGCAGTACTGGGCGAACTGGAGCGCGGTGCCGTAGCATCCCGGCGGACCCCAGAGGGAGCGTCCGGGGCCGATGGCGACCGAGCCAGAGACGGGATCCGCCGCACTCAGGCCGCCGTGGTTGTAGCGTCCCATCAGGTTGTGCCAGCCCTTTACGACGAGGCAGGTTTCGGCTAGGCCGTCGCCTATGGCCTGGGCGGCTGTGACTATGGCGGCGGACATACAGCCGGGCGCGTGCATCTTGAACTTGACGTTGGTGAGTTCGGGCATGTTCAACTCGAGCCAGTCGGCGCTTAGCTGGCCCAGGCCGTCGAGCGGGTCGTCGGTCTGATTGAAGGAGTTGATCACGTCCGTGGGCAAGGGGACGTCCTCGGGCCAGTGCGCCCCGGTAGTGGTGACAGGTACTATGACGAGGCCGTCAACCTCGTCGGGTGAGACGCCTGCGTCGTCCATTGCCTGGCGCATGGAGAGGATGCTGCCCGCGCCGACGGTGGTCTCAGGCTTGCCGTCCCAGCGGCGGGATGTGGGCGAGTGTCCGACGCCCACGGCGGCTACCTTGCCTCTGTGTTCCCAAACTCCGAGTCCCTCTACCGATCTGTACATGGACTCCGGTGCGTCTATCGTTGTTGTCATGGGTCGCTCCTATTGTCTGAATCAGGATTTGCGGGATTTTCAGGGGCAGGGCGTTGACCCTCACCTTAACTCTCTCTCCCAGAGTGAGAGGGGACGTTCTGCTGACATTCATAGTCGCTTTGCTCATTTGCCTACCCTTGTGAGCCCATCAAGGGAAAGGGGATTTTCAGGATGGATAGGATGCTGATTCTATCGTCAGGTCACTACCTGCCACTCAGGGACGACCTGGCCATTGGCGGTAGGCTCGAATATGACCTCGACCGCCGCACCGATGGGAACGTCGTCAACGGGTGTTCCGGGCAGGTGCGAGTACATCTGGATGCCCGGGTCGTCGTCGAGGGCTATGACGGCTAGGTTGAAGGGCTGGTCCTCGTGAAGGGAGGCTATCGGGGTGTCGTACACGACGCAGTAGTTGTATATCTTGCCGCGCCCACTCATTTGCTTCCATTCGAGGCCGTCGCCGGAGCCGCACTGTGAGCAGGCGGGCAGGGGCGGGTTCTGAAGGCGGTCGCAGCCAGTGCAGTTCTGGATGACAAGTCGGCCTTCGTCGGCGGCTTCCCAGAATGGTCTTGTGAGATCGTCGGGTATCACGCCCTGTTTTACCATGATTCATCTCCTGTCGGGGACGGGCTGCGCCGATTCTCGGCGGCCCATGTGGATTCGGGAAGATGATAATACAGAGGGTTTCAGTTATCAATTAACAGTTGGCAATTTTCAATTGTCGGTGGGTATATCGTTTGTCGGAGTATATATTTGACGCTTCCCGTCCGAAAAATCGGCTGTCTGTTCGCTCAGCCATTTGATATAATGACGGGCGTGTGTGGTCGCGTGTGCGGTGTCCCCTTTCACCAATTCAGTTGGCAATGGGACTTGGCACGCGCCAAAATATATCGGATGATTTCGAGTAACAGATAACACAGGGGTTAAGGGGATGCCTGCTTACGCGGTCTTGGGAGCCCAATGGGGCGATGAAGGCAAAGGCAAGATAGTGGACTATCTTGCGAGGGACGCGCAGGTGGTTGCGCGATTCGCCGGCGGCAACAACGCCGGCCATACCGTCGTTACCGACGACGGTAAGTTCAGCTTCCACCTCATACCCTGCGGCGTGTTCTGGCCGCAGGCGCTGAATGTGATTGGCAACGGGGTCGTAGTTGATCCGGACGTGCTTCTCCAGGAGATAGACGATCTGAAGGAGCGAGAGATAGACGTAACCGACCGGATCGTGGTGAGCGAGCGCGCTCATCTTATAATGCCCTATCACGTCATGATAGATGAACTCGCGGAGCAGGCGCGCGGTGCGTCCAGGATCGGGACGACAGGCAAGGGCATCGGACCGGCCTACGCGGACAAGGCGGCGAGAACCGGCATCCGGGCCGCCGACCTGCTGGACATAGAGGCGCTGATACCGAGGCTGGAAGGCATTCTGGAATACACGAATGCCGTCATCACCAGGATATACGGTGGAGAGGCGCTTGAGTTCGACGAAGTTTTCGATAAGTGCCGTAGCTGGAGTGAGCGCATGGCGCAGTACATCGGCCCGGCCGAGAAGATAGTGAACCAGGCGCTGGCGGCGGGCGAGAACGTGCTGCTGGAAGGAGCCCAGGGTGTCCTGCTCGACCTGGACCACGGCACCTACCCGTTCGTGACGTCGTCGAATCCCACGATTGGCGGCGCGTCGGTGGGCGCGGGCGTGAGTCCGACGCACATCGAGGGCATCACGGGCGTATTCAAGGCTTATACGACGAGGGTCGGCTCAGGGCCGCTCCCATCAGAGTTGACCGACCAGACGGGCGAGACCATCCGCGAGCTGGCGCAGGAGTTCGGCACCACTACCGGCAGGCCGCGCAGGGTTGGTTGGTTCGACGCGGTGGCCGCGAAGTACAGCGCTCTGATAAACGGCTATACCTCGGCGGTGCTGACACGCCTGGATGTGCTTGACGGTTTCGAGACGGTGAAGATCTGCACCCACTACGTCACCGAGGACGGTGATGTGACGGACGACTTCCCGGGCGGCGTGGCGGCTCTTGGCAAGGTGCGCCCGGTATTCGAAGAGATGCCCGGCTGGGACAGGCCGACGGCCAGCGTCCGCCATTACGAAGACCTTCCGCAGGCCGCGCGGAATTATGTCGAGCGGCTGGAGGAGCTAATCGGCTGCCCGGTGGACGTGATCTCCACAGGCCCACACCGCGAGGAGACAGTGAGCGTCAGGGCGATGATGCGGGTGGTGGCCTAGCGCCGGGCTAGAGGCTAACAATCGAGGATATACCAGTCTTCGGGTACTTTGGGAATGGGCCAGTTTGTGTCAGGACGCCAGTTTTCCCATCTGTCGGAAAACGGCGATCCCTTGTTTTCGATTGTCTGGATCATCCGGTCAGCCTCGGTTTGGATTAACGAAATCTGATATTCAGTGAAGAATCCCCGGTCAATCAGTTCCTCGAATTCATCTTCGTCTTTCCATAACCAGGACATATCCGGGTTTACGGCGATGTCCAAAGCGTAGTCCTGTACCAGGATACAGCGTGACATTCGGCGTATCGGGGCTTGGAGGTTGACGTACCACCTCTCCAACTTCCAGTCGGCAGTCCAGAACAGCCAAACCGAATGCCAGGAATCGGGTGGAGTGAGGGTCAGGACGTGGTAATCTCCAGACACCCGCTCCTCCAGTTGTTCGACGCACGGATCGAGCATCTCCATGTAGATATCAATGCGTTGGGAGACGGGCATCGAATATCGGTCGTTGATCGTATTAGACCGGAATGGCGCATTTGGGTGGGTATATAGCGCGAGATATTCGGGCGTGTCTTTTACGACAGTTACAGGTCGCGAGGTGACAAGCCGCTTTCCCCACAGGTCTTGTTGAAGGATCTGTGTGCCTGGCTGCCAGGGCGATTCTGGTCTGAGTTCGGTCATCTCGGTCATGGCTGCTTCCAAGGCAAGTACGCAATTATCGGACAGTTAGGTATCGCCCTTACGGTTATTGTATTTCCAAATAGTAAAGCGGGCGGTTGTAGTGACCGCCCGCTTCGCTTTTTCGTCTATTGCTTGACTGTTAAGAGCCGTTGACCGGAAGGTCCACGTGGTACTCATCCATCAGGGGGTCGAACTTGCTCTTGAAGTCGTCGTCGGCCTCCCAGAGCGGGAGCCTGGGAGTGCCGATATCGAATCCGGCGCGGTTCACGGCGTACTTGATGGGCACGGGGTTGGTCACCCAGAAGATGGCCTTGAAGAAAGGCAACAGCCTGCGATGCTCAGCGGCGGCGGCCTCGATGTCCCCTTCCAGTATGCGCCCCATCATCTCCTTGATCTGGAGTCCGACAATGTGCGCGGCGACGCTGACTATGCCGTAGCCGCCGGTACACATGATGGAGAAGGTCTCGTCGTCGTTGCCGGACCACACCCTGAACCCGTCCGGCGCGCCGTCAATGATGCGAGTGATCTGTTCGGGGTCACTGGACGCCTCTTTCACGCCCACGATGTTGTCTATCTCCGCGAGGCGGAGCGTGGTCTCGTGGGTCATGTTGAGCGAGGTGCGAGATGGGACATTGTACAGGACGCCGGGCAGCGAGGTGGCCGCTGCTATCGCCTTGAAGTTCTGGTACAGACCCTCCTGGCTCGGCTTGTTGTATGCAGGAACGGTGAGAAGCAGGCCGTCGGCGCCGACCTTCTCGGCCTCTATGGACAGTTCGACCGACTTCCTGTGGTTGTTGTCGGTGGTCCCTGCGATGACGGCGCCTTCGTCGCCAACCTCTTCTTTCACCTCGGCGAACAGGCGTATCTTCTCGTCGTCGCTCATGGACGGAGACTCGCCTGTCGTGCCGCCGATGACAAGGCCGTCGGAGCCGGAGTCGAGAAGCGCGCGCGCGAGTTTGCGCGCCTTTGTGTAATCAATCTCGCCCTCATCGTCGAAGGGCGTAACCATCGCAGTCAGAAGGCGTCCAATCTCAGCCATATCAACCTCCTCGGTCGGCGTTCTACTTCAGCAGCAGGTCTCGTTCGAGAATCTCTTCGGCAATCTGGATGGAGTTCAGCGCGG
>DAOULF010000168.1:0-6212 GCA_034420555.1 Dehalococcoidia bacterium
GAACGCGAATCGGTTCGATGCGTCGGTCTGCATACAGTGCGCGCCCGGACTCGTTGCCCTCCACTCCACGGGCGGCGACTGCGCCACGCCGTTCTCGTCTATGGGATGCACCGCGCATCTGCCCGCGATGTAGTACGCCGACAGCAGCCAGCGTCCGCTCTTGTCCGTCGCCAGGTAATTTGGGTCAGATTCCAGGTCCGCGACGCCAAGCAGGGTGAGTTCGCCGGTCACTTGATCAATCGAATAACTTGAGAGCTTATTGACATCGCGCCTTGCGACGTACAAGTATCGTTGCTCCGGGTCGGTAGCCAAGGGCGCAGGGCGGCCCTCAGCCTCCACCTCGCCGAGCTTTTCCAGCGCTCCAGAGTCTTGGTCTTGGCTGAAGATCAGTATTTTGTCATCGCCCGATGCGGTTACGTAAACGAAGGTAGGCATTGTCAGCATATCCTCTTGGATTTCAGTTCAGAACAAACTTTATGTCGGATATTGTATCATCGAACTAACCTGAACAATCGCGCGAGGTGAATCATGCCACAGGTATCCATCAACGGAATACAGATTGACTACCAGGAATACGGCGAGGGTGAGGCCATAGTCTTCTGCCATGGGGCGGGCGGCAATCTGCTCTCCTGGTGGCAGCAGATTCCCCACTTCTCCGAGAGCTACCGCTGCGTCACGTTCTCCCATCGCGGCTTCGGACATTCCTACGATCAACCCGACGGGTCGGGAATGAAGTCCTTCGTCGAGGACCTCGCAGCGCTGCTCGATCATCTCGGTATAGAGTCTGTACACCTGGTAGCGCAGTCCATGGGAGGCAGGACGGCTCTCGGCTTCGCCGTCGAGCACACCACCCGCACGCGGAGCCTCGTGCTGGCCGACACCACCGGAGGCATGGGCGAGCCGGACGTCGAGCAGGCGCTGGCCGACTGGCGAGCAAAGCAGACCTCGACGCGGGAACTGGGCTTCCGCGCTCTCGCCCCCGGCTTCGGCATACGCGAACCTGCTCTCGCCAACCTGTATCTCCAGATCTCGCGCACCAACCCACCCAGGCCGAACTTGGTGGGCGTGATGAGCGGCGGCCCCTCAGGCTCCGACCTGTCCAACCTCCGTGTCCCGACCCTGTTCATCGTCGGCGAGGAAGACGACCTCACCCCGCCCCACGTCATCGAGGCCGCGTCGAAACACATCCCCGGCTCCGAGGTCCTGCGCGTTCCGGGCTGCGGACACTCCGTTTACTTCGAGAACCCGGACGTATTCAACTTCGAGGTCTCCCGCTTCATAGCCCAGGCCGGAGCGCCGGGCGCGTAGCCAGGGTGAAACTCTACCCCAGCCCTCTCGCCTTCATAGCCGTCGTATGATCCCAGGGCGCGATCCACTCCTCCTTGATCTCCATCCCGAAACCGGGCGCGTCGGATGGCTTCACGTATCCGTCCTTCGGCATCGGCATACCGGGTATAGGGCAGACTTCCTCCAGGGGAATCCCCGGATCGCTTCCCATCCAGAACTCCGCCATTGGGGATTCGGGCATTGAGATAGCGAAGTGCTGTCCCCAGGGCGAAGCCGCCGCCGCGTGCGGAATCGTAATGATCCCCGCAGCCTCGCCAATCGTGTATATCTTCAGCGCCTCCGACAGTCCGCCGCACCACTTCATGTCCGGCTGGAGAACGTCAACCGCCCGGTGCTCGACAAGTTGCCTGAACGTCCAGCGCCCGTGATGGTCCTCACCCGTGGCCAGGGGGATCCAGTTGATAGCCTTCTTCAACTCGATATGCCCTTCTAGGTCCGTGGGTATGAGCGGCTCTTCGAACCAGCGAAGTCCGTATGGTCTCAGACGCTCCGCAAGACGGACGGCGAACTCCACGTTGAAGCTCATAACCGGGTTGTACATAAGCTCGGCGTTCGTCCCAACCATCTCCCGTGCGTTCGCTATCTTCTCTTCCACGATGTTGATGCCGTCTATCCCCTCGTCGTAGTGCGCCGGGTTGGACACCTTGAAGTGCTTGAATCCCAGCTCCAAAGACCAGTCCAGGTCGTCCGAAGTTACGTAGATCAGCGCCTTGTCCCGGCAAGGCCCGCCTATCAGCGAGTACACCGGCTGTCCGAGCAGCTTCCCTTTCAGGTCCCACAGCGCCAGGTCAACCCCGGACTGTGCCACAGTCGCCAGTCCGCCCGCGCCGAATCTCTGGGTCGAACGCCACATCAGGTCGTTCAGATACTCCAGCGCCATGCAGTCCCTTCCTTCCAGCAGTGGCCCGAAGTGATAATCAACCAGAGCGGCGGTCGGCTCTCCGAAGCTGCACTGTCCCAGACCCCAAGTGCCGTCCTCGGCCACTACCTGCACCCACACCTCCGCCGATGTATTCGCGCCGGGCATCTGGCCGTGCAGCCTCGGAAATTCGGGATACTTGTTTATCGGGAGCGCGCGCCTGGCGTGCGTGTTCCAGTTGGGCCTCCGCGACTCCGACTTCGGCGGCGTGCGTGGTATGTTGACTTCGACGGCTCTGACTTGCTTTATCTTCATTCCTTGCCATCCTTATTCAGCGATGTATTTTCATCCGTAATGAAATCCGTGTGATTGTCTCACAAAAATTCATTCGTGTCTGTTGTAGAATAGCCCCAGCACACAAATATTGGAGGCTCCAAATGGTTACAAGGCTTTACACGGGAGACGACGGTCAGTCGCACTTTGAAGAGTTAGACATGGATACCGGAGAATTTCCCTGGGGAGAGCTCAAGGACGCGACCGGGATCATGTTCAGGTACGACGAGCCGGGCAAGTTCATAGACTGGCACGTGGCCCCACGCCGGCAGTTCATCATCACGCTCTCTGGACAGGTGGAGATCGGTCTCGGCGACGGCACGCTCCGCTACTTCGGCGCGGGCGACGTCATGCTCGCCGACGACCTCACCGGCCAGGGACATACCACCCGCGCGTATGGAGATGAACCGAGAGTATCGGTAGCCATCCCGCTGGACTAAGTCCCTGACAACTGATAACTGACCACTCTAACCCCGGAGGTTTCTCATGGCACAGAACGGACATCGGACTCACATATACGTCGGACTAGCTGGAGAGGGTGAAAACATAGCTGAGGGCGGGATGCTGCGCCGGGTCGAGGGTGAGGACGACTGGCAGACCATCACCAACGGTCTGCCGTCCAATCCCCAGGTAAGGGCGCTGCTGGTGCATCCCGACAACCCCGCAGTCGTCTATGCCGGTACCCAGTCGGGAGTCTATCGTAGCGACGACCGTGGCGACCACTGGGAAGCGCTCGAATCGCCACGCGACGGCATGGACGTCTGGTCCCTCGCCTTCCACCCCTCCGACTCCGACGTCATCTACGCAGGCTACGAACCCTGCGCTATCTACCGCACCGAAAATGGCGGCGAATCCTGGAAGCAGATGAACACCGACAGGGTGGCATACCCGAACGTGACCACCTATATGCCCCCGCTTGCCAAGCGCGTCATCGGAATCGCCGCCGACCCATCCGACCCATCCGATATGTATGCATCCATAGAGGTTGGCGGCCTGCTCGCCAGCCGTGACGGAGGCGAAAGCTGGGACTCGATAACCGACGGTCTCTATACCGAGAACCATACCGTTGACCTGCACGGCGTCCAAGTCAGTTCGGCGGCGCCCGGCACGGTATTCATCATCGCCCAGGTAGCGATGTTCAGGAGCCGAGACCGAGGCCACCGATGGGAGCATATCCGGTTCGGAGAGATGTTCCCTGGCGGCTCATATTGTCGCGGTCTGATAGTCGCGCCCGACGATCCCAACACGCTCTATCTCGCGGCAGGCGCGGGCGGCGGAGGCGCGCCTGCGGGAACCCAGGAGGCCGGCGCCTTGTTCCGCAGCCGGGATACCGGCGAGACCTGGCAGCGGCTCGACATAGGCGACACGCCCCCAAGCCGCATGTTCCAGATAGCCATAGACCGCGCCGCGCCCTCCAACGTCTATTGCTGCACCGGCTACGGCCACTTCTACGCCAGCAACGACGGCGGCGAAACCTGGGCAGGCTCGAACCTGCCCGTGGAACTATCCCGCCGCCGCCACGTCTATCCAATGGTCGCAGGGTAGCACAAGCACCTAGGCATGGAATTGTAAGGGCGACCGAGAGGGTCGCCCTTCACATTAAACCGGCCCCGGAGGAAGCCGAACAGGAAACGGAACATCCGGATTCTCCGCCACCAAGCGGCCCCACGCCGCGTGACCTATCCGCTCCGCCCGCTCGATGATGTCCGCCTCGTCAATCGTCAGAACCCGGGCGTCCTTCATTACCCATTCGCCATTCACCATCACATGAGTAATGTCCGCCGGCTGCCCCTGGTGAACGAACCCCGACACGATCCTCAGCGTCGGGACCAGATGCGCTCGTCTGGCGTCAATGATAAACAGGTCTGCCTTCTTGCCAGCCTCCAGGCTGCCCACCTCGTCCGCTATCCCCAGCGCGCGCGCTCCGCCGATAGTCGCCCACTCCAATACATCCTCGGGCATCGGCCACATCTCGTCGTTCCGCCTCACACGCTCATGGAACAGTCCCGCCCGCATCACCTCCACCATATCCTCCGCCATGTTGTCCGATCCCATCCCTATCACGCAGCCCGCGGCCTGTAATTCCAGGACGGGCGCGGCAGCCCCGCGACGCGCCGCTATCGCCGCATTATTCGACACCGCCACTCCGTGCTGACCTAGCAGCGCGATTTCGGAATCGTCAACATACCGGCAGTGCGCCACCACCAGCCGCTCGCTCAACAGCCCGTTGGCAAAGAGGTACTGTGTCGGACGCACTCCCCTGACTCTCATCACCCCCTCGACTTCCTTTTGACTCTGAGACAGGTGAATCGTGCTGCCAACATCATGCCTCTCCGCCATCAGCGCCGACTCCCGCAGCAGTTCCGGCGAACATAGCTCCGGCGCGTGCGGCGACACCATGCAGTTCACCCGCCCGTCCTTGGCCCCGTGCCAGCGCGAAATCAGGTCTTCACTTCGCCGCAGTCCCGCGTCCAGCTTGGAGGGTGAAAACTTAAAACGACCTTCTGCGAACCGAGCGTCGTCTATGTCGTTGAAATTCTCAGCCAGGAACAGACGCATACCCGTCGCGGCCAGGCTATCCGCATACGACGGAATGTCGTTCGAGATTTCCAGCATCGTAGTCGTGCCGCTCCGAATCGCCTCCAACGCCCCAAGCAACCCGAACACATTCCGCCCGTCCTCGTCCAGCAGACCGCGCCCCGTTGTCGGAAATCTCAGCGTCGTCGGAAACCCGAAATCCTCCAGGATTCCCCTGTCCGCAGTCGCCAGCAGGTGCGTATGACAATTCACCAGCCCGGGGAAAACAACCTTCCCGCGCCCATCCACACGCTCCGCTCCCGGATACCTCGCCTCCAACTCCCCACTCGGCCCTATGTCCGCTATCCGATCCCCCTCCACCGCCAGGGCCGCGCCATAGTGAATCCGCCGCCCCGCGTCGCACGTGACCACAGTAGTATTCGTTATCAGCACAGTCATACGCTCACCAACTCTAAGCATGGGCTTACTCTCCGCGCAACTGTCGAAGTTCTGCCTCCATTTCAGCCATTCGCGCTTCAGCGTCTATGCGAGCGTCTCGTTCCGCTTCCGCCTGCACTTCAGCAGATATGCGAGCGTCTCGTTCGGCTCCCGCCTGCACTTCAGCAGATATGCGAGCGTCTCGTTCGGCCTCGGCGCGTGCGATAGACTCGGCGTTATTCTCCAACCAGCGCCCTGATGTCGGATCATAGAAGCGCAGACGGCCTTCCTCCCAACGCAGGTCAAGATTCAGCAGCGGACTGTGAGCGCGAGGCAACCTATCCGGGTCGTCCATCATGTCGAAACGCCGGTACTCACCCTCTACCAGGTACTCCCCGACCAGCGGCTCGCCATAATGATCCCCACCCGTCGGATCATAGCGCCAGTACTCTAGCGCGCCCAGACGAGCGTACAGTTCCCGCTTTGCTCCCAGGTCATTGTCCGCCGTGCTCGGAGAGCCAATCTCTAGAACGAAGTCCGGGAACTTGCCCGCCTCCCACACCCGATACGTCCTGTGCAATTCCAACAGCGCCGTCCTGCCAATGCCAAACACGATATAGCAGTCGGGGGCTACGCTGAGGGTCGGGTCGCCCTCCATGTAATAGATGATAGTGTTGCCACTGACCAGCACGTCCATACTTTCCAGAAACGCCTTGAG
>DAOULF010000169.1:0-20250 GCA_034420555.1 Dehalococcoidia bacterium
GAACGCTCTCTGCGCGTCCGGTGGGTCGAGCGAGAAGACGAGCGCCTTTTCCAGGTCCGCGCCTGCGGCCATTCCCCAGAGCTGGGTTCGCGCCTGAACGCCGGCGCCCATGACGCCAGCGACCTTCGCGTTCTTGCGCGCGAGGTACTTGGTGGCGAGTCCGGTGACCGCGCCCGTCCTCATGGCCGTGATGTATCCGCCGTCCATGACCGCAATCGTGCGCCCGGTCTCGCTGTCCATGAGGACTATCGTGGCCAGGGTCGCGGGCAGGTTGTGAGCGGCTGGGTTGTCCTTATACACGGTTACGGACTTGACGCCGAGCGCGCCCATGCTCTTGAGCTGCGCGGGCATGAAGGCGTACCAACCGTTCACGTCGGCGTCGGCAACGGCGGTGCGCTGGGGCATGATGGCCGAGCCGGTGGAGAGTTCTCCGAAAGCCTGCTCCAGTATCTCTATCATCTTGTCCATATCCAGCAAGCCTTCTATGGTCTGCCTGTCGAGTAGTAGCGCCATGGTGAGAATCTCCAGGTAACTGTGCGGGTTTATCAGGGGTTATCCGAAATTTAACCACAGGGTAAAACGGGCGTCAACGACCATCTGAGTGGGGCGTAGCCTGAGCGTCAGTTGCTCGCTGTATCTCCGATCCTCTGCTATGTCAACCTCCATGCCGACAATTTACAAGACTCTATAAGACGCTCGCGGCCGTCGCAAGCTCGGATTCGTCCGAGTTGTGGTAGGATGCGGAGAAACGCGGCGGGCTACGGCTCGCCATCTCCCAGCAGGAGAAGACAGGTGACCACTGAACAGCGTGTTGACAGGCTTGAGGAAGTAGTAGCCACGATAGGTGAGTTGCTGTTTGCAACCCGCGATATGGTCTTGGAAACCCGCGATATGGTTGTGGAAACCCGCAATATCGCTGAGGGAACCCTTGACATGGTTGAGGAAATGCGTCGTGAGAACCGCCAGACCCGACGTATCTGGATAGCGATAGCGCGTAAACAGGAACTGTTCGACGATGATGAGTTTCAGGATTTGTTCGGAGACGAGGAATGACCTCCGCGCCCAGCGAACACCCCGACACCAGCATTGCAGCGTCCGTCCTCGAAGCTCGCGCCGAACGCGCCATTTGTCGTTGCGGCTGGCCCCCGGTCTTCCGTCGGCTATGCTTTGGAGGGTATCTCAGTTGCCAATCGAGCGGCGAGAACATCTAGGTTTCTAGTCTCGCATTCCCAAACTACAATTACATACCAACCGAGTTCCTGGAGTTGGCGACACTTACGCTTGTCTCGGTTGATATTCTCCTCAAATTTGGACTCCCAGAATGCACGATTGCTCTTTGGTCGGTAAGCAAATTTGCATCCCTTGTGGCGATGCCAGTAGCAGCCATGCACCAGAATGGCTGTACGTCGGCTTGGTAAAACGATGTCAGGACTTCCTGGCAAATCTTTCCGATGAAGACGAAACCTGTAACCCATGTGATGCAGAAGCGAGCGAACTGCCAGCTCGGGACGGGTATTCGCGCTCCGAATTCGCGACATGTTCCAACTACGATGTTCAGGAGACAGAGTGTCCATCTTAATCATCCCCGCCATCGCTCAAGTAGTTCTGCAACGCGCTCTGCAATTTGACGGGACAACAGCGGAGGCACTGCATTTCCTACTTGTCCATATTGATCGGTTCGGCTGCCCTCAAAGAAATAATTGTCAGGAAAGGTCTGAAGGCGAGCTGCTTCACGGACAGTAAGACTACGACACTGTGTTGGGTCGTAGTGTATATAGTAGTGTCCGTCCTTGCGAATGTGGCTGACAACTGTACGAGATGGCGCATTCTCAGGCTGGACACTGAATCGGTCAGCAAAAGTGCCGTTGGAGAGAGCGCTTTCTATGTTTCGATGTTGAGGTCTCAATCCAGGGGGAAAGTCACTGATCCGAAACTTCTTAATGCTGTCCACCATGAAGCATGCAGCGAACAGGTATCGCCAGAGGTCATCCATACGATGGGACCTGGCATTGTGATTCAATGTGCCCGACAAGCGTTCATCTTCAAACCACTCAGGGTTATATTCGCATGTTGAAGGTCTGTCAAGGAAACGTATGTGCCCTCTGTCTCCTTCCGGAACACTGAGGTTCGTCAGCACACTGCATACCCGGCGACGAATGGGTTGATCTATGTCATTCCACCACGGTTGCTCTACGATGGCTCTAATGGCTTTGACCCAACTTTGCGGACTGTCCTGACGGGACAAACCACTTCTGACTCTAGGCAATCCATTCAGCACTTGCTTGGAACTGATCTTGTCCTTCCCTGACAAGAGAGGTTCCGGTTGGGCAGATATATCATTGCGCACGCCCAAGACAATCACACGATGCCGAGCTTGAGGAATTCCGTATTCTTCTGACTTCACGACAAACTCTGTGGGAGAAGGAGCCCTGTCCGTACTGTTCAGGAAAGAAGCGTTGCTGACAATAGAGTAAAGGCGGTACCTGTGTGCGACAGGGGTTGAAATGCCGTCAAGTTCAAGAGCGTGAGCCGGTTCCCTCAAGTCAGTGATCATGCGATTGAATATGGATTCTTGTCGATGCGATGCGCTCAACAGGCCTCTAACATTTTCCATCACAAAGACAGACGGCCAGTGGGTACCGATAATCTTGAGATATTCCCTGTAAAGCTCGAATCGAATATCTGTATCAGGGTTATAGTGTTCAAGTGATTGATTCTTGACCCGTCCGATGGTTGAATATGCCTGACAGGGCGGTCCTCCTATCAATACCCAGTCACTCGCCTTTGACTTAGCCTTCTCGATACTGTCAGCAACATTCGCCTCTCCCCCGGTAGAAGCCCCGAGCTCATGTTGCAGACAGCGGGTGGATGCCTCTTTCGCTTCCGTCGGATGACGCAGAGCGAGTTCATCGCGATCAATTTCACCGTACACGTATTCGTAGTAGCTGTCCGGTATCCGGGTTTCCCTGAATTGATGGTAGAAGGCCCGTGTCCAGAGAGTTTGTATGGGCGCTGATTCCTTCTCGATGTTGAGTCGAACGTCAAACGGGAAGTATCCGTTTTTCTCAAGCGCACTGAACCCTTCTCCCAGACCTCCACAGCCTGCGAACACGTCAATGACAGGTATCGGACCAGTCATGGCTTGAACCTGTCAAATTCCTCTGGTAGTAAGTCGAGCAACTGTTCAGGCTCCAACATATACAGATCCCAAGTCAGATCCAGTTGATTGAGGACTTCTGCATATCTTCGTGCGCTACCGTTCGTTTTGCTGGCCGCTCCCTGCTTTGGCAAAGACGTTTTGGAACTAATGTACAGCGTCGTTGCTACTTCCATAACGGATCTGTTAGTAATAAGCTCTTGGCGAGAAGCCAACTGTTCTGCGATCTCTCCTGGTCGATTAGGAACTCCGGCCAACAGCGCCAAGACACGACAGGGGTTGTCTCGATGCGCTCGATAGATTTGATACGGACCTGTCAGCAGGTGACGGTAGTATTTGCGGAAGTCGCCCACTGCCGGCACCCATCTGGCTCTGTCCCCGGGCATGGCCCCGGGTGGACAGAGTTGGTCAAAAAAGAATGCTGCAAGCCAAGTCCATATCCCCTTATCCCTTTCGAGGCCAGGAATATTTTCAGCGTCAAATATCTGGTTGAGGTATTCAGCCACTGCAAACCTATTGGAGAATTCCTGCGGCTGCACTTCTATATCACAGGCGACCAAGTCAGAGTCTGCCGGATCACTTATAATTCCTGACAACTTCTCGGTCTCTGCAGGAAACGCCACCCTGAAATTATCGAATCGTTCTATGCCACTCTCTTTGAATCTGCGAAGTCTCACTGGTCGTCCCCGTCGTCAATACTCAGAGCATAGCTATCATAAAATTTATTTTCCCTGCAGAATGTCTCGACTACCTCATTTATCCAGTCGTCAATTGCGGCACTGTCGTCTGCTTCTGGGAGTGGATCAGAGGCGTTCAGGTTGTTCTTCGCAAACCTGAGCCATTGTGAGCGCCAATCATCTGAATCCTCAGTGTCCTCATGTTTTTCAATAGATAGAATCCTCGTCAGAATTGTTCGAAGAGCAGAGGGATATACCAAAGATGCGAAAGCAGATTCGGTAGCTATCTCCTTCCATCTGTCAATTTTGCCATTGATTAGCAGTATCGGTTCGTCCGTGAAATCTACCCGGAATACTTCCTGATCAAGATTCATGTCTGGCTGGATCGTGAGAATTGATTCCAATCGCCTGTCTGAAATACTACCCAACTCAGCCAGCAACTGACCCTTTGTCGGATCTGATGCCGAGGTAACTTTCACTCGAAACTTAATAGCATCAGGCGAGTCGAACTCACGTAAGACCAACTTATCAGGGACTTCAAGATTCCCGACCGTCCCACAGGAAAACCTCATATGCGAAGTCTGGCGATATGATTCCACGTACACCTGTGCATCATCCGGAAAGTCATACTGTTCAAGGTCAAGTCTGGATACTTCGCATTCAGGAGGCGTTACGTCATCATGTAGTTTAATATCTATGTCTTCTGAACGCAGACGTATCCGTCCAGTAAAATTAATGTGCCGGATCGGCATCAGTGTCCTCCTGCCTGTCCACCTTTACGTACACTTGGCGATTACTGTCAAATCCGGTTACTGTGATTGAGAATTTCTCAGGATCGTCAACGCGAACGACCATTCTGTTATCTACGACATCAATTGCTTCTGAACCTTTAGCTTGATACGCAATAGGGTTTTCACTTAACCGGAAGTCGCTCGGCTGGTATCTTCCTAGAGGGCTTCCCCTGCGGATGTCGTAGGCTGCCTGAATCTGAACGAGACTATCCACTTTCAGGTCAGCTTTTCCGCGCGCAATACGGAAGCCACCGCTTACAGACGAGATAGTAAATTGCTGGGGAGATGGTGGGGGCGGCTTTATTTCCTTCCCACCTCTGCCAGGCTTGGGGAAAATGTCTGAGAGAATGCGCTTGTCCTGTTCTTTGTCCTCCGCGATTAGCACATCGTAAATCCTGCGTACACTGTTGACGATGAATCGCAGATCCGACACGCCGGAGGTGTATTCAGCCTTCAGTTGTTGACCCTGCCAGATCGTGTGGCTAGGATTCTCAGCTTTGCCCAAGAACTCTGACAATGGTGGGCTATCCGCAATTACAAGGGCACCTATACCACGCATAAATGGCGCACGGACATCCGGGACGATAATACCATCCCGAATAAATGTGGGACGAGTGCGCTCGGTTGAGTCTGTTCTGATCATATACACAACGAAATGAGACTCGGACTGAAGACCTGATTTCTTGCGAATAGTTACTGGAACACGGACTGCTATGGGTTCCCCGTCCTGAAGCCTGTTGTTCATTCCCTGTAGAACATCGTCGGAGAACATATTTCTATGCCAATCCCACGCGCGGTTAGGCTCGGGATGTTTGATATCAAATCTCGTTTCATCAGCATCGCCAAACAACGCCCACTGCGCAAGCTCAACTGATGGGAGAAATTTCTGATGCTCGACCATTTTTTTGGCTTCTGATGAAAGGTTGTCTTTGTCTAGAAGGGTCTTAGTACATGTCCCATTTATTGAAACCTCAAGTTCCCCAGAGAGGATAGTGTAGAAGTAATTTCGCAGGACAGCCCGAATTATTGCCTCTTGGGTAATTTCTGGTTGAAGCCAGGGTACGACAACCGACAGACCAGGTTCGCCCTGTCGCTGCAGGGGAAATGCATCTATGAACTGCTCAACGCTGGCCTCATTCTCAATCGGCACAACCAGAGGGACTTTCTCGTTGGGCAGTACCCCGAAGTAACCGTCCTGGCAGTATTCATCGCCCAGGTAATGAGATTTCAAGATGGCCTTTCCCATGAGGAGGCGACGATCATCATCACGTACAGTCAGGCCAAATATGGTGTTAACTCTGCTAGCCCGAAAGAAAGTATCCTTACCCAGCCCCCAACTGCCACGCATTCCGGGGTCTTTATCGGAACGACCTTCAGCTCGAAAGAAATGAAAGAAGTTGTTGTCAGCTCCGTCTTTTGGCGGGAAGGGGTCTGCAGGGTCTCCGCGTAGTCCCCTAGTGCCAAAGTCCTCAAAAATCAGTAAAGGGCAATTCTCATCCTGGGCAGGAATATCCTCGTCCCTCAAACCACTTCCATTAGACTCGTAGTGCTTATAGGTACCATCAAAATAGGGACTCGCGGCTTTCCTTGAAATAGACTCTTTCCCGCTGAATATGGATATTTGGACGATAGTCTGATTGCCACTAGGTGTAGCGTCGAGAGAGTTCTGAATGCCTTCGCGAACCAAAGCTGTACCAGGTTCACTCACCGAGTCACTTGCGAAGAAGGCCCCTGCAACTGGTTCACGCATCGAGACTCCCGGAGTGAGTGGGTTGAAGTGCCATTTCGAATCCATGAGTTAATTCCCCGCTTTTCTTAGTACAATTTGGAATTATAGGGTCTGTACAGCTTTGAGAACAAGGCGAATGCACTCTGTTATTCAAAATGAACTCAAATCAGAACTGGTAAGCTACTATTGTCACGCGAATTCGAGAATTTCATCGGACTTGTGAGGCAGGTGAGCTTGACCAGTCAGTATCCAAACTTCGTCCTGATGGATTTCCGTTTTCAATCTTGTGTCGCGTCCACGGCGGGAATGAGTAGGATATAGTGTAATGGAAGCCCAAATTCATTTGTCCGGGAGACGATGCCATGAAAGACAAATTTGCCAACCTGCCTGAGGACTTGGGAGCGCGGGCGCTGTTCGTGTGTATGAACGAGGAGTATGTGGGTAACGTGGTAAGTAGAGTCCTTAGCTCTCTGGGGAGAGCGTCCCCCGAATTGAAACGCGCTTTCGAAACCGAGATGGACAAGCTGAACCTGAGAATCCCCGGCTTCCGCAATGCCTCAGTCGCGTTGAGGAGCAATCCTCAGCGCCTCAAAGACCCCGTTCGGCACAGCTTGATCCTCTCGGACAAACTCGCCGCCGCCGCGCTGGAAGTCTGGGTTGAATCCCACCAATCCCTGCGTGAAATAGTCCAGGAGCGCATAGACGATGTTGGAATATACATCGGCGTGTCAGCCGAACCTGCCGACTTATCGAAAAACGGACTCAAGGGCAACTGGCCCCAGCGCTCATGGGATCGCGAAAGGGAAAGATTCGCCACCCTCCACGACGACTATGACGAAGACGATCTCGCGCTGATGATGTGCTATGTGTCAGGCAGACTGCCGGGTATGGAAGATTCCGATGGAGAATCCGAAGCGGCTTCGGAGGCCGTCGAACAACTCCCGGACATCCTCAAGCTGTTGGCCCTGTGCGCAGTTGACCTGGAAGAACTCCCCGTCTCCGCGCCCGAATGGGAAAGCGACATACCTGAATTCGCCGAAAAGATAGCCGAGACTGTAAGCGCCAAACAGGAGGAGCGCAGTCGCGCCGCCACGCTCGATTCGTTCATCGCCGAAATCGGGGACGAATTCTCACCTGAACTCGCCTACCTCGAATCTGATACCTCATCGTGGTCAGCCGTCAACCTTTCCGACACGCAGGACATCCCTCAAGCGCTGTCTATATGCGAGGAACTGCGCTCCGCCCTCACCGAGTACCGAACCGCCCGCGAAAGTCCGCCCGCGCCAACCCGAAGCGAGAACATAGAACGCAGGAACAGAATTGACCAACTCGAAGACCGCGCCCTGAACCTGCTTGACCGGATAGGCCGCCTCATGTCCGGCGAATCCATGCCTGACGACGACCCTCCCACCAAGCCTGCCCCCTCCGAAGAACAGGCCGAACCCGAACCGCCCCGGCGGGATGAAGATGTCCATATCTCACGCTTTCCAGACTATGACCTGGACCATCTGGCGCACGAGAATATTTCTCTGAAGTCCGAGATAGGCGAACTGAACCGGCGAAATGAATCGCTGCGAATAGACAACAGCAGGCTGGAAGGTGAGAACGAAGCTCTGCTCTCCGAAAACCGGAAGCTTGAAGGAGAGAATCAATCACTGCGGCTTGATAAGGAAGATCTCAGGCGCGAGATGCGAGCCGAACTGAGTAAGAGTCGAGCCGAAATAACTCGGTTGCGGCTCGCATACGACGAGGAACGCAATATGCCACGCCCGACGTTGGAGGACGTTTCCGTGCATGTAGAGAGCGTGGATGATGCGGTGAGATATGCGAGTGAGATGTTCCCGGACAGGCTGCTGTTTAGGACGAACTCCAAGTCCGTGGTACGCGAAAACTCGTTCGAGAAGCCGAAGGACGTGTGGAGTGCGCTGGAATGGCTTGCGACCACCTATCACAGCGCGAAGATGGGCGAGTTGAGCGAGCGTCCGGATTTCGATCTGTCCATCCGGGAGGCGTGCGGCTGGTGGTACAAAAGCGACCAGCATGAAACGACACGAAATAAGTACCGAGATTGGTACACGACACGGGTGAACGGTGATAGAAGGTGGCTTCTCGAGCACATAGGAACCGGGGCCAGCAAGGACGCGCGACATACTATCCGCATAGCCTTCGACTGGGACAAGGACGAAAAGCTGGTCGTGGTCGGCTACATCGGCCAGCACCAGCGCACCGACGCAACATGACTTCCTCGCGTCAAGATGGTATCTTTTCATGCACGAGAAAGGACTTGTAGTATGACTACCGAATTTTGGGCCATCATAGGCGTGGGTATAGGAATATCCACGGTCTTTGGCGCTATATTCACCCTCCTCAATATGCGGATTTCCGATTTGAGGAAGGATATGCAGGATATGCGTGACGATATGGCTCGCTTGGAGAAGCGATTGAGCGACAGGATAGACGGGGTGGAAAAGAACCTGGGAGCTAGAATTGATGCTGTTGAAACGGGCCTGGGAGCCAGGATTGACCGAGTTGAAACGACGGTCAACGCCAGGATAGATGGCGTTGAAGCCAGGCTTCGCGTAGTCGAACAGGGGCAGGCCAGGGTGATAGGCGCGGTGGAAATGATGCAGACTATAGTGGTCGCCACGCTGCGAGGCGAAGAGGTCAACGCCGACTAACGCAGATAGCCCCGATCCAGGAGAGGAAATGAAAGCTGTCTATATAACCGAACATGGCGGAAGCGAAGCACTCCAATACGGCGACCTTCCCGAGCCGGAAGTCGGCCCTAACGACGTCAAGGTGCGTGTCCGAGCCTCCGCCCTCAACCGCCTGGACGTATATACTCGCGCGGGCGTCCGCGGAACCCGCCGCCGAAACTTCGACGGTCCTCACATCCTGGGGGGAGACGCGGCGGGGGAGATCGTGGAGATAGGGTCCGCGGTACGCGGCAGGGAGGTGGGAGAGCGCGTCGTCGTCAATCCACGTATGACCTGCAACCAGTGCAGGTTCTGCTCGTCGGGTGAGGACGAATTCTGCCAGAACTCGGGGATGCTAGGCTCATCGAGGAGCGGAAGCTACGCGGAGTTCGTGAGCGCGCCCTCTACGAGCGCGGTCGCCATACCGGACTCCCTCTCTTTCGAGGAGGCCGCTTCGTTGCCGACGGTCTATCTGCCAAGCTGGACGATCCTGGTGCGCAAGGGCGCGCTCAAGCCGTGGGAGACCGCGCTTGTGCTGTCGGCGTCGGCAGGGGTCGGCACGGCGGGGATACAGGTCGCCAAGCACGTGGTGGGCGCGACAGTAATTACCACGACGAGCACGGACGAGAAGGCGGAGCGCGCAAAGGAGATTGGCGCGGACCACGTCATCAACTATACGGACGAGGACATAGCTGACCGGGTGAAGGAGATAACCGGCGGGCGCGGTGTGGATGTGGTGCTGGACCACGTCGGCGCGGACTTCTGGCCCGCGGCCACGCGGTCCCTGGCGGTCGGAGGACGCTACGGGATATGCGGTGTCACCACCGGGTATCGCGCGGAACTCCAGATGGGCGCGATGTTCACGCGCTACCAGACGGTATTCGGCGTATTCATGGGCCGCAAAGAGGATATGCGCCAGATAGTCGAGTTCGCCGGTCGCGGACTGATTCGCGGCATCGTCCACCAGACGTTCCCACTGGAGGACGCGGCGAAAGCGCACGAGGTTATGGAGAGCCGCAACTTCTTCGGCAAGCTGGTGCTGACGATGTGATGGCAGCGTTCACGCCTAAGTTCTGAAGGACTTACGCCCGCTCTGTACGGAGCGGGCGTATCAGTTTATAGAATTCGACTTGCTGACTTCGTGTTCCTGCATCGTTGGATTGACGGCTTATCTATCCTCACTCATAGGGAGCTGAGAGGGGTAGGCATTGAAGGTTGGATTGGCGGAGTCACCCCCATCCTAACCTTCCCCCGTCAAGGGGGAAGGGACTTTTGCCTACCCTTGTGAGCCCATAGGGAGAGGGGATCTGGATACCCATCATAACTGAGTTGTCGGACCACTAGTCCAAAGCGCCCTTCGGCCACGGCGGCTGCGGCGACTTGACCTCGCCGACGTAGGTGCGTCCGCCGAACAGGGAGGCGAAGCTGTCGAATACCTCGACTGCCTCGTCTTCGGGCGGGATGAAAGTCTTCATGTAGGCGGCGTGTCCGTTCTCGAACAGGAACGTCGGCGTGCCGAAGATACCCCTGTTGTCCGCGTCCTCGTGATCGGCGGCCACGGCCTGCACAAGCGCAGGGTCGTTCAGGTCCTTCTTGAAACGCTCTACGTCGAGACCGGCTTCCTCGGCTATCGCCACAAGAGGCTCGTCCTGGTTGAGCGGCACACGGTCGCCCGCGTGTCGGGCGGTCAGCAGTCCGAGGTGGAAGCGGTCGAACGCTTCGGAGTCACCCTGCCGCTTGGCGGCCTCGCCAGCCACGGACGCGAGCAGCGCGGCGGCCTCGCGCACGTCCATCTCGTTCCAGACCTTCCAGTCGTCTCCCTCTCTGCTGTTTATCTGCTGAAGAGAGAAGTGTCGCCAGTTGATTTGAAGATTGTCGCCGTATTCCTTCTTTACCTGATCCAGCCACACGGCTGCATTGTAAACCCAGGGTCAAGCGTAGTCGTACCAGACATCTACCTTTACTTGATCAGCCATTCGCATCCTCCATATCCTGCTCGGCGGGTTTGTCGTCGTATAGCCGCATTGTAAGGCGGTCATTGGTATCTGTCAAAAAGTCGCGCTCGATTCACAGGGTCTTTTCATTATCTGTTTGGAATAATAGTAGTACAGCATCCAGCTAGTTTTGCCATGCAGCAAGCCCACCCCCGCCCCTGGATTCCCGCCTTCGTGGGAATGACGAGACGAAAATGAAAAGACCCTGGCTCGATTCACCGGATGATTTCGTTCACGAGAGATAGTCCGGCATTCAACCTGCAAAGCCAGTCCGGCTGAGGATGGCGAATGGCGTTCGTGCATATCCTGAACAAGCAGACTCCCTCGCGCAGCGCCAACTCTCGCTCATTCCACCCGAATCGCTCCAGCGCGGTGCGCTGAAATAGCTCATGGTATGCTCGCCTCGCTTCCGACTCGCGCTCTCGCCCGAATTGATACCCCCAGCGCAAATGAGCCAGGAAGTTGCCCACGTCCAGCATAGGGTCGCCGGGCCCGGTCTCCTCGAAGTCCACCAGCGCTATATCGCCATCGGGCAGTATCAGCATCTGGTCGTCATAGAAGTCGTTATGAGCGATATGCGAGGGTCTCCAGGACTCTACGAACGGATCTAGGGACTTGGCAGCCTCGGATAATGTTCGACGCCCGGCCTCATGCTCCCGCAGCGCGCGTCTGAAGACTCTCCCGGCTCGCCGGTAGGCGCCTGAGAGATTGAAGGGACGGATGCCGTCCTCTGTCCGATTTGGAGTGTCCCACAGCTTTTCAAGGCCGTTGAGAAGCAGGTGCGGGTCCGGCTGATTCCCGCGTCTTATATATTGCCGCAGGTTTCTGCCGGGTATCTCCGAGAGCCATACAACGCCGCCGTCATGCCAGCAGCCAGCGACTCTAGGAGAAACGAAACCGGAGTGAGCGGTGAGTTCGGCGGCATCCAGCAAGGGAGATACAGTGGGAGGACGCACCACGCGGACATAGAACCTGATTCTGCCAATGCGATGGCGCAATACCGCGCGGTTGCCCGGCCTGTATCGCACCATGTCCACCCGCAGCCGCCGCGCCGGAACCGCAAGAACGTATCTGTTGACGAGCCTGAGAGCTGATTCCGCAGAAGCCGCTTCGTTCAGGCCGGGAAGATGAGGGTCTTCGGGATAGCGGAACAGTCTGGCGGGCCGGTCTCGATAGAGTTCGACTACGAAACTCTCTGGAGGAATGAATTCGTCAGGGTCCCACTCGGCCATGTAAGTGACCGTCATGCGCCTGCCGGGGGTATGGCTGAGTTGGCGAATGCGGATTCTGTGTGGGCTGGACTCAGGCTCGCCAACCTGTGAGCAATATGCCTGCCAGACCCAATCTCCAACGAACAGATTGGCTATGCCGCGCAGGTCGCGGTCTTCAAAACTTACCTCAGGGTGTATCGGTATGGCGGCGGGTGATTCCGACATATCGTCTAGTACCATTTCCATATATTTCTGGCGTATAGCAACCAGCCCCCCACCCCTGGATTCCCGCTTTCGCGGGAATGACGGTTAGTGGTTGGAGTATGTCATCTAGATGTAGCACTAGTCGCTGTCGTCATCGCTATCATCACTATCGTCGCTGTTGTCAGGCGTGGGTGTATCAACGCTACTGTCGGGTGTAGGCGTGTCTATGCTGTCGCTGTCTGTGGGCGTGGGAGTGTCAATGCCGTCGCTGTCCGTTCCATCATTATCCGTAGGAGTCGGGGTATCTATGCCATCGCTGTCTGTGCCGTCGTTGTCTGTGGGCGTCGGGGTGTCAATGCCGTCGCTGTCCGTTCCATCATTATCCGTAGGAGTCGGAGTATCTATGCCGTCGTTGTCTGTGGGCGTGGGAGTGTCAATGCCGTCGCTGTCCGTTCCATCGTTGTCGGTGGGTGTCGGGGTGTCAATGCCGTCGCTGTCCGTTCCATCGTGGTCTGTGTTGACATCGGTATCGTAGCCATCGTTGTCCGTGAGCGGCGTATCAATCCCGTCGTAATCGGTGTATGGCGTGGCTAAACCGTCATTGTCCGTGGACAGAGGCGTATCAACTCCGTCTTTGTCGGTGAACGGAGTGTCAATGCCGTCGTAGTCTGTGGACGGCGTATCGAATCCGTCGTAATCGGTATAAGGGGTGTCAACGCCATCGCTGTCCGTTCCGTCGTTGTCCGTGTTGACGTCGGTATCGTAGCCGTCGTTGTCCGTGTTGAGTTCGTCGGCGGTATAATCGGTATCCGACAGCGAATCTTCCGTGTCGGTAGCCGTAGCGGTCGCAGTCATGTCTCCGGTGGCCGTATTGGTCGCGGTCGCGGTGATGCCATCGTCCTCATCATCCGGACTATCGCTCGCGTCGTCGCCGTCGTCATCCTCTTCCTCAGCCGCTGCCGGGATGCGCGAATTAAGCGCGCCTTCCTTTGATTCGCCTCCATCCTGTCCCAAGAGCGTGCCACTCTGTCCAAGAACCAACGCAAGCGCAATGACCAGCATCATCATAAGGCCAAGCAATCTTTTCATGGTCCCGTCCCTCCCCCAATATATGAAGTGAAATTCTCTCTGTCATATTAACACAGAGGCCCCCCCTGCATGAGTCGTAAAGTTTCTGCAGGGCCCTTTCATAGTCGGAGTTGTCCAAGATTCAACCCCACCTCCCACCTGGATTCCCGCTTTCGCGGGAATGACGGTCCCAGGTCCGGGAGCAACTTTGCAAAGGCCCTAAAGTTTCTGACAGGCTTCCTGTGTCGTAGAAGTAAGAGGATGTTACATTTATGACAGACTCACGACAGACTGTATGAGTTTGGATCGAAAAGATTGACCCGTAGAATACCTGAGTTCACTTCCCCCATTTCCTGAAAATCCTGCTATAATGCGCTTCGAACAGTCTCGGAGGTGAATGTCAGTGAAGCTAGAGAGGATTACTACGGATAGTTGCCAGGAGCGCGTTCTGCTGCTGTTTGATCCCAATGAACAGGCGGCCAAGGACAAGGTCCGGTCTTATCTGACTGATAACGACATTTCACCCAGGCGCGAGTACACCGAGAGCAGGGACGACACCGAGTACGAGGTGTACTATTTCGGGAGTTGCTATATCGAAGGGCATCTGGACAATCTGACCGAAGTGGCATCGGGAGCCTAGCCAAGCCGCCGCTCTCGCCCGCTTCACGCCCCCCAGCCGCAGAAATTGCGTATTCTGCGGCCAGATTAGGTTTGACTTTCATCGGTTGATGTGGTAATCTGCTATTAGTCGCAATATGCCCTTTCCACTACTCGTCACTTTTCCATACCATTACTATCTTCGACACCGCTATATGCGTTTGTCAAAATTCCCCCTCAACCCACAGGGCATAGCTTCATCATCAACGGCTTAGGGACTAGCCAGCTTAGTCTTTACTTTTTCAGCAAGGGAGTGTGAGAGCGTATGACCTCAACCGCTTTGCAGGTGAGCAACGGTCGGAATGGCAGCATTTCAAAGCGATCCTATTCAAGGATACCCACCATAATAGACGTTCCGAGCCTTATCCAGGTTCAGATAGATTCATTCGAACATTTCAAGACCGAGGGGCTTCGGGATCTCTTCAGAGAGATTTCGCCCATAGAGGACTTGCCCGGCGGCAGGTTCGAACTGACTTTCGGAGACCACAGTTTTGACTGGCCCAAGTGCTCGAGGGTCGAAAGCTGCGTCGTCGAACTGGAGAGCGGCAGATACTGCGATGAGTTTCTGAAGGCCAAGAGGTCTTACGCCCGGCACCTGAAGGCTGAGTGGACAGAACACCGCGGTAAGGTCTATGCCAGCCAGGACTGTCCCAAGGACAGTCACGCCCAGTGCCTGGAGTGCTGTGACAACAGCGAATGCGGGCTCAGGGACCCAAGCTCGAGGCAGAATGAATGCACCCCGGTGTGTCTTGGGGACCAGAGTTTCACCTGGCCCAAGTGCCCGAAGGGTGAAGCGTGCCAGGAGTGCAGGATGCGCGAGGCCGCTTACGCCCTGCACGTGGAAGAGGCGTGCCGAGAGTCTGAGAAGACTTATGACGCGGCTCTCTATGTCAAGGTGCAACTGAAAATCAAGTCCAGCGGGCCGGGCGTAGGCGAGATAAAGGAACAGGAACTGTTCATCGGAGACATTCCGATGATGACCTCCACCGGCACGTTCATAAGCAACGGCGCCGAGAGGGTTGTCGTGAGCCAGCTCGTGCGCTCGCCGGGCGTTTACTTTACAACGGATCTGGACGCGAACACCGGCAGGCCACTGGCCGCCGCCAAGCTGATCCCGTACAGGGGCGCCTGGATGGAGTTCGAGACCTCCAACCGGGACGTCATATCCGTCAAGGTGGACCGCAAGCGAAAGACCCCGGTCAGCACGCTGCTCCGCTGCCTGGGATATGAGACCAACGAGGATATCCTGGCGCTGTTCGAGGACGTGGACACCGACTCCGAACACAGCTACATACAGACCACGATAGAAAAGGACTCCGGCGTAACGGACAGGAACGACGCGCTGCTGGAGTTCTACCGCAGGCTCCGACCGGGCGAACCGCCCAACGCGGACAACGCGCAAGACCTTCTGGAGAACCTGTTCTTCAACCCAAGGCGCTACGACCTGGGCAGGGTTGGTCGCTATAAGCTCAACCGCAAGCTCCACCCGGAGAATGAGGACGACTTCAGTGAACATACCCTGACGAAGGAAGACATCGTAGAGCTTCTCCGCCGCATGGTGCAGATCAACAACGGAGTCAGGGACCCTGACGACATTGACCACCTGGGCAACAGGCGCGTGCGCGCGGTGGGCGAGTTGATACAGAACCAGGTGCGGGTCGGCCTCATAAGAATGGAGCGCGTCATCAAAGAGCGCATGACGACCCAGATGGACCCCGCTACCACGACTCCCGCGGCCCTGATAAACATCAGGCCGGTCGTCGCCTCGGTCCGTGAGTTCTTCGGCGGCTCGCAGCTGTCGCAGTTCATGGACCAGACCAACCCTCTGGCCGAGCTCACTCACAAGCGCAGGCTGTCGGCCCTGGGGCCGGGCGGTCTGTCCAGGGAGAGGGCGGGCTTCGACGTTCGCGACGTTCACCACTCTCACTACGGGCGCATCTGCCCAATCGAGACGCCCGAAGGTCCGAACATCGGGCTGCTGGGTTCGCTCGCCACTTACGCCCGCACCAACGACTACGGCTTCATCGAAACCCCGTACAGAAAGGTCCATACCGAGATACTCAACACTGACCCGGACCTGGAGGACCGCACCCTCACCGAGGACGTGGTTGGCGAGAACGGCCACGTAGTTCTCAGGGCCGGGGGCGTACCGACCAGGCGAAACGGCAGGCTGACGCAGATAGCGTCTCTGCCGGAGCAGATGGTCAAGGTGAGGCCCTACGTCTCCAACAACCCGGACGATGTGATCTATCTGACCGCCGACGCGGAGGAGACCGTCCACATAGCGCAGGCGAACGCCGCGCTGGACGGGGTGGGCCAGTTCGTCGAGAGCAGGGTCGAGACCCGCATGGGCGAGAGCGTCGGCCTGATGGAGTCCCCGGACAACGTCGAGTACATGGACGTCGCGCCGATACAGCTTGTCAGCGTATCCACCGCGCTCATCCCGTTCCTCGAACATGACGACGCCAACCGCGCGCTCATGGGCTCCAACATGCAGAGGCAGGCCGTGCCGCTGCTCCGCCCGGATCCCCCGCTGATAGGGACGGGCATGGAGGAGCGCGTGGCCAGGGACAGCGGCCAGGTAATCATCTCCGACATGAATGGCGTGGTGACGCACGTCAGCGGAGAGCGCATAGTCATAACCGACGGCGACGGTGAGAATCGCACCTACAAGCTGATGAACTTCGTGCGGTCCAACCAGGGCACCTGCGTCAACCAGCGTCCTATCGTCAGCAGGGGAGACGTGGTGAAAGTGGGCGACGTGCTCGCGGACAGCCTGTCCACCGGCGACGGCGAACTGGCGCTGGGCCAGAATCTTCTGGTCGCGTTCATGAGCTGGGAAGGATACAACTTCGAGGACGCGATCATCCTCAGCAAGCGGCTGGTGAAGGAAGACAGGTTCACGTCAATACACATCGAAAAACACGAAGTGGAGTCCAGAGACACTAAGCTGGGCCCTGAAGAGATAACCCGCGACATTCCCAACGTGGGCGAAGAGAGCCTGCGCGACCTCGACGAGGAGGGAATAATCCGCGTCGGGGCCGAAATAGGGCCGGGCGACATCCTGGTAGGAAAGATAACCCCGAAGGGCGAGACCGAACTGAGCGCCGAGGAGAAACTTCTGCGCGCCATATTCGGAGAAAAGGCCCGCGACGTCAAAGACACCTCCCTCCGCGTTCCACACGGACAGAGCGGCAAGATCATCGAAGTTCGGGTGTTGAGCCGCGACAACAACGATGAGCTTCCTCCCGGCGTCAACAAGCTCGTTCGTCTGTGGGTCGCCCAGACTCGCAAGATTACCGAGGGCGACAAGATGGCGGGACGTCACGGCAACAAGGGCGTCATCGCCCGCATACTGCCCGAAGAGGATATGCCGTTCCTGCCGGACGGCACGCCGGTTGACATCATTCTGACGCCTCTCGGAGTTCCGTCTCGCATGAATCTGGGCCAGGTGCTCGAAACCCACCTGGGCTGGGCCGCGGGCATTCTGGGCTTCAGAGCGGTGACCCCCGTGTTCGACGGGGCGCCGGATACGGCTATCGAGGACTCGCTCGGACAGGCATGGATCGTGCAGCAGTCCGGCGCCGCAGACCCGAGAGCCATCGAACGGGACGGCGACCGGCAGATTGACCACGACGTCGTGCGCGAGTGGCTCTCCGAGCGCGGCTATGAGTATGACACCCTTTTCGGCGAACAAACCGAGAGAGGGGCCGCGTGCGAGGCCAGCGTCCGCATCTGGCTTCAGGATGAAAGGGGTATGGACACCTCCGCCATGAGCGCCGAGGAAATCCGCGAGGAGGCGCTGCGTCTCAATCGCGACGAGCGGGTTGCCGCGCCCTTCATCGGAAAGTCCACGCTCTACGACGGGCGGACGGGCGAGCCGTTCGACCAGCCGATTACCGTCGGCCAGATATACATGATGAAGCTGATCCACCTGGTAGAGGACAAGATACACGCCCGCTCGACGGGGCCGTACTCCCTCATCACCCAGCAGCCGCTGGGCGGCAAGGCCCAGTTCGGAGGCCAGCGCTTCGGCGAAATGGAAGTGTGGGCGTTGGAAGCCTATTCGGCGGCCTACAACCTCCAGGAGATGCTCACCGTCAAGTCCGACGATACCGTCGGCAGGGTCAAGACCTACGAGGCGATAGTGAAGGGCGAGGACGTTATCCAGCCCGGCATCCCGGAATCATTCCACGTACTGATGAAGGAGTTGCAGAGCCTCGGCCTGTCGGTCGAATTGATGTACGAAGAGCCGGAAGAACTGTCGCTTGGCGACTTCGATGACGACGACATAGCCGACGTGATCTCGATGGCGAATTTCGTCGAGAGCATGGAACTGGGCGATCAGTCCCCGTTTGCGGTAACAGGCGATCCAGTCATAGAAAGCGAGACTCAACAAGAGGAAACCGGACAGCCGGACGACCAGCCCGTCGAGGCCGCGAATCCCGAATTCGCGGGCGACGACGACTAGCGGGTCCGCGTCCCCAATCGCAGGAAACAGGTTAGGGGTGAAGCCCGGCTTCTCAAGTCGGCTCCACCCCCAGAGTAAGGGTGAAGGCTCAGCCTTCTGATGGAGCGTAAATATGGCCCTGGGCGGCAACGATTTCAACGCAATTCGAATATCCCTGGCTTCCCCCGACCAGATCAGGATATGGTCTTATGGCGAGGTGGCCAAACCCGAGACCATCAACTACCGCACCCTCCGGCCGGAGAAAGACGGCCTCTTCTGCGAGCGCATCTTCGGCCCTACCAAGGACTGGGAGTGCTACTGCGGAAAGTACAAGAAGATCCGCTACAAGGGCGTCATCTGCGACCGCTGCGGCGTCGAGGTGGCGCGAGCGAAGGTAAGGCGCGAGCGGATGGGACACATAACCCTGGCCGCGCCCGTAGCTCATATCTGGTTCTCCAAGGGGACCCCGAGCAGGCTCGGCCTCATGCTGGACCTGTCCCCGAGAAACCTGGACAGAGTCCTGTACTTCGCCCAGTACCTCATCACCAACGTGGACTCCGAGCTCCAGGCGATGCGCATAGAAGAACTCCAGAACGAGCTCGACGACGGCATCGAAAAGATCGAGTCCGATGGCGAAGCCAAGCTGGAAGAACTCAACGCGCAGCTTGCTGAAATGGGCGAACCGGTCGAAACGGACGACGAAGAGGAGAACCCGGACGATCCCAGGAGAACCCTGGAAGCCGAGGTCCACAGGGTCACCCTCGAGATTGACGAGAAGAGAGACGAGCTTGAAGAAGAGCTCGCCTCGCAGATTGACGATCTCGAAAGCCTGAGCGTCGGCGGCCTTCTGACAGAGAGCCGCTACCGCGAACTGCGCGACCAGTTCGCCGGCATATTCGAGGCAGGCATGGGAGCCGAGGCTGTCCTGCAAGTGCTGGGCAAGCTGGACATCGAAGAACTGCGCGAACATCTGCGAGAGGAGATGCAGTCCACCTCCGGCCAGCGCCGTAAGAAGGCCATCAAGCGCATGAGCGTCGTCGAAGCCTTCCGCAACAGCGGCAACAAGCCGGAATGGATGGTTCTGACCTCTCTGCCAGTTCTCCCGCCGGAGCTTCGCCCGATGGTGCAGCTAGACGGCGGCAGATTCGCCACCAGCGATCTCAACGACCTCTATCGCAGGGTCATCAACAGGAACAATCGCCTGAAGAGGCTGATTGACCTCTCAGCGCCCGAGATCATAGTGCGCAACGAAAAGCGTATGCTCCAGGAATCGGTGGACGCGCTCGTAGATAACGGACGGCGTGGCCGGGCGGTGGCGGGCAGCCACAACCACCGGCTCAAGTCTCTGTCCGACCTTCTCAGGGGCAAGCAGGGCAGATTCAGGCAGAACCTGCTCGGCAAGCGTGTGGACTACTCCGGTCGCTCGGTCATCATCGCCGGCCCCGAACTCAAGCTGCACCAGTGCGGCCTGCCCAGGCGCATGGCGCTCGAGCTGTTCAAGCCGTTCGTCATGAACCGGCTGGTAATGAAGGGCTACGCGCACAACATCAAGAGCGCGAAGCGAATGGCGGAGCGCATACAGCCCGCGGTCTGGGACATACTGGAAGATGTGGTCA
>DAOULF010000170.1:0-2729 GCA_034420555.1 Dehalococcoidia bacterium
CATTATGCGGCCCCAGTTCGGGTCCCGTCCATGAACCATCGCCTTCACCAGGTTCGACGACGAAATCTCCCGCGCCGCGCAAACCGCGTCCGCCTTGCTCACCGCGCCGTCCACCGTAATTTCCATCACGTGCCCGGCGCCCTCGCCGTCGCGCACCAGCTCTTTCGCAAGATGGATCGAGACTACGTTGAGCGCCTGCTGGAAACTCTCCGCTTCCTCCGAGTCGCTCCCAATCTGCGTCCCACCCGCCGCGCCGTTGGCGAACAGCAGAACCGTATCGTTCGTGGACTGGTCCCCGTCAATGTCAATCATATTGAAGCTCAGGTTGACCGCTTTGCTGAGCGCTTCCTGGAGGAATCCCTGCTCCACGTTCGCGTCGCACGTTATGAAAGAGAGCATCGTCGCCATGTCCGGGTGGATCATGCCCACGCCTTTTGCAACTCCCCCGATAGTGTACGTCTGGCCGTTCGCCTCGAACGTGGCCGCGATGTGCTTGGGACGCGAGTCTGTCGTCATGATAGAGCGCGCGAACGCCTCGCCGCCCTCATCCGTCAACTCAACACTCCCCATAGACTCGCGGATGATTCCCATGGGCAGCTCCACCCCGATCATCCCGGTGGACGCCACGCACAGTTCTTCAGCGCTCACGCCCACGCGCGCCGCCGCCAGCCGCGTCATCTCCTCCGCGTCCAGAAGCCCCTGCTCGCCAACCGAACAGTTGGCGCAACCGCTGTTCGCCACCACTCCCCTGGAAACTCCGCTCTCGATCCGGCGCTTGCTCACAGTCACCGAAGGCGACAGTATCTTGTTCCTGCTGAAAGTCCCCGCGACCGCGGCAGGTCGCTCCGAAACCAGTATCCCCAGGTCCAGAACGCCTTCACCGACGCTCTTCAGCCCCGCGTAAACTCCGCCTGCCCTGTATCCCTCCGGAGAGGTTACGGATCCGCCCTCGATAATCTCGATACCGTCTGCCATTTTCAGTCCCTCAGATTCAGCCGCCGTCGAAAGAGCGTCATCCGCATTGCGGGTACACTCACAAAACTACCGCAGTATAGCACACCGCCGTCGCCACGAAAAAGAACGCATCACGACCCTGAACCTGTATCAGCTTAGTCGGTCCCCTCATCGTCATACCCGCGAAGGCGGGTATCCAGGGGTGGGAGCGGGCGAGACTCGCCGCTCCGCAATCCCAAACCCATAATTGATAGTTTCTAATTCCAAATTGTCAATTCCCCCAAAGTTGCCCTTGACGACCACAGAACATATCCGCTATCATGTATCCATCTATCGAACATATACACCAACCAAACACGCAACTATACACTTAAGTCTTAACAACCGAATACTACACGGAGGTTCACGACCCACTATGTTCTGCGACCCGAGAGCTGAACTGGCCCTGGCCATTCACGCTAAGACCGACAACGGCAACAAGATCGTGGACTTCCTCAAAGACGTCCTCGATCAGAACATACCCGACGTCCGTCTTACCCACAGGCTCCAGTCCGCCCGTATGCTCACCAAGCACGGACACTTCCCCGACGCAGAACAATTCATCCAGCGCCACGCCAACAAGCCCGGCCCCAGGAAGACCAGGCGCGATGTCAAAGAGACATCCGAATTCGACGACGCCCTCGCCGAGGTCATCCGCGTCGAGATAAGCCCGGCGTCCACCGCCCAATGGCTCATAGACGTCATGCAGGGACGCACTCCGGCCATAGAGACCGGCATAGACACCTTCAAGCCTCACCACAGGATGAGAGCCGTCCGCGAAATCCTCGCGCGCGCCTACGACCGTGATTACTCCTACGCCCGGACCACCCAGGCCGACCTGCGCGTCCCAACCCAGACCGAATCCGACGCCATGCCCGAAGAACACCATGACGCCTCCGATCTGCAAGTTGGCGAATCCGACAATCCTGAACATCCTATACATCCTGTAAATCCTGATTCTGACGAAGAAGCCGAACCCATTGACTACGTAGCCATGGCAAAGGAGATAGTAGCCAGCCTCGACCCGGCAGAGTTCGAGGAAGAGCCTCCCTCCGACCGCAAGCCCGACTACTCCATGTGGGACATCATAGATCGGCAGCCTCAACCTGTTATCACCGAAGAACACGCCAGAATCGGAGCCGCCCTCTTCAGGGAAGCGATTCAGCGACAAAGACTCTGGGAAGAATCCAATGTAAAGATCCCAACCAGGAAAGATCATGACAACTACGACGACGGTTGATCCGCATAACTCCGAATCTCTGATCGAATATCTGAAGACCGTTCAGCCCAGGATGAGACGCTCTACCCTGAATGCTATGGAACCGAGCCTGCCCGACGACATCTCTACGACGGTCAAATTCCACTGGCCCCTCTGGGCCAGGGACAACCAGTTGCCGTCCCACGACCCCTGGCGCATCTGGCTGCTTCTCGCCGGCCGTGGCTTCGGCAAGACTCGCACAGGCGCCGAGTGGGTACGCGCTCGCGTCGAATCCGGCGCGTCCCGCAGAATCGCCCTCGTCGCCAGAACTCCACACGAAGTGCGCGACATAATGATCCAGGGAGACTCAGGCATCCTGTCCGTCTGCCCTCCATGGAACACGCCCACCTGGGAGTCCTCCAAGAGAAGACTCACCTGGCCCAACGGCGCAATGGCCTTCGCCTTCTCAAGCTACGAACCCGACCAGCTCAGAGGCCCCCAGTTCGACGCCGCCTGGTGCGACGAACTCGCCTCATGG
>DAOULF010000171.1:0-8647 GCA_034420555.1 Dehalococcoidia bacterium
GCGCGACGACTCTGAAAAGGCCGAGGTCTGAATAATCGAAAAGCCCTGCCCAGTGCGTAACATCAGTAATTCAGACAAACATCAAAAAGGCGCGTCGCTCAGAAAATCCCGCCCATCACAAAAATCCCATAAATCACAGTTCAGACAATAGGAGTAACACCCATGACCATAGGAATCTCGACACCCCTGCCTGCCTATAAAGTCAACGCCGCATTCATGGCGTCGAAGGCCGAAGAGCTTGGCTTTGAGTCCATCTGGTACGCCGAGCATCCCGTTCTGCCTGTCCACTCCACCAGCCCCTTCCCGGGCTCCGAGGACGGCGTAATCCCCTGGACTTACGCCCACTTCGCCGACCCGTACATCGCGCTCGCCCAGGCATCCGGCGCCACCAGCACGATCAAGCTCGGCACCGGCATCACGCTGATTCCTGAGCGCAACCCGCTGGTGCTCGCCAAGGCCGTATCCACCCTGGACCTGTTCAGCGGCGGACGCTTCATCCTCGGTATCGGCACCGGCTGGCACCGTGAGGAAACCGAGATCATGGGCGGCGACTTCGATCACCGCTGGACCCAGGCCAAAGAGTCCCTTCTCGCCCTCAAGGAACTCTGGACGAAGGACGAAGCCGAGTTCCACGGTGACTACTACGACTTCCCGCCAGTGCAGATGTACCCCAAGCCCGCGCAGAAGCCGCACCCGCCGATTCTCATAGGCGGAATGGCCCGGCGCGTGCTGCAACGCATAGTCGAGGTCGGCGACGGATGGCTGCCCAATCGCGTCACACCCCAGCAGGTCGAGGACAGCCGCAGGCAGCTCGACGCCCTCGCAGAGGAGCGCGGACGCGACCCCGAGGCCATCACGATCTCCGTGTACGGCCAGCCACCCGACCGCCAGAACGCCCAGGACTACCTCAGCGCCGGAGCGAACAGGGTGATCGTGCGCCCCGACCTGAAAGAGACCGAAGAAGAAGTGGCCGACGAACTGGAGCGAGTCGCCGAAGCGTCTCTGTAAGCCAGTCCGACATACCGTAGGGACAACCCTCGTGGTTGCCCTGATCACGACCTACGAGGAAATTCTATGAAAATGCTCGGTATATGCGGTTCTCTCCGAAAGGAGTCCTGGAACCTCAAGCTACTGCGGAATATGCTGGACAAGACCGCCGGCAAAGGCGTCGAAACCGCGTACTTCGATCTGAACGGCGTCCCGATGTTCCACCCGGACGTAGAGGCGCAGGGTATTCCCGCCGAAGCCGAAACTTTGCGCGACGCCGTTCGCGAAGCCGACGCCGTCATAGTCGCCTGCCCAGAGTACAACGGCTCTATGACCGCCGCCCTGAAGAACGCCCTGGAATGGCTGTCCAGGCGCGGAAACTTGCTCAACGGCAAGGTATTCTTCATCATAGGCACAGGGCCCGGGCGTTCGGCGTGTGCCAGGATGCACGTACACGCCTCTTACAGCCTGGAGTCCGAGGGGAGTTACGTTCTGCACCAGCCTCGTGTGCTACTCCCACAGGTCGCCAACTTCATGGACGAATCGGGCAGCATAACCGACTCCGAGGTAAGCGACCTGCTCGACCAGGCGGCGGCCACGCTGGTACGCTTCACTGAGAGCCTGGCAAACATGGACAGCTAAACACACAGAAAGTCAGGAGCGGAGCGCGTGAAATTCGGAGCATTTTGGCAGGTCCCTGGATTCGTGGACTCGACAGTGCCGCGTAAACATTGGGAGACTATTGAGCAGATAGCCCTGGCTGATAAGCTGGGCTTCGATACGGCTTGGCTTGCCGAGTCGGTGTTCTTCCCTGCTCGGCCAATGTCCAATCCTCTCATGGTCGCCTGTGCCGCGGCGCAGCATACCGAACGGATCAGGTTCGGCACTCTCGCCGCTCAATTCAACTTGCATCATCCGCTCCACATGGCAACCCAGGCGGCCACCTGCGACATACTGACGAACGGCAGGCTCCACCTCTGCCTCGGAGGGCGCTGGGGCTCTCCCGCCGGCCAGACATTCGGGCAGAGTGGAGACATAAGCGGACATGAGAGCCGCGAGCGGGTGGCCGAGGGGATAGAGCTAGTGAAGATGGCCTGGACAAGAGAGCGCGTGAACTTCCAGGGCAGGTATTGGAGCGTGAAAGACCAGCCTGTCCTTCCTCACCCGCAGCAACAGCCTCACCCGCCACTTCTTCTCGCCGCCAACAGCGACGAGACGTTTTCCTATGCCGCCGGACTCGGAATTGGGGTCATAGGCACCACTCTCAGCCAGCCGATGCCTCGCATGATTGACAGGCTGCGCGAATTTGAAGCGGCCAAGCCTGACGACGGAAGCGGCCAGCCCCAACCCTTCAACGTCAACATTTCGTTCTTCGTAGCAGAGACCAGGCAGAAGGCTCACGATCTCATGCGCCTCAACTGGCGCGACGATGACGTTGTAAATACAGTCCCGGATAGTTCCGCGTCATCAATAGGAACCACCAGGCACAGCTTCACTAGCGGAGTGGGTGGATGGGCGACCTGGGACTTCGACCAAGCCTTGGGCTACTCCATCTACGACGACCCACAGGGCTGCATCGAGCAGTTGCGAAGCCTCCGGGAACAGCTACCCGGCATGAACGAGTGCATCTTGGAGTTCAACCGTCGCGGACGCATCCCGAACGAACAGATAAAAGAATCTCTCACCCTGTTCGCCGAAAAAGTCATGCCCGAATTGACCTGAACGACTATTCCAAGCCTCTCTGGGTTGCAGCGAATGCTGTGCATCTGAAAATCTCGAAACATCCTGATCATTCGAATATCCTGTAAATCCTGATTCAGACGATAGGAGAATGCCCATGCCCGACTTGAGTTCCATGGCCGTCAGAGTCGGCCAACTGCTGAAGGATAGGGGAGACACAATCGCCGTTTCGGAATCCTCGTGCGGCGGCCTGATCTCCGCGTCCCTCGTCGCCGTTCCGGGCGCGTCCGCCTACTACCTGGGCGGCGCTGTGGTATATACTCGCGCTTCCCAAGAAGGACTATTGGACGTCCCCGACGAGGCCATGGAGGGTATGAGAGCCAGCACGGAAGAATACGCTGCGCTCAATGCCGCCACCGTCCGCGAGATGCTCGGCACGACTTGGGCTCTCAGTGAGACGGGTGCGAGCGGACCCACCGGCAATCGCTACGGCGACGACGCGGGACACGCCTGCATAGCCGTCAGCGGCCCCGTCGAGCGCGTCATCACCGTCGAGACCGGCGACTCCGACCGCGAGGCCAATATGTGGGTATTCGCCGCCCGCGCCTTCGCCCTCCTGGAAGAGTGCATCAACGAATCACAACCAAATTGACCCCGGACCCCATTCATTGTAGAATTTATGTGAATTCACTATCCTGTATTCAGCAACAGCATTACCAAACTTCCGGGAGCGTGGGAAAATGACAACCAAGACGATGCCTTCTCCTCTCACCATCAATATCTCTGAAGAGGCCGCCGACCATGTGCGTGTCTTCGCCCAACAGTCCGGCAAGCCGGACTCCAACCTGCGCGTTGCCGTCAAGGGAGGCGGATGCGCCGGCATGACCTACGTGCTCGACCTCATAGACGAGCCAATGGAAGATGACAAGGTGATCGAGGAATACGGCATGAAGCTGTTCGTTGACCGCAAGTCCTACATCTTCCTCGCTGGCACTGTGCTCGAATACTCAGGCGGACTCAACGGCAAGGGATTCGTGTTCAACAACCCGAACGCCAAGACGACTTGCGGATGCGGTACCTCGTTCAGCGTTTAACCCACATACAACACTGAATACCGACACTCGACGCCGCGCCAATTGACGCGGCGTCTCTGATTTCATGGAGAACCATTGTGACCACGACCGCCGCTCCACAAACTCTCACATCTCGCCTTCAGACAGAGACGGCCCTGTTCGATATGAGCCACTTCGGAAGGCTGGTAGTGTCCGGCTCCGACGCGGTTGATCTTCTCAACCGCCTCTCCACCAACGATCTGGAGAAGCTAGAGCCTGGCCAGGGGATGAACAGCGTTCTCACAACCAACAAGGGACGCATCATAGACCTGTTGCGTGTGTTGCACCGAGGCGACGACCTGCTGGTTCTTACGAGTCCCGGTACCCAGCAAAAGGTGGCCGAGTGGATAGACTTCTACACCTTCATCGAGGACGTCAGCGTCAAGGATGTTACGGACGGAACGTCGGAGCGTCTGTACATAGGCGGGCAGGCTGCGAATCTGCTCGCAGAGGAAGGATGGCTGGACGGCTCGCTTGACGACAATCTAAGCCACGTACAGACCGGAGACGGCGATTCTGCGGTCACCGTAACTCGGTCCGACCTCGGTGAACTGGCCGCCTACCGGGTCATCGCCCACTCTGGCAGGACCATGCCCGACTTCGGCCTGAACACATTGGACGAGGACGACTTCCGCACTCTCAGAATCGAGCAGGCTATTGCAGCCTACCCCGCCGAAATGAACGAAGACCGCAACCCGCTCGAGGCCAATCTCAAGCCGTACATCAGCTTCAACAAGGGCTGCTACATCGGGCAGGAGGTCGTAGCGCGCCTCAACACCTACGACCGCGTACAGCGCTTCATGTGCCGCCTGGAGTTCGACGACGGGACAAAGATAGCGTCAGGGTCTCAGATTATCGTTGACGACAGCGCAGTAGGCGAGGTGACGTCATCCGCGCCTGGAATCGCGCTCGCATTTCTCAGGAAGAGACACTATGAGGATGGCGCGCAGGTTACCGTGGAATCGGATGGAGCGTCCGTAACCGCTGTCGTCAGAGATGTCCGTCCTCCGGACGACAACGACTGACGCGAGTCTAACTACCCTCCTGACCTCAGCGTCACTCCGCCGTCAACGACGATGATCTGGCCGCGTATCATCTCGGCGTCCGGGGAGCATAGGAAGGCGACGGTCTTGGCTATGTCTTCCACGGTGACCATTCGGCCTACGGGAGTGTCCTTGCCCGCCTCCAGCATCTCCTCTTTCGTCGGAAAATGGTCCAGCGCTCCGGTATCCACGTAGCCGCCGGAGACCGCGTTGACCGATATGTTCATAGGAGCCAGTTCAACCGCGAGATAGCGGGTTATCGCCTCCAGCGACGCCTTGGACACACCGACGGAGAAGTACAGCGGCAGCACACGCCGAGAGCCCTCGCTTGTGATATTGACGATGTGGCCGCCGTCTCTCATCAGCTTCGCAGCCTCGACAGCGCACATCCAGGCCGCCTTCGCATTGACACCGAGGGTCCAGTCCCAATGCTTCGATTCCAGTTCCATCGCGGGACGCTGAACGCCGGTAGCGGCGTTGTTGACCAGAATGTCCAGTCTGCCGAACTCCGAATCAATCGCCGCGAAGAGATCGCTGATCTTGTCTTCATCCCCCAAGTGTGCTCTCACCCTTAAACAGCGAACGCCAAGCGCTTCTATCTCTTGCTGGGTCTCACGGGCGGCACTATGGTTTCGGAGGTAGTTGAAGACGATGGCTGCTCCGCGTCCGGCGAACTCGAGCGCGATTGCCTTGCCGATTCCGCGCGATCCGCCGGTGACCAGCGCGACCTTGCCGTCGAGCCTCATATAGCCATTCCGCCGTCAATACTGACGACTTGGCCTGTCATGTAGCGCGCCTTCTCGCTGGCGATGAACGCGACCATGTGGGCCACGTCGTCAACCTCGCCAAAGTGCCCCTGTGGAATCCAGGTCATGATGCGGTCTTTCGTAGCTTGCGGCAGCACGTCAACGGTATCGGTGTTGATGTAACCGGGGGTTACGGTGTTGACCGTTATGTTGCGCGAGGCCACCTCTTTCGCCAGCGCCTTGGTGAACCCGATTATCCCGGCCTTGGATGCGGAGTAGTTGACCTGGCCTATGTTGCCTCGGATTCCGACCACTGAGCCGATGTTGATGATGCGCCCCCATCTTCGGCGTATCATCCCTCGCAGTACCGCTCTCGTGCAGTAGAAAGTCCCGCTCAGATTGGTTGTTATGACATCATCCCAAGCCTCGTCGGACATGCGAATAAGTAGGCTGTCGCTGATGATGCCGGCGTTGTTGACCAGAATATCAATCTGACCGAACCGCTCAGTTACCTCGTCAACCATGTTCGACACTTCGTCCAGGCTGCTCACGTCGCCTTTCACGATAAACGCCTGTACACCGAGCGCGGTCAACTGATCAACCGTGTCCTCGGCTTCGGCCTGCGAGCTGTTGTAGTTGACGGCCACATTGACGCCCTGCTCACCGAGCTTCAGCGCCGATGCCTTGCCAATTCCCTTAGACGCGCCTGTCACCAGCGCGAATCGTTCGCTTATGTCAGACTTGCCCAAGATTCCTCCTGCCGACTCCTAAAAACTGTTTCTTGCCTGTACGTCGGTTCTATCGAAATTCGATCAATAAATTAGGCCGTGTTGACATTTCTCGTCATTCCCGTGAAAACGGGAACCCCGAAGGGCTCGCCGCTCGGCAATCCAGAAGTTTGGAATATAGCTGACTTTGCTATCGCTATGATCATTTAGAGGGCTGAAACATCAAATGTCAACAGAACCTAGGCTTCGAGCCTCGATTCCAGCTCTTCCAACTGCCGGTTCATCCGGGGAATGAAGTCGGTATCCACCGCCAGTTTCGCCATGTCGATAGCGCGCTCCACGGCGTCCGCGCGCGCCGATCCGTGTCCGACCACACTCACCCCGTTCACGCCTAACAACGGTCCGCCGCCCCGCGTCTCAACCACGTTATTGATCCCGTAGAAATCATCCATCAGGGCATCCAGATCCGCCTCAGCCAGCTTGCCGCTAAGACTCTCTCTCAGACGCTCGGCAAGCTGCTGTCCAAGCCCCTCGGTCAGCTTCATAACGATGTTGCCAACGAAGCCGTCGCACACCACAACTTCAGCCGCCCCCTTCGGCACGTCGTTCGCCTCGATATTTCCTATGAAATTCAGACCGCTTTGCTCAAACATCTCGGTCGTTTCGCTCACCTGCCGGTTGCCCTTGCCAGCCTCCGCACCCACGCTCAGGAGCGCGACGCGAGGATTCTCGTGTCCCCAGAATGAACGGGCGAATACATCCCCAATCGCGCCGAAGCTGAGCAACTGGCGCGGGCGGCAGTCCACGTTCGCGCCTAGGTCGAGGATGCAGGTTTCCGCCGCAATCCCAACCACCGGCCCTCCCAGAGCCGGACGCTCCACGCCTTTCGCCAGTCCGAGTATCACGGCGGCGGCGGCCATCGCCGCGCCCGTAGAACCCATCGTCACGCAGGCATCAGCCATGCCGCGCTTTACGAGGCCTGTGGCTACCAACACCGACGCCTTGGGCTTCTGACGCAGCGCCAGCGCGGGCTGCTCGCCCTCATGTATGACTCCCTCGCTGGGAATCACGCGGATCGGGAGCCGGGAGGAGTCGTACTGGGACAGTTCACCTTGTAGAGTCTCGGGATCGCCTACAAGCAGCACGTATCCCTGCCCGGTTGAAGCGAACTGCACGGCTCCCCTTACAGCTTCCGAAGGCGCATGGTCGCCTCCCATAGCGTCCACGGCTATTCTCAAGATTTCGTTCTCAGAAGCCAACTGAGCCTTCTCCTTCGAAGATTATTCTGAGCCTGCGGAAAGCCTTACCTCGGCCTGTCCCGCTATGGCGGTCTCTCCATCTTCTTTCACAACGGATACCGTACACGAGATTCTGCTTATGCCGTCCACCGCGTCAACACGACGGACACTGCCCTGGGTGGTGATTCGCTGGCCGGGTTTCACAGGCGAACGGAATCTTATCTTCATACTGCCGCTCTCAGGCCAGTTTCGTCCAAAGGCCGCCGCCATCATCTCCGATATGGTCGCCGCGACCATCATGCCGTGCGCGATAGTCCCGCCGAACTGCGTGGACGCCGCGAATTCATGGTCAATGTGTATGGGATTGAAGTCGCCCGACGCGCGCGCGTACTTCTCGATCTGATCCTGCGTGATGACTTTCTCGATAGTCGGGAGCAGGTCCCCTTTCTGCGTCATTGTTCCATCTCGCGCGGACCCAGATCGGCAGGAATCATAATCGTACTCTTGCCCTTCATGATGTTCTTATCGCTTGCATCCGATACCAGACATTCCACGATGAGAAACCGCCAGTCGCCGCGCACCGAATTCTGAGCGAGCGTCGCAACGCAATCTACGGAATCTCCAACGGCGACCGCGCCCGAAAACTCAAATTCCTGCCCCGCGTGGAGAGTTCCCCCCGGGATTCTCAGATCTTCGACCATGCCCCTCATGCTGAGAGCCGCAACCGCCATAGCGGGGACAAGTTCAAGCCCCCCGGTATCGAGTAAGGGCCCGCTGTCATCCTGAACGGCTTCCACATAGTCGGAAACGAGCGTAGAATCCAGGCAATAGCTGTGGCTGGATACGACCTGACCTGCTTCCAACTCTCCGTATTCCAAAGCTGCTCAACCTCTTTAAGGATGCAATTGGCGAATTCGCAAAGATTATAGTGGGATGGTGCAACCAAAGCAAAGTAACTAGTGCTACATCTATATGAAGATGACATACGACAACCACTAACCGTCATTCCCGCGAAAGGAGACCTTTGCGTAACTGGTCAAGATGGCTCTTTATGGTGGTGCTCGGCAATGCACCCGGATTCATCGAGTGTGTTCAGATGCTTGCCTGCACTGG
>DAOULF010000172.1:0-8151 GCA_034420555.1 Dehalococcoidia bacterium
TTTTGAAGACCGCGAGAGCCACCAGGCCCTATCCGCTCCCGGGCGGTGTAAAGGAACGAGCCCTCTGCATAAAGGCGAGGGCACGGTTGAAGGATGACCTATTTCAGTTATCTACCCACTTTAAGCGATAACCTGGTCAACCCTCTCCTTGATTCTGGACTTGGGGAGCGCTCCAACTACCTGGTCAACAGGAGTCTCGCCGCCGTTGAAGATCAGCAGCGTGGGAATGCCGCGAATGCCGAACTGCATGGGAGTCTGCGGATTAGAGTCAACGTCCATCTTGGCGAACTTGACCTTGCCCTCGTACTCGCCGGCAAGCTCCTCGACAATAGGCGCGATCATCTTGCAGGGGCCGCACCACTCCGCCCAGAAGTCAACGACTACGGGAGTATCGGAATTGACCACCTCGTCCAGGAATGTCGAATCAGTAACTACAAACGTATTGGCCATGCTTAGCTCCAATCTGAATATGGGTTGGGGTTTCTCTAGTTCATTATATTAGATGCGACAGCATAATGTCAGGTTCGCGGAACGTGATTCAGCGCCTGCGATACTCCACGTAGTCCAGCACGACCTCATCCACTTCGTCCCACCACAGCGTCCCAAGCGTCAGCCCCTTCGGCACGTCGAACAGCATCCAGCCCGAAACCTGGAAGTTGCGGTCGAGCTGGACCTGGCCCCAGAGCAACTGCTTGCATCTGCTCAGGTCTTCTTCGTCTCCCGGGTCCATCAGAATTGAATCATCATCCGCCGAATCCACTATGGATGAGCTTTCAAAAGGATCGAACGCCTGAATTCTCTCTCCCCTCCGGTTTCCGAGCCTGGCCGCGTCGGGATTTACTTCGAGCGGCATGACGGTGCTGGTGCGATTGACGACAGTGACGCACACCGCCGCCATCTGGCGATTGGACGCCCTGGGCCTGAATACATAAAATTGATCGCCGCCGGGAGCTTGGTAAGTGATCTTCTCGCCTACCACCGGCCTCTTGGCGTGTATCTCGATGCTCCGGCCCCGGACTCCAACTACGTCGGGGTCGCTCGAACATCCAACCAGCGCCAGCGCCATAACCCCTAACATGATCATGGCTGCGCATCTATACTTCAGCAGCCCAGCAAAGGACGGCGATATTCGGATAACCGGCTTTCGGGTTGAGTTTGCGGTGTCAGTGTAGTGTTGCATATATTTTCGTCGTATGTTCCCAATCACACTAGACCCCCGATAACGATGGCATCGCTCGCAATCTGTTTACGAGGTCGGTCAGCGTCTCCAGGAGGTAATCAACTTCTTCGTCGGTATTGTCTTTTCCAACAGTAATACGAAGGCTGCCCTGCGCCAGATCCGCGGGCAGTCCTATCGCCGTGAGTACGTGAGAGGGTTCCAGCGAAGCCGATGAGCAGGCGGATCCGCTCGAAGCGCAGATGCCCGCGAAATCGAGTCCCAGCAGAATGGGCTCACCCTCCACATTTTCGAATGACACGTTCACATTATTGGGCAGCCTCTTCGCAGGGTGTCCGTTGAGGCGAACGCCTTCCATTCGCTCCTGGATACCGTGAATGAGACGGTCTCTGAGTTTCATAGTATGCGAGGAGGCCTGTTCGCGCTCCGCGTCGGCGAGGCGCATCGCTTCAGCCAGTCCCACAATCCCGGGAACGTTCTCGGTGCCTGAACGCCTGTCCCTCTCCTGTCCTCCGCCCATTATCAGAGGCTCGAACGGAGTCCCGCGCCTGATATAGAGCGCGCCGACGCCCTTGGGACCGCCAAGTTTATGCGCGGAAAGGCTGAGAAGGTCCACGCCCAGCCTGCGCGTGTTCACTTCGATGGCTCCCACCGCCTGGACCGCGTCGGTGTGCATATATATCTTGCGGCCAAAGTGCTCCGCCGCCCGCGCGACGGTCGAGGCAATCTCGGAGATCGGCTGGATAGTCCCGATTTCATTGTTGGCCATCATCACGCTAACGAGGATAGTGCGGCCGGTCACTGCCGTCGCCACGTCGTCCGGTTCGACCAGTCCGTATTCGTCCACCGGCAGGTACGTGATTTCGAATCCGAACTGCTCCAGCTGGTGGCAGGCGTGCAGCACCGCGTGATGCTCGATGGCGGTCGTGATGATGTGGTTGCCGACGTTTCTGAGCGCGAAGGCCACCCCCTTGAGAGCGGCGTTGTCCGACTCTGTTCCGCCTGACGTGAATACGATCTCGCTCGCCCGACAGCCGAGAGACCGCGCCACCGCGCGCCTGGCATCGTCCACGGAGCCTCTGCTCTGCTGGGCAAGTTCGTATATGCTGGAGGCGTTGCCGAAATACTCGCTGAAAAACGGCATCATCGCGCGCACGACTTCCGGCCTGACCGGAGTGGTCGCCGCGTTGTCCATGTATATCAGCTTGTTGTTCAATGCCATCCGACTCACTTAATTTCAGTGACTAGGCATTCATCCTAATCACTCCCATCCTATCCTTCCCCTTGACGGGGGAAGGGACTTTTTGGAGGGGATTTTCGTTTGATTCCGTCCAGCATGGATAATTGTACCATGCGCTCACTATCAGCCGGTTATCGTGTATCCCATCATCTTGTACGCAAGCCTGGCTGCCGTCGAGGAACAGGCGACCGGTCCCTCCTCGGGACTCAATTCAACGATGTCGAATCCAACCACGTTTGAATTGGCGGCGACCCGCCTGAGCATGGACGTAACATCCCACCAGGTCATGCCGCCCGGCTCCGGAGTCCCGACTGCCGACATTATAGACGGATCCATGACATCCAGGTCTATGGACACATACACATTGGATGAAAGATGCCCGCAGACTTCGGTCACAAGCTCTTCGGCGCTGCCGCGCCAAGGCCAGTAGAAGACCGGAATCCCGACGGATCTGGCGAATTGGTGCTCTTCGGCGCTGACGGAGCGAACTCCAACCTCGACCAGAGGGCATATCTCCGAAACCCGCATCGCCGCCGAGGCGTGTCCCCACCGCGTGCCCATGAACGAGTCTCTCAGATCGGCGTGCGCGTCCAGATAGAGGACGGTCAGGTCATCGAAGCGCTCTTTGCAGGCGCCGACCGCCCCGATAGTCAGCGTGTGCTCTCCGCCCAGCACGACCGGCGTCTTACCGTCAGCGAGGACCTTGCCCACAAGCGACTTGATCTGCCCTACAACCCGCTTCGGCCCCGACAGATCTGGCGAAACCTCTGCGAATGTGTATATCCCTCGCTCGGAGGGATCAATCTCCAGCTCGACGTCGAAGTCCTCAAGGTGGCGGGAGGCGTCAATTATCGCGGCGGGGGCGTATCTCGAACCGGACCTGAATGACGTCGTACTATCGTAGGGGACGGGAATCACCACGAACCGCGAAGTTTCGTAAACGTGCTCTTCGGGCGGAGTATCCAGGAAGGTCTGCCATTGATATTCGGATCGCGGCACGGCGGCGCTACTCAGCGTTGACCGTGGTCGCGCGAAGGCCCATCCGCTCTCGCACCATGCCCGAATACGTCTCCCTGTCGCCGATGTACTCCAGCCCCCTGTCCAGCAGGCAGGAGTCCACCTCGGACAGCCCGAACATCCGCTTGACTGCGGCGAGAGCGGCCGGCGCGTCGAACTGCTTGCACGAGAAGATATCCACGTTCAGGTAGCCGCGTTCGGGAAAGGTATGAACGGTTATGTGGCTCTCAGCGATTAGAACGAACCCGGACAGTCCCCAGTCTCCCGGCTTCTTGCCGTGATATGTGTAAACCTGGGGAGGGGAAATCTTAGTCATGCCAATCCGGTCCGGGTAGTCCCCCAAGAATTGATAGATCAACTCCTCATTCGCGAGGGAGTCCGAATCTCCGCCATAGCCGTCAATCACAAGATGCAACTGAAGAACACTCCATATAGCGCGTCTGCCGCCTCCACTGTCGGCGGGAACTTAGGTTATCACTACTGGCGGACGCCGTACAACACGACACGGTGTTCATAGTACGCGCTGGCAATAATTACTGGGAGGGTGGATTCCCGCTTTCGCGGGAATGACGGTCGGCAGATAATCAGCGCGTGTAAAGAATACCGCTCGGGGCAGATCCCGCAAGTCCGTCGGAGCGTCAGGGTTCCCGGCGGCGCAGTCGCGCTTCCAGTTCGCGGACACGCGCCTCGGCGGCGGCGGCGCGCGCTTCGGCGGCATGGCGAGCGGCGCGTTCATCTTCCAGCGTGGCGATGTGACTTCGCGTGTCCGGCTCGCAGAACACCAACTCTCCACGCTCCCAGCGCAAGTACAGGTCCAGAGCAGCGCTGTATCCCTCCAGGCCGCCGTCGGGCAATTCCTCGATCTCTATGGGAAGATACTCGCCGTCCACCAGCCGCTCCCCGTTCAGGCGACCGCCGTATCGCCCAGTCTCGTCGAATCGCCAGTATTCCCCAACCCCGATGGCGGCGTATGACTCCCGCTTCGGCCCGGCGTCCTCCCGCCAGGTACTCGGCGAGGCCACCGCCAGAACGAAGTCCGGCGGCTTGCCCTGCTCAGAAATCACGTAGGCGTTGCTCCGGTAATATGCCGCCGGGTCCACGCCGAAGGCCACCAGCAGGTCGGGATAGCGCAGACCCGTCATGTCGCGCGTGAACTCGGCGCTCATGTAGTGCTCCCCGGCCACCAGCGTGGTTTCGGGATCGCCCAGGCGCAGGGCCAGGTAGTGGACGTTGCCGGTAAGGGACATCTTGTTGAAGTTGGTCATCTTGTCGGGCGGATGTTCGGGCGGGTCCGGGAATCGGAAGCGGCCCGGCGCCCGCGTCGCTGCGGCTGTTTTCAGGGTGGTCATGATGAACCTCGGTGGGCCTGAGCGCGTTAGTCGGCCCGCGGCGCCTACATGATGTGGCCGATGTTCATGTCGGAGAATCCTTTCCTCACGGGCAAGGTCAGGCCACGCTCGATGGAGAAAGGGTAATCCGCGCCCAGAATTGTGTCAATGCGTTGCGGGCCGTCGCATCGGTCTTGATTAGCTCAAACTGCATCAATTAGAATCCGTAGGGTTTCGTTCAGCGCCTTACGGGTGAATCCCAAGAGGCTTGTTGAACGTAAAAGAAATCGAGTCCACCCGGCTCGAAATATATGAACAGGACGTCGTAACACCATGATAGAAGTCAGCGACGTAACCAAATACTACGGAAACTTTCCGGCGATAATGGACATCAACTTCCGAGTTGAGCAGGGGGAAGTCGTCGGCTTCCTCGGACCCAATGGCGCCGGCAAGTCCACCACCATGAAGGTGATCACCGGGTTCATCCCGCCCACCAGCGGCTCGGCGTCAATCGCCGGGTACGACATCGTGAACGAGTCTCTCGAAGCGCGGAGGCATATCGGATACCTTCCCGAAACCGTGCCGCTCTACACGGAGATGACCGTCCGCGAGTACCTGGACTACATGGGCAAGCTGCGCGGCATGAACTCGGACAAGATCCGGACTCGCATTGACGATGTGGTCGAGATCTGCCACCTGGAGGACTACTACACTTCTATCATAGGCAAACTGTCCAAAGGCTTCAGGCAGAGGCTCGGAATCGCGCAGGCAATCCTCCACGAACCCGACGTGCTGGTGCTGGACGAACCCACCATCGGAATTGACCCGATCCAGGTCGTCGAAACGCGCCAGCTGATCAAGGACCTCGGCGGAGACCACACCCTCATCGTCAGCACCCACATCCTGCCGGAGGTGAGCCAGCTGTGCGAGCGGGTAATCGTCATCAACGAAGGCCAGATAGTGGCGACCGACGAGCCGGAAAATCTCGCCAGGCGCCTTCTCGGAAGGGAACGCGTTGATCTCCAGGTAAAGGGCCCCCAACAAGAGGTCCTCGTAGCGCTGGAAAGCGTCGAAGGCGTGGAGGAAGTTCGCCGCATAAACATCGAGCGCGGGGTCATTCCACAGTACCGGGTGGAATCGGAGTCGGGCATGGAGATTCGGGCCAGTCTCGCCCAGAAGGTCATCGAGAGCGGCTGGGAGCTTCACAGGCTCGAGGCCGTAACCATGTCTCTGGAAGAGATATTCCTCAAACTAACGACCGAGGACGAAGATTGAATACGTTCAACATTGCCATGAAAGAAAGCAAGCTGTACTTCGCCACGCCCGCGGCCTACATCGTCGGCGCGATGTTCCTGGCGCTCACGGGCGTCTTCTTCGTTTTCGACGTCACCGCTCCTTTCGCGGAAGCCAGCGTTCGCGGAATCGTGGAATGGGCGGGCTTCTTCATCATCTTCCTGGCTCCCCTCCTTACGATGAGACTGCTCGCCGAAGAGCAGAAACTGGGTACGCTGGAACTGCTGCTCACGTCTCCCGTCAGGGACTGGGAGGTAGTAATCGGAAAGTATATCGCCAGCCTGCTCATACTTCTTGCGATCCTGGCGGTGACCTTCTACTACGTGCTTCTCCTCTACGTGTTCGGCGAGCCGGACACGGGGCCGGTGCTCAGCGGCTACCTGGGGCTTGTCCTGTACGGCGCAGCCGCGCTGGCGATAGGTATGCTAGGCTCATCCATGTCGGGCAACCAGATCGTCGCGGCCGTGGTGGGCATAGCAATCCTGCTGATGCTGTCGTATGTCCACTACATAGGCGGCATCGTAACCGGGCTGGCCTCTTCGATCCTCGACGGCATGTCCATGAACCAGCGGATCGCGGACTTCAGTCGCGGAGTGATTGATACTTCGAGTGTCGTCTTCTTCCTGTCCCTCACGGCAGTCTTCATCTTCTTGACAATTCGATCTCTGGAAACGCGCAGGTGGCGATAATTGGCTAGGCAGTCTGACAGAAGAGCGGCTCTGAGCCTCGATCTCGTAGATTCACTCAAATCAACCGGCTTCTGGAGCGCCATCGGAGCGGTGGTGGGCTTGATCGCCACCGTCGCCGGTATCGTCGTCTTCCTGACGGTTGACGAACTTCGCAATTTCGCGGTCTCGGTCCTGATCATAGGACTCGTGCTCCTCTTCATCGCGCTCGTTCTCTCCCCGCGCGCAATCGCCGTCTTCATGGCGGGACGACAGGGTCGCTACGGCGCCAATATCGCCGTGATGACGATTGCGTTCTTCATAATCATGATTCTCATAAACTTCCTGCTGTTCAGAAGCCCGACCCGCATTGACGTTACGGCCACGCGGGTATTCAGCCTCTCACAGCAGACCGAAAAGGTGCTGGAGGCGCTGGAAAAGCCCGTAAGGGCTAACGCCTTCTTCGTCCCGGGCGACACCAGGTCGGCCTTCGACAGGCAGCAGGCGGAAGACCTGCTGAACGAGTTCTCACGACGCAGCTCCGATTTCACCTACCGCTTCGTGGATCCTGAACTGAACCGGAGCGTCGCCGTGCAGTATGACGTGCGCGACTATCCGGTGGTCGTGTTCGAAGACATGGAGACTTCAGCGCAGCAAAGCGTCTTCAACTTGACTGAGCAGGACTTCGTAACCGGAATCCTCGTCGCCACCGGCGTTCAGCAAAAGCGCATCTACTACCTCACTGGACACCAGGAGGCGGCTCTTAGCAGGGACATCGCGACCGGAGAGACCGACCAGGAGGGACTTGACTTCGCCCTTCAGGGGATGCAAAGGGACAACTATCAAGTCCGCGCTCTGAACCTGAAACAGGACGGCAGCGTGCCGGAGGACGCGGCGGTCCTCATAATCGCCGGACCGAAGCGCGACCTCGACGCCGATGAGATGGACGCGGTAATGGATTATCTGATTCGAGGCGGCAAGATAGTAGCGCTGCTCGATCCGGATTCGCCGGATACCTACCGCCAGGTTCTGGCGGAGTGGGGGCTGCTCATCGGCAGCGACCCAATCGCCGACCTGATAAGCAATGTGGCCGGCGAAGCCAAGTCGCCCATGGCCCAGAATTCCAACGCGCAGTTTGTGTCCAGCGGCCTTACGAACATCCAGATTGTTGACCAGCTGAACGTGGTCTTCTTCACGGACGCGACTGCGGTTCAGCCGATCCTGCCGCTTGAGGACCTGCCGACATACCTGACATACAGTTCGCTTACACGCTCAACGCCCGCAAGCTGGCTGGAGACGCATCCCGAAGAGGTCAACTACGACCCGGGCGACGATATCCAGGGACCTTTCGACATAGGGGCCGTTGTCCAGGCGGGCGCGACCCTGACCGGTCAGCCCGTTACTTCGCAGGATACTATCGCCAAGGTGGTG
>DAOULF010000173.1:0-7845 GCA_034420555.1 Dehalococcoidia bacterium
ACCACCGGCGTCATGGGCAAATACGCCAAGCTCGTCTCCTCCGCCTCCAGAGGCGCGGTCACAACGTAAACGTGACCCAAGATTCCCCCAACAAACCCCCTCTCCCTCAGGGAGAGGGCTGGGGTGAGGGTGAAATGCCTACCCTTCTCAAGTGTCCCTAACGAGAAGGCGGACTACTAAACGAGTGGCTATAATAAATGCGGAGGCCCCCAATGCCCATAGGCCGCTTCATAGCCATGGTCGGCTTCCTCGTATGGCGGCGCAGCGACGGCAGATACCTGCTGCTCCGACGCTCCCCCGACAAGGACTTCGCCGCCGGAGAGTGGGAGACCGGCTCAGGCAGACTAGACCAGGGCGAGGGCTTCGCCGATGCCGTACAGCGGGAGTCGAAAGAAGAACTCGGCGTGGACGTGCGTATCGAGTGCATCCTCGGCACCACCCACTTCTACCGAGGCGAACCGACCCCGGATAACGACATGGTTGGCATCAGTTTCGGATGCTCCATCCCCGACGAAACCAGCCTGTCGCTCAGCGCCGAACACTCCGAACACAAATGGATGACCTCAGCAGAGGCCGCCGAGTTCCTTCCCACCGGTCACTGGCTCGCCGCCCTGATACAGCGTGCCGAACTATTCCGACAGCACATGCCGAAACAACTCCGCCAACTCCACTGGGACGGTCGCTTCGAGTCCCAGTAGGCTCGAAACCTCGTCTCGTTATTGCCGCGAGTGATAAAACGTCTTTCCAATGAATAGTTCGCCGCTAATTCCATATTTGAAGACGCCGGCAATAACGGACTTCACTGATTTACAAGAGAAGATTGCAAAAGTCCCCAAGTCCCGGCTATGCGTCATTCGTATGTTGAAAATCCCCTCTCCCCAAGGGCTTACAAGGGTATGCAAATGAGTAAAGCGGCTATGAATGTCAGCAGAAAGTCCCCTCTCCCTCTGGGAGAGGGTTAAATACATACCCCTCTCATCTCCCCAAGGGAGAGGATGAACTATAATTCAGCCGTTCCTGCGAAAAATGTTGCATATTTATCGCATAAATCTTACGATATGTTAGATCACAACTCTGGAGCTAAAGACATGGCGACATTCGAGCTTATTTCAATGAACGATGCACAACTGGAACTGACCCTTACCGGCAAGCGCGGCGCGCTCATACGCAAGTACATCGAGTATCTCGAACAGCGCGAACCCGATCAGGCAGGCAAGCTCACCGCCGACGCGGAGGAAACCACCGCCGCGATTAGGCGTCGGCTGGCGACCGCCGCGCAACTGACTGGCAGAGAACTTGTCATAACCCGCCAGAACGACGTCGTTTACTTCTGGGACAAGGGCGACGGCCCCGAACCCAAGCGCAGGGGCCGCCGACCCAAGTCCGCTATGTAAGTCGAGGAGTCACGATGATTGATTTCAACTGCACCGTGCAGGAAGGCGTCATACCCGACAGCATCCGCCCCGAACTCGTTTCAGGGTTGACGCGCATAAGCGTGTCCGTAATGGGCGCGTCCGCCGACGATGTAGATGTACAGTTCACGGAGATACCTCACAGTTTCGGATTCAGGGGCGGTGAACTGTCCACCACTTCCCTCGTGCGCGGTCAGGTACCGGCCGGCTGCGAACAGGAATTGCGTGTCGAATTCATGCAGCAGATATGCGATATGTGGATGCAGGTCACCGGATGCTCGGTGGACGAACTTGTCGTATCCGCCCGCGACAGACAGTAAATAAACAAAAAGGAGACCGTCATGCCATTCTACCGATGTATCGTTCCCAAAGACTCGGTCCCGTTCGAGAAGCGACAGGAAGTCGCCACCGCCTTCACCGACATTCATTGCGGAAGCACGGGCGCGCCCCGCAGCTTCGTCCACGTCGTGTTCGATGAAGTTTCCGAAGGCACGGACTCCGACTACCCCACGCCTTACTACGTAGATGGCGGCAACCGCGCCGGACGCCCCGATGACGTCAAGCAGAAACTCCTGGACGATCTAACAGGTGCGTTCATCAACATAACCGGCGTATCATCCGAACTAGTCGCTGGCAGGATCAGAGAGTCTCCCGCATCCTGGTCCATGGAGGGCGGCATGGTCCTCCCCGAACCCGGCGAAGAAGGCGACGAGTGGTACGAACACGCAGCCAACTAACGCATCGTCCATCTCAACAGCCCTCCTCTCCCTTGATGGGCTCATAAACTTGCAGCCAGCTATGAACACCAATCAACAAACCCCCTCTCCCTGAGGGAGAGGGCTGGGGTGAGGGCGAAATTTCCCCAGGGCGACCACAAGAGTCGCCCTTATTATCCTGACAGCCTGTCTTCTTCCCAACCGTCATACCCGCGAAAGCGGGTATCCACATTCAGACAACATAGGTCTTCCATGCGCGCAATAGACATGCACGTCCACATACCCCGACAGCCGGGCCTCCCCGACATGGTGATCGAGGAGAGCCTGCGCAACTACTTCCGCCTGAACGACCCGCCCAAACTCGCCGAGGAACTCTACACTCGCTACAGCGAGTGGGACATCCTGGGCGTCGTATTCTCCGTGGACGCCGAAACAGTAACCGGCGACAGCCCCGACACCAACGACTACGTGGCCGAACTCGTCAACGCTCACCCAGAGCAGTTCATCGGGTTCGCCACCGTGGACCCCTGGAAAGAAGACCGCGCCGTCGCCGAACTAGAACGCGCCGTGACACAGCTTGGTCTAAAGGGTCTGAAACTCCACCCGATCCACCAGGCATTCTTCCCGGACGACACCCGCTTCTACCCGCTCTACGAAAAGTGCTCCGAGCTTGGCGTTCCCGTCCTCTTCCACTCCGGATTCGCCGCCGCTGGCATAGGAATGCCTGGCGGAGGCGGCATGAAACTCAAATACGCGGCTCCGATACCACACATAGACGACATTGCAGCCGACTTCCCCGGCCTCACCATCATAATGGCGCATCCCGCCTGGCCCTGGGTCGAGGAGCAGATAGCCGTCGCGCTGCACAAGCCCAACGTCTATATAGACCTGTCCGGCTGGGCGCCCAGGTACATCCCCCAGCAGCTTATAAACGAGGCCAACACCCGCCTCCAGGACAAGGTGCTGTTCGGATCAGACTTCCCCTACCTGCCGCCCGACCGCTGGCTCTCCGGCTTCGACCAGCTAGAAATCCGCGACGAAGTCCGCCCCAAGATACTCCTCGAAAACGCCAAGCGCGTACTCGGCCTGTAGCCTCGCCACCACTGCCATTCCGCCAGGGACGTCCAAAGAACATCAGTCGAGAGTCCCCTCTCCCTCTGGGCTCACAAGGGTAGGTAAAAGTCCCTTCCCCCTTGACGGGGGAAGGTTAGGATGGGGGTGACTCCGCCAGTCCAATTTCAATGCCTACCCCTCTCCAGCCCTCGAAATGTCAATAGAAAGTCCCCTCTCCCAGAGGGAGAGGGCTAGGGTGAGGGCAAATACATACCCCTCTCAGCCCTCGACGGGTAAGGGCGAAAACCCCCCCGCCTAACCACCTACTCCAACCACGACACCACCTCCGAATGCGGCATACGCTGAGTGTTCGGAACCTCCGTGGCCTTCCCTATGAACACCACTCCCACCATCGTCCACTCCTCGTCAGCCCCCAGCGTCCGCGCCAAATCCGGCAGCTTGGTCAGACCTCCGGTGCTCCAGTCCATGTACAGGCCCTCCGCCACCGCCGCCAGCGCCATGTTCTGCACCGCGCAGCACGACGTCGCGTAATTCTCCCGGGTGACCTCTTCGTTGTCGCCCGTGAGGCTGTACACATACACCATCGCTGGCGCGTTCAGCACGCGCTCCTTGCTCGCGTCCGCCGACCTCTGCTTCTGCGCCGGGTTCGGGTTTGCCACGCCGTCGTATGTCGTCTGCCACGCCACCTCCGCGATCTTATGACGCATCGCGCTGTCCTTGCGGATGGCGAAGAATCGCGTCGGCTCCGTAAGCCGGTGATTCGGTGCCCAGACCGCCGTCGAGAATATCCGCCCCAGCGTCTCGTCCGAGACCGGCTCGCCCGTGAACTCCTTCACGTTGCGCCGTCGAAAGATAGCGTCATACACGCTCACTGAACTCTCCGGCGCTACCACGTCGCTGCTGTTGATACGCATTGGTATATCCCTCTGTAATATGGCTGCATATACTCTATCAGATATGCGATAGAAGTTTCGGAACAAAGAGATACGGTCCGCTGGTGTGGCCTTTCAGCGGACCGTATAGCAGGGGAAGGGGATGGAGTAATGTCCAGTAACTGCTTGACTACAAGTATACAGCCCCATTGTTAACCCCACATTAAGCCTCTGTTAGGTTTCTGTGAAGATTCCCGCCAGTTTCCCATTTCGCTATACATACATATATCCGATACGCTACAATATCCTCATGTTTGGCGCGAATCCCGCCGTCACATACATAAACATGAATTCATATAGATGGAAATTACGGGCAGACAAAAGTCTTCTCCATAGCTAATGCAGGTGATTTGCAGGTGCCAGCAGGTGACTTTTTCACCTGTTGCTCTCCAGTCGTCCCACCAGAAGCCACCTGTTGAATTATAATCCGGACTATATACCCCCTTGACGGGAGCAGCCATTGGCGCAACTTAAAGGCGACGAACGGGCGCGCTACGTAACCGAGATGTTCGCCCGCATCTCGCGCCGCTACGACCTTATGAACTCGGTCATGTCTGGCGGCAGACACTACGCCTGGCGTCGCATGGCAACCCAAATGGCGGTCGAGGGTCTGCGGGGCAGGGCCCTGGACGTCGCCACCGGCACCGGCGACTTCGCCTTCGACCTCGCCAGAAGGCCGGAAGTGACCTCGGTAGTCGGCCTCGACTTCACCCGCGAAATGATGGAACTCGGCCTGCCAAAGTCCGAGCGGCAGGGCGTCAGTGGCTCCGTATGCTTCACAGAGGGCGACGCCCACGACCTCCCGTTCCCGGATGATTCATTCATCTGCGCGACCGTCGGTTTCGGCATACGCAACTTCATAGACGTGCCGCGCGCCCTCAGCGAGATGGCCCGCGTGGTCGAACCGGGCGGGCGGGTCGTATCTCTGGAGATAGTCAGGCAGGACGGTAAAGGCCCGATAAGCCGTCTGGCGAGGTTCCACTTTCGATACGTCACTCCCTGGATAGGCGGCGCGCTCGCCGGAGACCGCGAGGCCTACACCTATCTTCCGCAGTCCGCCCAGGGATTCATGTCGGCCTCCGAGTTGACCCAGGCGATGCAGGACGCCGGCCTCAAAGCTGTGACTGCCAGAAAACTCGCGCTCGGCACGGTCGCCATCCACGTCGGGCTGAAGCCCCAGCCCAATACATGCTAGACTATGGCGATTCACATCTCAGGAGCAGCGCAAGATGACAACCAACACCGACCCGGGAATTGACAACATCCTCAGAAACGTACAGGTCGTAGCCGCCTCCGAGGGTGGTTCTATCGAGTTCGTCGAGGCGAGCGGCGGCAAACTCGTCATCAACTACACCCCCGGCGTAAACGAAGAGTGCCCCGAGTGCGTCCCCACCCACGACCTCATCAAGATGATGATGAAGACCTCGGTCAGCGTACACGCCCCCTACATCACCGAAATAGAAGTGCGCTGACTGCAAGAGCATCGCATAAGTCCCATCTCCCTCAGGGCTAACAAGGGTAGGCAAACTTGCAGCCAGCCATGAACACCAATCAACAAACCCCCTCTCCCTAGGGAGAGGGCTGGGGTGAGGGTGAAATGCCTACCCCTCTCAGCTCCCCTTGGGAGAGGGCTAGGGTGAGGACAAATACATACCCTCTCAGCCAAGAGACCTACACCAGATCCAGGTTCTTCAACCCCGAACCCGTATTCAGCAGCAGTATGTTCTCATCCTCGTCGAGTCGCCCGTCCGCCAGCAGCTTTTCCAATGCCGCCGCGGTCGCGGCCCCTTCAGGGCAGATGAACATACCCTCCGACCGCGCCACGCGACCCATGTAGTCTCGTATCTCATCGTCGGACACGGTTAGCGCGCCTCCGCCGCTCTCCCGTATCGCGTTCAATATCAGGTAGTCCCCAATGCCGCCCGGCACCCGGATTCCGGGCGCGATTGTGTGAGCGTCCTCCCAGGGCTCTGCGAACTCCGTCCCCTGCTCGAACGCGCGGACCATGGGCGCGCACCCCTCCGCCTGCACCGCGAACATCTTCGGCCTCTGAGAGCCGATCCACCCCATCGCCTCCATCTCCGCGAACGCCTTCCACATCCCCACTATCCCCGTGCCGCCGCCCGTCGGGTATATGATGGCGTCCGGCAGCGTCCAGCCCGACTGCTCAGCTATCTCATACCCCATCGTCTTCTTGCCCTCCACCCTGTACGGCTCCTGGAGGGTGGACACGTCGAACAGCCCCTCTTCGGCGGCGCGCGCCCGGCTCAACACGCCCGCGTCGCTTATCAGCCCATCAATCAGGTTCAGTTCGCCGCCCGTTATCACGACCTCTTTCTGGTTGGATTCCGGCGCGTCCTTCGGCATGAATACATACGACTCGATTCCCGCCTTCGCCGCATACGCCGTCATAGCGCCCGCCGCGTTGCCAGCCGACGGCATGGTTATCTTCTCGATGCCAAGCTCCTTCGCCTTCGACACCGCAGCCGACAGCCCCCTCGCCTTGAAAGAGGCCGTCGGGTTCACCCCTTCGTCCTTGATGTATAGAGCGGAGCATCCCATCTCAGGCCCAAACCGCTCCGCCTTGAATATGGGCGTGAACCCCTCTCCCAGCGTTACCACGTTTACGGGGTCCCGGATTGGCATAACCTCGAAGTACCGCCACATATTCGCCGGCCTGTCCTTCAACGCAGCCCTGTGCAGGTTTGCGGCTGCCGCTTCCAGATCATAGCGCGGGTACAATACCTTCCCACACTCTGCGCAGAGGCGCTGTGCTTCATCAGCCGAGTATGTGGCGTTGCAGTACGTACATTCCAGGTGAGTCAGATAGTTGCGCATAGTTCCTTCCCGGTTGGGTCTTATGGGGTTATACAGTATCGGTGGGCCAGTGTCCGGTTCCGAATCAAGGATGCGCCAATAGTAGCACAGCAGGTCGCTCAGATTCCCCCTTCCCCGGTTCAGACACAGGGTCTTTTCATTTTCGTCTCGTCATTCCCGCGAAAGGAGACCTTTGCACAACTACCGTCATTCCCGTGAAAACGGGAATCCAGGGGTGGAGGGGCGGCCTACCCACCTATGAATTCGCCCATCTACTCATTTACCCAGACATCCGCGACGAAGTGGGACAGGGTTACGCAAAGGTCTCCGAAAGCGGGAACCCACACCTCCGAACTGATAACTGATGATTCCGAATGGGAATCTGACGAAGAGCGCGAGGCATACCTCAATTCCCCGGAAAACATCGCCAGGGTTATCGAGAAGATCAAGCGTATCGCCGAACAGGCTACCCCTGAAGAACGCGAGGCGGTGGAAGCCGAATGGCGGAGCAAAGACCTGTCTATGTGGGACATCATAGACGCCCAGCCGCCTCCGGTAATCACCAGGGAACAGGCCAGGATCGGAGCCGCCAAGTTCCGCGAGGAGATGGAAATCAGGAGAGCGTGGGCTGAGTCCAGCGTAAAGATCCCGGACAAGAAGGACTACGACAACTATGACCATGGATAACCTCGTCGAAAGGGGTAAGCAAAAGTCCCTCCCCGCTTTACGGGATCACAAGGGTAGGCAAATACTCAGCCAGCTACGAACACCGATCAGCAAACCCCCTCTCCCTCAGGGCTCACAAGGGTAGGCAAAAGTCCCTTCCCCCTTGACGGGGGAAGGTTAGGATGGGGGTGACTCCGCCAATCCAACTTCAATGCCTACCCCTCTCAG
>DAOULF010000174.1:0-8280 GCA_034420555.1 Dehalococcoidia bacterium
GACGAGGTTATCTAGCCACCACACCTTTGCATTGATGGTAGAATAAAAGCTAAACACTGAGAGGCAGATATGTCTTGGAATTTCACAAATGTAAACGGACCATACGGCGGCACATCGGAAGGCCCGGCCTGGGACGGCAGCGGCCTGCTGTTCACTGTGATCCCGTACAGCTACATAATGCGGTACGACCCTGAGTCGCGCGCTTCGACCATCTACAAGGAAGGCACCAACAGCGCCAACGGGCTGATGCTCGATCCGTCCGGCACGCTGTTCGCGTGCGAAGGCGGCGGCAGGCGAGTGGTGCGATATGAGGCGGACGGCAGCGCGACCGTACTGGCGGACGGCTTCGAGGGCAAGAAGCTCAACGTGCCCAACGACCTGGCGATAGACCCGAGGGGCCGCGTGTGGTTCACAGACCCGTTCTACGAAGGCGCGGGCGGCTCGTGGTCGGAAGACCGCTCGAACAAGGAGCTGGACCACGACTCGGTTTACAGGCTGGACCCCCAGGACGACGGCTCGTGGTCCATCAACCGCGTCACGTTCGATACGACCCGACCGAACGGGCTGCTGTTCTCGCTGGCTTACAACACGCTGTACGTGGCGCAGAGCGGACGGCTGCCCGAAGAGAAGCGTGAGCTTCGCGCCTACCCGGTCAACGAGGACGGGTCCCTGGGCGACGGTGAGGTCATTCACGACTTTGGCGAGCATCGCGGCATTGACGGCATGTGCCTGGACGTCGAGGGCAACATAGTGGCGACCGCCGGATTCTATGAGAGCGGCCCCGGGCCGATGATCTACGTATTCTCACCGTCCGGCGAGGTCATAGAGACGCATCCGCTGAACGTTGACAGGCCCACCAACTGCACGTTCGGCGGCGAAGACCTGTCCACGCTGTACGTGACCACGGGGGAGGGACACCTGCTTCGCGCGTTCACGGAGCGGCAGGGACGGCTGCTCTATGACGGCAACCTTACCCTGGGAGCCTAGAAATGGTTCGCGGCAGGGCGAACGGGGCGATAGAAGCTGAAGTATTGATAATAGGCGGCGGTATAGCGGGAGCTTCCACCGCCTTATACCTTGCCCGGCTTGGGCGGGATGTCGCGCTCGTCGAGCTAGGCGAGATCGCGTCCGAGGCTTCCGGCGTGAACGCGGGCCAGATAGGCGCGACGGGGTGGGGCGAGATGCCGGATCTCGGATCGTACCTGACGATGGGCAGCCTGCAACTGTTCAAGGAGTTGCAGCTCGACCTGGGCTACGACATAGAGTTCCGCCAGTCGGGTTCGCTGACCGCGATTCACACGCCCGGGCAGTACGACTACATGCGAGACCGCGTTCTGGAGATGCGCTCCCAGGGGTTCGAGGTTGAACTTCTGACGACGAGAGAGGCGCGTGCGATGGAGCCGGAGGCCAATCCCGACCTGTTGGGATTCATGTACACGCCGCTCCGCGCCCAGGCCGACCCTGTCAGGGCGACGCGCGCTTTCGCGGACGCCGCCGCCAGGTCGGGAGCGCGTATATTCACCCATCACGCGGTCTCAGGCGTCGCTCCCCGTTCGGGAGGCGGCTACTCGGTCGAGACGGACAGGGGCGAGTTCGTATGCGAATCTCTGGTGATAGCGGCGGGTGCGTGGTGCGGACCGCTGGGCAGGATGCTGGGTCTCGAAATTCCCATCGTTCCGGTACGAGGCCAGATGTGGGCTACGGAGATTTTGCCGCCGAGGGTGTTCCTAACGCAGTCGTCGGTGGAGTCCGCTCACTCATGGAGCGTGGATGACGGCGCGGACGCCGACACGCCGCCCGAACTGACGCACAAGGATGGAGTACGGGCAACGCGCCACCTGTACGGCAGACAACGCCGTAACGGTGAGATAATCTTCGGCGGAGACAGGGAGATGACGGGCTACGACAAGGCGGTCGAGCACACCGGAATCGAGGTGAACAAGGGACACGCATCCGAGGTGATACCGATGCTGTCCGACTTGCCGATTGCTCGAACGTGGTCGGGCCTGATGCCCTTCTCGATGGACGGGGCTCCGATCATCGGTAGCATACCCTCGCGCGAGAATCTTTACATAGTGAGCGGGCTGGCGAGTTCGGGCTTCGGTCGCGGGCCGATGTCTGGCAAGCTGCTGGCAGACTTCATTCACACGGGACACAGGCCGCAGGTTCTGATGGAAGCGGATCCTGGGCGGTGTGTGACAGAAGCGACGGTCACTACATCATAGGAGAAGAGAATGGACAAGCCGGAGTTCGTTGACGCCCACGTACACTTCTATGACATGCAGCACCCGGAACTGTTCTACGCTCACTGGCAGCCTGACGTGGTCCATCCATCACTCGGCACGCTGCCGAGAAAGCTGGCCGAACGCAACTGGCTGGCCGAGGACTTCATCGAAGTTTCGCGTGCTTCCAATGTGACCAAGGCGGTCCATGTCCAGGCGGCAATCGGGTCGGAAGATCCGGTCAAGGAGACGGAATGGCTCCAGGAGGCCGCTGACCGTACCGGGTTTCCGCAGGCGATAGTCGCATACGCAGACCTGAGAGCCCCTGATGTCGAAGCGACTCTCGAACGCCACTGCGAGTACGAGAACATGGGCGGAATCCGGGACTTCTCTTACGGCGACTACTTGGTAGAACCCGACTTCCACAGGGGCTACGCTCTGATGGAGAAGTACAACCTCATAGCCAGTATCGCGGCGCAGTGGCAGGACATGGAAAAGCTGGTCGCGCTGGCGTCGAAGTTTCCCAACATCCCAATCGTCATAGATCATGCCGGAGTGCCGGAGGAGCGAACGCCGGAGTATTTCGAGAACTGGAAGCGCGGAATGCAGACCGCCGCTGCCGCGGAGAACATCATCTGCAAGATTTCGGGCCTCGGTATGGCCGACCACGACTGGACTGTGGGCAGCATCCGTCCCTATGTCCTGCACTGCATCGAGACGTTTGGGGTCAAGCGCAGCCTGTTCGCCACAAACTGGCCGGTGGACAGTCTATTCAGCGATTACGACACGATAGTAAACGCCTACGACGAGATAACGGCGGACTTCAGCGAGGGGGAGCGGAGGGCGCTGTTTTCCGGGAATGCTGAGGGATTGTACGGGATATAGGAGCGTGGGGATTGTCTAAGCGCAGCAAGGCAGGTGAGGGCCGATGAGTACATACAGATTCGAGGTTGTAGTGGAAGAGGATGAGTTCGAGGATGGCGGACAAGCCTACCACGCATATTGTCCGGACCTGCCCGGATGTCATACGTGGGGTCGGACTTATGAGGAAGCGCTGGCGAATGTCAGGGAGGCGGTTGCGCTGTATGTGGAGGATATGGTGGAGGCGGGTATTCCTTTTGCGCGCGGCCTGGGCGGTGAATCAGCTTGGGGTGGCGGCCAGGGGTTTGTTCTTGGAGTCACGGGCGGCCTGGGAGTCTTCTTCGGCGATGCGTGCGACTTTCTCGGGGGATGTGGAGTATATCATTCGGTCAACGGCCAGCATACATTGCGCGAGTTCGTTCAGGCGATGCGGCAGGTTATCCTCGGACGCGAGTGTCCGCAACTCATCCTTTCCCTCCAGTCTAACGCTGAACGAACGCAATATGCGGTTCAGCATCTCTCGCCTGGCGTTCGTGTCTATATCCAGTCCACAGAATCTCAAGTCGCCGATGGTCTCGCCCTCATCCGAGATCGTCAGACCGGAATCGGTCTTGCTCACAAAGACCTGAAGATAAGTCCCTCGCCTGTTCAGAAAAGGCAACGTTATCTCGCAGACGCCACTATCGTAGGAATTCGTCCTGAACTCTCTACGTAACCAGTCAGTGTATTGCTGAACTATCTGTTCGCTATCTGGCTTGTCCATATCATACGCCTCCTATTAGTGTTGGAGTTTCAATAACGTTGCAGTAATCCAGAAACTCCCGCCAGGTCACCGCTATATCATCCATCGCCGTAAATTCGTCCGGTGGAGGAAACGCCCATGGACGGTCTGCACCTTCTATGTACATCTGGATATGAGGAGTTGGGATCCTCCGACCCGCATATCTGGATAGACGCCTGTTTGGAGCGTCATCTGGGTTGCGGTGCTCCGGCCCTTCTGTCTCTAGGCGAACCAGGACCTCGTCTCCGTATCGTAGCTGCAATCTCCATTTGTCAGGGGTTGTCTCCTCCAACTGCCCTTGCCTAATATCCAGCAGGAACGACTCCTGCCCGTCCAGCGAAACCAGAGTGAATGTCAGGTTTTCGCCGGGTTCTGGAAGGTACACGAAGTCAATCCTGTCCTCGAACCGCTTTTCGATTGCGATTAGGCTTTCGGCTTCGGCCTGCTTGAGCATTGTCCGATTATGGTATAACGCAGTGGAGAAGGGCTGACGCCCCACGACTTGCGCGGGAATAGCAAGATGCGGGGCGAAGTTTTCCTGTGTCGCGGTTACGGCCTGATATTCGAGACCCCACCGTCTATAACAAGCTCGGAGCCGGTTACGAAGGCGGATTCGTCGGAGGCGAGGTAGAGGGCGCCGTAGGCGACGTCCTCGGGCTGGCCGAGCCTCCCCATGGGTATCTCTCCGACACGGGTTTCGGGGCGGACCGAGTTGGTCGCGGAACGTATCATGTCGGTGTCTATGGGGCCCGGATGAATCGAGTTGCACCTGATCCCCTCGCCTGCGAAGCGGCCGGCCGTGGACTTGGTGAACACACGCACCGCGCCCTTGGATGCGCTGTAGGCGGGCGAAGCGAGCGGCCTGCCAAGGATTCCCGCTATCGAGGATATGTTGACTATCGAGCCGCCGCCCGCTCTCTGCATTGCCGGGACGGCGTACTTCACGCCGAGGAACACGCCCTTGGCGTTGACATCCATCATCGTGTCCCAGTCGTCCGAGGACACATCTATGTCGGAGTGTCGCATCGAGATGCCCGCGTTATTGACGAGTATGTCCAGCTTGCCGTACTTGCTCTCGGCCCGCTCGACCGCTTGCTGCCAGTCGTCCTCGCTGGTAACGTCAAGATGCATGTACTCGACGTCCCCACCCAATTCTGCGACCTTGGCCTCCACCTTCTTCCCCTCGTCGTCCAGGACATCGCCAAAAATGACCTTTGCCCCTTCCATGGCGAAGAGTTCGGTCTCCACCGCGCCCTGTCCCTTTGCGCCGCCGCTGATGATCGCTACCTTGCCGTCGAGCCTGCCCATGGTGTCCTCCTTGGGTAATCTATAATTCTTCCCGCATTATAGACTGAAGGCGCGGGCTTGGGGTGATAGACTGTAAGAGGATTAGCGCGGATGCGCCGAAATGCGCAGGAGGTTCAATCATGGTCACCAGTACAAAACCGGCAGTGAAGCTGACATACGAAGATTATCGCAAGACGCCGGAGGACGAACGCTACGAACTGATAGATGGAGTATTGATTATGGCCGCTTCCCCCAACAGGGCGCATCAGACGACGCAGAGAAAACTGGGCTGGCGAATGGCTAGTACGGTGGAGAACGAAGACCTGGGAGAAGTATTCTTCACCCCATTCGACGTAGTTCTGTCCGAACATACCACGCTCCAGCCCGATCTCATCTTCGTCTCCAAAGAGAACGAGAGCGTCTTGACGGATGCGAACATACAGGGCGCTCCGGACATGGTGGTGGAGATCATCTCGCCGTCTTCGACCGGGCGTGACTGGGTTACCAAGCGTGACCTGTACGCCAGGCACGGTGTCAAGGAATACTGGCTGATAGACCCCTTCGAAAGGACTCTATGGGTCATGCGTCTTATAAACGGACGCCTCGAACTTGCGGGTACATACAGGGAGGGGGACACGGTGACCGCTTCCACCATCAAGGGTTTCAGCGTCAACCTGAGCGACATATTCTAAAGACCGCGCCTATTGGCGTTATCCGAAACCGGACAGGTGGTGATTGAATGACTGAGAGCGAATTTCTCTGCATCGCGCATCGTGGAGCCTCTTCATACGCTCCCGAAAATACATTCGCGGCGTTCGACCGCGCCCTGGAACTTGGAGTGAATCATGTAGAACTGGACGTTCACTTTTCGCGTGACGGCCATATCGTAGTGATTCACGACGACACACTGGACCGGACGACGGACGCCGCGGGCGCTGTGGCGGACAGAACGCTTGCCGAATTGCGCGGCTTGGACGCCGGCTCCTGGTTCGGCCCCGAATACACAGGCGAACGTATCCGGTCGCTTGCCGAGATCTTCGAGCAGTACAAGGGAAGATTACACTTCCACATTGAGATAAAGGCTCGCGCTGAAGGTCTGGCAAGCAGGACGGCTGACATGGTCCGGGCGCACGGCCTGACTGAAGATGTCACTATCACGTCTTTCTGGAAGCCCTGGCTCGAAGAGACGCGGGGATACGCCTCCGAACTGACGACGGGATGGCTGGTGCCGCTGGGTCCCGGAAGTTCGTGGGATGACTCGATTATTGACCAGGCGTTGGAACTCGGTCTGGACCAGGTTTACCCTCGCGCCGACATCACAACGGCAGAACTGGTTGATACGCTCCGTGGGCACGGTTTCTTCGTTCGCTGTCATGGGGTATATAGTGAAGATTTGATGAGGCACGTCGTGGACTGCGGCGCCGCCGGTATGACGATCAACTTCCCCGATAAGCTGCTGGAGTATATGGCAAGCATAAGTTAACTGTCAGAAAATCGGCTGGCCATAGTCCAAATTGACACTGAGAGGCGTCGAATCTACAATCCGCGTTGCGCGATTTCACGATAAAGGGGCGAATGATGTCTGCACCAAAATTGAGCACGAGACTCTGCGACATTCTCGAGGTTGAGTACCCGATCTGCCTGGCAGGAATGGGCGGCAGGTGGACTCCCCCTGAACTTGTGGCCGCAGTGTCCGAAGCGGGCGGCCTGGGTGTGATGGGCGGCACCGGCATGGAGGTGGAGGCGCTTCGCAAGCGCATCCGAAGGGTCCGCGAATTGACGGACAAGCCTTTCGGCGTGGACCTGCTTCTGCCCGTCGTCACGGGAAGCGTGGAGACCGGAGGAGACCGCGCCAGGCCGGAGTCGCAGTTCGAGGCCGTGAGGCGGCAGTATCCCAGGCACGCGGCTTTCGTGGACACGCTGATAGATGAATTTGGCTTGGAGAAGGCCGACCCTCCGGAGCCCGGCGAAACGGGCCTCGCTCTGGCGCGCAAGCAGGTGGAGATGATTCTCGAAGAGGACGTGGCGGTGTTCGCCGCCGCTCTTGGCGATCCCGCCTGGGTCGTTCCGATGGCGCGAGAGAAGGGCGTCAAGGTGATGGGCCTGGTCGGAAGCGTTCGCAACGCGCACAGACAGGTGGCGGCCGGCGTGGACATCATCGTGGCCCAGGGCACGGAAGCCGGAGGCCATACCGGACGCATAGCGACCATGCCGCTCGTTCCGCAGGTCGTTGACGCAGTGTCGCCATTGCCGGTGGTAGCGGCAGGTGGAATTGCGAATGGTCGCGGTATAGCGGCTTCGCTCGCCCTTGGAGCGGAGGGAGCGTGGATGGGCACCGCGTTCCTGGCGGCCAGGGAGTGCGGCATTTACGACGCCCAGCAGGAAACGATCATCAATGGGCGTTCCGAGGACTTCATAATCTCGCGGTCCTACACGGGAAAGACGGCGCGCCAGTACCAGGGGCCGATTGTGCAGGCGTGGGAGAACTCGGGACTGGACATGCTGCCGATGCCGCTCCAGGGAGTGCTTATGTCGGGTTTCAACGCCTCGGCGGAGCGCTCGAAGCGATACGACCTGGTATTCAATCCTGCCGGCCAGGGCGCCGGAATGGTGAACGAATCCAGACCGGCGGCGGACATAATGGCCGATCTGGTCAGCGAAACAGTCTCGGTGCTTAATGGCATGAGGGAGCGGGTGTCGGTATAGTTTCGGGCATCTTGGAGCGCGAGTATGGGGCCGGACTGGGCTGAGTATGGACGATCTGATCAATGAAGTGATGCGTCCGGTGTCAGAGGCTGTGTCGGGTGGAGTGTTTGCCACTATCCCCGTGCTGGGCGGAGATTTTCCCGTGATAGTGGCGTGGCTGGCGCTGGGCGGCCTGTTCTTCACGATATATCTGCGGTTCATCAGTCTTCGGGGCTTTACCCATGCGGTTGGTCTGGTAACCGGGCGTTATGCCCGCGGAGACGACCCGGGCGAGATTTCTCAATTCCGAGCGCTGACCACGGCGGTGTCCGGAACTGTGGGCATCGGCAACATAGCGAACGTGGCGATAGCGATCTCCATCGGCGGGCCGGGCGCGGTTTTCTGGCTTATACTGGCGGGTGTTCTGGGAATGTCCACCAAGTT
>DAOULF010000175.1:0-4488 GCA_034420555.1 Dehalococcoidia bacterium
GTGCGTGACGTCGATCGCCTGAGGTCTGAATGCCGCTGCATCCGGATCGCCGTCGGCGAACAAGGCGTCGGCCTCGACACGGATCTGCTTGTAGAGTTCCGGCTGTGACGCCATGGCGTACAGCACAAAGCTGAACGCATCGCCAAGGTAGACGCTGGCAATCAGCGCGGCTGAAAGAACGAAGCGGAGATTCGACTCAGGGACGAACTGCGGATCGCTGGCGTGCAAGCTCAGCAGGTCATCCGCAAGGTCCCGCGGGCTTCCAGCCCGCTGGGCGGGAGTATGTCCGCTTTGAACCTCTTCCACGAGTTGGTCCAGGATTTTCATCCGGCGTTTCATACTCGGGGTTTTCAGCATGAACTTGGGTAGGACTTTAAGTATGTGAACGTTGAGCGCCCGTTCCTTGAAAGCAGTCAGATCATCAAAGATATCCTGAGAATCAATGCTGATCATGAGCGGCGAGAGTTGCGCGTTTATCATTCGCCGGCACATGCTCGTGGCAGTGTATGAATCTCCCACCGTCCAGTCCGCCATATAGGTCCGCGCATCCTTGTAGACTTGGTCCAGTTGCCCCATCAATCTTCCGCGGGAATACGCTGGTCCCAACGACTTACGAAGCCGGAAGTGATCCGCGCCGTCCAGGGATGGCAATACGCCCGACGCGCCGTAAACCTTCTCGAAGTCCGAAAAATAGTCCTTGGTTCTGAGGTACATGCGGCCGTTCCGATGGACCCAGCGATTCGTCTCGGGCCCGGCCAGGAAGATCATTGGCTTCTGGAAGGGAGGGCGGAGTTCGAACACCGGGCCGTATTCTTCGGCCAGATCCGCGAAGAGCGCGGGAAAATTGCCGCCGCGCAGGTGTCGATTGAACACCATCCGGCGCAGCGAGGCCACCGGAATCTTCTTGGTCAATGCTGAACGTTGAAGCAGTGGTCCGGCGAGACTCTCCGATACCGCGGCGGCAATGGACCGGCCGATCAGGTCCATGTTGCAAATGAACTGAATGCGCTCTTCATCCCGGTCTTCGAGTTGGAACATGAAGCGAAATACATCGCATGTGTTGACTAAACAAATGATGATCACATCCCGCGGATCGGGAATCTCGTTGTTAAAGATGGCTTTACCAATGCGCGTCCTGACGAATTGAGCCGCCGTACCTTCGGTAGGGCCGCCTGCAAGCTCGGACTGCCAGGCAGTCCGCGACAGCGTCCAGAATTCGCCCTCGTGGTACTCCAGGATCTTCAGGTCGACTAGTCGTTCCAGCGTCGAATCGATAATTGACTCAGCACGCGGGGCCAACCGTTCGATCCAGTATTGGGCGTTCCGCTGGTCGGATTCCTCGGCAATCTCCTTGAGTATCGAGTCGAGGATGGGATTCCCGGTTTCTGTAGAGTCCACGAGAAACAGCGAGTCCATATCCGTGTCGATGCGAGATAAGAGTGAGAGTTCCGCAAGGACGGCGCCCACGACCGCGCAATTTAAATGCCATCCGGGAACCTGGTAAAAGTAGCCTGACTCCTCGTTGAGGAGCATCAGCACGAGCTCGTCGGGCAAACTTAGCTGTTTGGTTGCCACTGGCTCAGAAGTGAGAGTCATCGCTCTGGCTCCCCGCGCCTAACCCTGACAGGCCTGTAAACTGAAGCTATAACAGGCGAGTCGGGACTCGTTTGACTGTAGCACAGGAGGCGAGGCAAAGGGCCGATCGCCGAGTGCGAGGAGACACCAGGCGTAGATGAATGTCCAGCCGGTAACCGGTCTTGCCGGGTCTGACGATGGCGAGCGCGGGACTGTGGCGACCCAACGCCGACGGGCAGTCCTCCTGCCTGAGCTGTCTCCTTTCCCGGAAGGCTGGTACTTCGTCGCGTCGCGCAAGGCCGTCCAAAAGGCCGGGCTAATCCAGAAGACCTGGATGGGCGAGAACATTGTCGCCTGGGCCGACCGCGACGGCCGCATCTGCGTCGCCGAAGCCGTCTGCCCGCACCTGGGCGCCGATTTGGGCCCGTCGGCGGGTGGCCAGGTCTGCGAGGGTCGGCTCGTCTGCCCGTTTCACGGCTACGAATTCGACACAACCGGCCAGTGCGTCGCCACCCCCTTCGCTCCGGCGCCCCGGACCGCGAAGTTGCGAGTCTTCGAGACCCACGACATTCATGGCCTGATCTTCGCCTGGTGGGGCATCGACGGGCGCCCGCCGCAATGGACCCTCCCCACGGAGCCTCTCGAACAAGACGGCTGGTGCGATTACGAGATCACCACCCTGCGCTTTCCCGGCCATCCCCAGGAGACCACCGAGAACTCGGTCGACCTGGCCCACCTGCGCTACGTCCACGGCTACGACAACGTGGACCGCTCGGCGCGAATGCTGGTGGACGGGCATCGCCTCGAGAGCCGCTTCAAATTCAGGCGCGTCCGCACCATCGCCAGGTTCGCAAGGCTGACCTTCAGCGTCTCCGCCGACACGTATATCTATGGAATGGGCTACTCGTTCGTCGACATCCGCGAGCACTCCATCGGCATGAACATGCGGCTCTGGGTGCTGGCAACGCCGGTTGACGGCACGCTCATCGACATGACTCTGGTTTCTCAGGTACGCGAGATTCGCAATCCGAAGCGGCTCTTTGTCGGCTTGGGCCTTCTTCCCCGAAGGTTCCGCGCCCCCCTCATCAACAAGTTCATGTCGCTCCAGCAGAAAGAGGATGTCCTGCAGGACGTGGTCATCTGGGGTCGTAAGCGGTACACCAGCCGGCCCCGCCTCTGCCGTTCCGACGGCGAGATCATGCCCTTCCGCTATTACGCCGCCCAGTTCTATCCCGAACCCAGCAACGGCGACGCATCCGCTCCTTAGAACTCGCTGCGTCCGCCCGCTGGGACTCCCCGCAGCCCTCGGCGCTACGCCTTCCTGAACCTCAGCCCGTACATGATGCTCCCGTAATAGTTGAACCACCGCCGTGCCGCGGCATCGTCGAACGGATAGTCGGCCCCGATTTGCCGGGCCGTCGCCAGCCCGCTCACGAAGCACGTCTCCTGGCTGTTGACTAGCGTATGGGCCCCGCAATGCCAGGTTCGCCGTTTGCCCTGGATGAACTGGAACAGGTTGATCAGCAACGCCACGTGCTTCACGTCATGCACGATGTGCTGAAACCACCACCGCTTAACGACCGTGCCTTCGTCGATGCGGCTGATCGGGTTATACGTCACCAGGCAAGGCTTGTCTGACCCACCGGCCCACGGTTGCTGGTTGTGCATGATGTACGTGATTTCGTAGTTGTCCGGCCTGGCTCCGTACTGCTCAATGTGATTGCTCCGCGTCTGCAGCGGCTTCACCTCGTTGTCCGGAAGCACTGACGAGTCCGAGTGCACGATCGCATGATTATGCAGCTCGCTCTCGTAACGAATCGATGAGAGAAGATAGCGTTCAAGCATCGTAGGTTTGTCCAGGATCATCAGCGTCTGGTTCGCATTACAGGCAAATATCACATCGTCAAACGTCTCCCGTACCCCGTCCTCGTCTTCAATCTCCACAGAGGACGCTCGCCGATACACCTTGCGCACCGGCCGGTTGAGATAGATCTTGTCCCGAAAGTCCGCCGACAGGTTCTCGTAGATACGTCGCGTTCCCTGGTCCCATGTCTGCATCGGCGTGGCCTTCTCGATGTCAAAGAACTCGAGGTATCGGCTGAAGAGCGCGGCCGGCATGTCAAATACGTTCGTCGCCATCAGGAAGTTCACGAACATCGGCTTAAGAACCTTGTACCTGAAGTCTCCCGAGAACCCGCCCAGATTCAGCACTGTCCCCATGCTGATGTAGTTGAAAGGGTTCAGCGCATTCAGCACCTTCGACTGCGAACGCGTCAACCAGCCAATCCCGTGCAGGCGACGCAACAGGCGTTGAAACTTCCTGATCTCTGGTTGCAATTCCACCCTGATGTCGGAATCGAAGTCGTGCGCGTAAACGCCGCTTCCGTACTTCACGCTGTAGCTGAATCGGGTGTCAATCAACTCAATGCCAAACTTCTTCATCAACAATAGAACGTGGTGATAGACCGACGGGATGCACGCGGTTACGGAGATATCAAAGGGAATCGAGCTGCCGTCGTCCTGTGCCATATCGGCGGTGATGGCATTCCCACCAACCTGTGCGTTGGCCTCGAACAGCCGGAAGTCAAAACGGTCCGGATGCTGATGCAGCGCCCATGCGGCGCCTAACCCGGAAACACCGCCACCGACAACGGCAATCCGCCGCAGCGTTGTGCTCCGCTTCGCTACGTGCTGCGCTGTCGAACCCTACCACCACGCCTCGAAGCCCCTCGTGTGTCACCCATCGCGGTGGTTTCGCCCTCAGCGATTGACGCGGCCATACAGCCCGCGTACCGTTATTCCGTGGCAAATCCGGGTGCAGTTCGAGATAGTCCCGGGATTCTGATTCCAACGGACGGAATCCCTCGGAAAGTCCTGCGAAAAGTCGGAAGAGCCGGCCGCAGACAGATCATC
>DAOULF010000176.1:0-4906 GCA_034420555.1 Dehalococcoidia bacterium
CAAGTTCGCGGAATGCGCGATGGGAGTGCTGTTCCGCCGGAGCAATCCTGACGGATCGGTGTCCGGCGGTCCGATGTACTACCTGGAGGCGGGACTTGCGAAGTTGGGCTGGCCGAAACTGGGTCGCGGGCTTGGCGCATTCTACGCGGCTATGATGGTGGTGGGCTGCCTGGGGATTGGCAATATGTTTCAGTCCAACCAGGCGACGGCCATCCTCGTGTTCGTCACGGGCGAGGAGGCAAGTTTCTTCGCGGGCAGAAGCTGGGCCGTCGGCCTGGCTTTGGCGGCGCTGGTGGGCCTGGTGATAGTCGGGGGCATAAGATCAATTTCCAGCGCCACGGTCAGGCTGGTTCCCGCAATGGCGATCTTGTATGTCGCGCTGGCGCTGCTGGTCATATTCATCAACTATGACAGGCTGCCCGGCGCGGTCGCGGGGATATTCGGCGGAATCTTCACTCCGGACAGCGTTGCCGGAGGAGCGCTCGGGGCGATGATAATGGGATTCCGACGCGCCACTTTCTCGAACGAAGCGGGGCTGGGGAGTTCCTCGATAGCTCACTCGGCGGCGCGCACGCCTATACCCGTGCGCGAAGGCTTCGTTGGGCTTCTGGAACCTTTCATAGATACCGTAGTGATAACTACGCTGTCCGCAATGGTCATCCTCACGACCATATATGATCCATCCATGTCCGCGGGGGGCGTAAGCGGGATCGAGCTGACGACCAGGGGATTCGAGTCCGCGCTGTCATGGTCGGCGGCTCCGCTTGGGGCTGCCGCTATCCTGTTCGCGTTCTCCACGATGATCTCCTGGGCGTACTACGGTCTGAAGGCGTTCATGTACTTGGCTGGAGAGGGGCGTCTGCGAAGCATGGGATTCAATATCCTCTTCTGCGCGTTCGTGGCGGTGGGGGCCAGCGTGAACCTCGGCGCGCTCATAGACCTGTCCGACGCGCTCGTCTTCCTGGTGGCGATTCCCAACCTGGTAGGACTGTATATCATGTCCCCTATTGTAAAGGGTGAGCTGGACGCTTACTGGTCGAATCTGAAAGGCGGGCGAACCTGAAATCAGCCGTCAGTCTCGCAGAGGCGCGAGCGCCGCGCGGATTTCCGCGTATCGGGCAGCTAGTCGCCGAGGGTCGAACCCACGAAGTCCGGGTAGCCGCGTATGAAATCCTCGGCGCTGGAGGCGCGGCGACCTTCTATCTGCACGCTCACGAGGCGCAGAACGCCTTGTCCTGTGGCTACGGCGACCTCGGAGTTGTTCAGGGCGATGATCTTGCCAGGCGAGTGGTCGTGGCTCTTGTCCAGCGGCTCGGCTCGCAGGAACTTGAGCGTCCTGCCGCCCCAGGTGGTAAACGTTCCGGGCCAGGGTGTGAAGGCCCTCACACGCCGGGCTATGGATTCCGCCGTATCATTCCAGTCAATTTCCCCGTCTGATCTCTGGAGACGCCTGGTGACGGTTGCGCTCGTGTCGTCCTGCGGCGTCGGTGCGACGCTGCCATCGCTCCACTGTTCGAGGGTCTCGACCAGAAGATTCGCGCCCACGTCGAACAGCCTTGCGGTGAGTTGATCGCAGGTCTCGTCGGCGCCGATGCGGGATTCGCTCTGGTTGAGAATCGGGCCTGTGTCCATGCCCTCGTTGAGAAGCATGATGGTGACGCCGGTGGTCTCGTCGCCCTCCAGGATGGCCGTGGCTACGGGCGAGGGCCCACGATGGCGGGGCAGTAGAGACGGGTGGATGTTCAGGCAGCCGAGTCGAGGCACGGCCAGCGTGTCGTCTGGAAGGAAGAGGCCATACGCGGCAACGACGATAGCGTCCGGCGCCAGGTCCGAGATAATCTGCCGCGCCTCCGCGTCTTCTCTGAGAGAAGCGGGCTGAAACACGGCCAGGTCACGGCTCTCGGCGAAATCCTTCACAGGTGGAGCGGAAAGCCTTCTGCCCCTGCCGGAGCGGCGGTCGGGCTGGGTAAACACTCCAACGACCTCATGCCCGGCGTCAAGCAGCGCGCCGAGCGCGGGAACCGCGAAGTCGGGCGTACCCATGAACACGAGACGGAGAGGATTTCTTGTCATTGGCATACTGCCCCCGTGCCCGAAAATCCGCTGAAGGTCACTTTGTCGCCTATCTCTATGCCGAGCGAGTCAACCAGTCCGGCGTTTATCTCCAGATTGTACAGCACCGGGGCGGTTGGGCTGTAACGCGGCAGGTCGCTCGGCTGCTGGCCGTCGGCCTGCCGCGGCACGTTGCGGTGAACGTCGGCTACGGCGCAGTCCTCGCCTATCCAGACAAAATCGAGGTCGAACCTCATGTGGTACATCCAGAAGGTGGGGGTTCGGGTATCCTCGAATATGAAGAGCATCCCTGTAGTCTGTGGGAGGCTTTTGCGGTCGGACAAGCCTTGCGTCCTGTCTTCGGGAGTGAACGCGAGTTCCGCGTCGAAGACCGCGCTGCCCGCGGTTACTCTCGGAGGGCCCTGGTCCGGTCGCAAGTATATGAACGGTTCTGGAGTCGGGCTGGCCTCGGGCGCGGGCGGCTTAGGCGTGAACGTCGGCTGGGGTGTGCGCATAGGCAGTGGCGTCGGTGTGGATGACGGCTGCGGAGTGTGGGTCGCGGTCGCTTCGGGCATAGGTGTGTATGTAGGTCCTGGCGTGCGTGTGGATCCTGGCGTGGAAGTGGGTAGGGAGGTGTGCGTCGGCGTCACCGTAGGAGTCGGCGACGGCCTTGTAGTTGGCGTGTGTGTCGGCATCGGAACGGGCGTGGACGTTGACGCGGGGAGCGTCGTTGGCGCTGTGGGCGGGACCGGAGTCGCGCCGGTTACGGGTTCGGAATCCTGGTCGACCGAGCACGCAACCGTGAGCGCGGCCATTGAGACGAGCAGGCATACACCGAGCGTTTGGATACTTCTGATCAGGCGCATCTTCCGTCTGTTTGAAAGAGTCTTGAGAATCCCGCGCAAGATAGATTTCCGCTAGGCAAGTTCGACCCACGTAGCGCCGTTGCCCCCGCGCTCTCTGGGCTCTGGCCCGAAGTTCCTGACGGCGCGGTGGTGGCGCAGGTGTTCACGGACCACGTTCCTGAGCGCGCCCGTTCCCCTGCCGTGTATCACCCTGATCTTGCTCAGGCTGTCGCGAACGGCATGGTCGAGAAAGTCGTCGAGTCTAATCTGCGCGTCGTCAACTCGCAGGCCGCGCAGGTCTAGTTCCAGGCTTTCCAGCGAGGGGGCGAGGTATTTCTGTACGTTCGGGGTTTCGGGTTCGGAGCTTTCAGAATCGGCCTCTTCAACTTCGACGCGGGACAGCCTGTGCAGGTCAACGTTCACGCGCACGCGGCCTATCGAGACTTCCGCGTCCTCGCCGCCTTCACTGATCGAGACGATTTCGCCCTGGAGGTTCATGCCTCTGATGAAAACGGTGTCGCCCTTGGCAAGCGGCCTGTCAGAAGGTCTTCGGCGACGGACAGGAGCGGGGGGAGGAGGCTCGACCGCGGCCAGGTCTCTGCGGATGCGTTCGATTCTGTCCCTGGCGGGGACAGCGGCGGCGGCCACCGTTTCAGGAGCTGCCCACTTCAGAGAAGCCTCCGCTCCCTCCAGCTGGCGATTTATCTCCTGAAACCGGCCCATGATGGAGGCGCGGGCGGAGTCGAGCATATCGTCGCGGCGCCCAACCAGGTACTCGACCTGCTCCTCGAGTTGGCGACGCAGCGATTCCGCATCGGCTCTCATCCTGGAGCTGTCTTCAAGATTAGTCTGAAGCTGATGTCGCTCTCTCTGTAGTTCATTCAGCCAGTCCTCGAACAGAAGGTGCTGCGGCTCCATGAGTTCGCGTGAATCGTCAAGAATCTCGACTGGCAGCCCGAGACGTTCGGCAACTGCCATGGCATAGCTGCGCCCCGGCACTCCAACGGTCATTCGGTAGGTGGGTTCCAGCGTGTGCGGGTCGAGCTGGAAGCTGGCGTTCATCATGTCTTCGGACGCTTCGGCGAATGCGGCGACGTTCCTGTGGTGGGTGGTTACTATGGTCATGGCCCGTTTGCGGGCTAGATGAGCGATTATCGCCTTCGCGAGAGCCGAGCCCTCCTCCGGGTCGGTGCTGGTTCCAAGCTCATCGAGCAGCACGAGAGAGTCCGGTCCCGCGTGCCTGAGTATCCTGATGACGCTGCGCATGTGAGAGCCGAAGGTCGAAACTGAATCGGCTATGCTCTGACTGTCGCCGATGTCGGCGAAGACACCCTCGAACACGGGCAGGGCGCTTCCCTCCTCGGCTGAGATCTGGAGGCCGGACTGGTGCATCAGCGCCGCCAGTCCCACGTTCTTCATGGCGACCGTTTTGCCACCCGTATTCGGACCTGTGATAACCAGCGCGGACCAGTTGGGTCCGATGGAGACGGTCAGTGGCACGGCGTCGGAATCGAGCAGCGGGTGTCTCAGGTTCACCAGTCGCAGACTTTGGGCGTCCGCTGCCATTTCGGGCCTGACGGATTCGAGACGACGCGCGTACCTGGCGCGGGCCAGGGCGAAGTCCAGCTTCGCGGTCGTGCGATTCGCGACCCGGATATCGTCGGCGACCGCGCCTACCAGGGAGGAGAGGTCTCTCAGGACTCTGAGCACCTCGCGTTCCTCTTCCAGTGCGAGTTCCCGCCACTGGTTGCACAATTCCACACTGGAGAACGGTTCCACGAAGACGGTCGCGCCCGTGTTAGAGGCGTCGTGAACGATGCCTGAAATCCTGTGTCGCCGTTCCGCCTTGACAGGCACTACCAGGCGGTCGCCCCGAACGGCGATGATGGGGTCCTGAAGCGCCTCGCGGACGTTGGTTGACTGTATGAATTCCTGGAGTGAATCATTTACCCGCTCGTACGCCCGGCGCACCTGGGACCTGAGCGCGCGCAGCGAGGGGGTCGCGTTCT
>DAOULF010000177.1:0-6842 GCA_034420555.1 Dehalococcoidia bacterium
AAAAGTCCCTTCCCCCTTGACGGGGGAAGGTTAGGATGGGGGTGACTCCGCCAATCCAACTTCAATGCCTACCCCTCTCAGCTCCCTCTGGGAGAGGGCTAGGGTGAGGGTGACGAACCAATTTTGTGATGCTTCCTGCCCTACCGTCACACTGGTAAATTCCCGTCTCTTATGTTATGACAGTTTACGCATCGCATGATAGGTCATGTGAGATGAGAATCGCGCGATGCTAGGACACACCCGCAGACTACCGGAGAACGATATGGAACGCCCGATTATGAAGCCAATAGGCACGCCTGCGGAGGAACTGGACACTCCGTCGCTGGTCGTAGAACTGTCCGCGCTCGAATCCAACATCAACCACTTCCACAGCCGCTTTCTGGACTCTCAAGGCCCAAAACTGCGGCCTCACCTCCAGTCCCACCTGTCGCCCGCCATAGCCCAGATGCAACTACGCGTCCCCGGAACCGTTGGCGGAGCCGCCGTCTCCACGCTGGGCCAGGCCGAGATATTCGCCCAGCGCGGCATTGACGACATTCTCGTCACCAATCTCGCAGTCACCGCTTCCAAGACTTCCAGGGCTGCCGCCCTCGCAAAGAGAATTGACCTCACCGTCGGAGCCGACAGCCGTCGCAACATCTCCGACTTGGGCGCGGCTGCAATATCCGCCGCCTCCGAAATAGCCGTCCTGATCCTCGTCCAGGGCGAGACCGGCTTCCTCGGTGCGGCTCCAGGAGACGCGCCTGCCCTCGCCCGGACCGTAGCCGACACGCCAGGACTCAGGTTCGCGGGACTGATGTCATCGAATTCCGGTTCTCTGCTGGAAGCGCAGGCAAGCTGCGTGGATGGAGGCATAGAAGCCCCATCCGTAGCGCTGGCCTTGGATGATGTCCGGAACATTCCGGCGTCTCTGGCAGGAATCACCGAGATAATCGCCGGATCTTATGCCCTGATGGACGCCGCGAACCTGGGCCCCATACCCGAACTCCGACCCGCCGCCCGGATCCTCACCACCGTAATGACCCACCAGGACGAGGGCCTAGTCTGGCTCGACGCCGGACAAAAGGCCACAAGCATAGACACCGGCCTGCCGTTGGTGGATGGGATTCCCGGCGCGACCGTCAACCGCATGAGCGCAGAGCACGGCGGCATGGTTCTCGAAGAAGGCGCAAGCTGGGACGTTGACCTCGGCAGCAAGGTCTGGCTCATCCCCCACAACATCGCCAACACCGTCAACGTCTATGACTACATCCACGCCACCCGCGACGGCAAACTCGAAGCCGTCTGGGAAGTAGCCGCCCGCGGCCGCTACGACTAGCTAGTTTCGTAATTTGTATGTTGAAAATCCCTTCCCCCGTCAAGGGGGAAGGCTAGGATGGGGGTGAAACCTCAACCACAATTCAGTCATTCCCACGAAAGTGGAAGTCCACCCATCCCATACATCCCACCATCCAGCAAATCCTGATTCAGACAAAAACGAGGTAAGCCACATGACCGCCCAACCCCCCGCCATCGGAACCCCCATATCCGAACTCGATACCCCCGCCCTGCTCGTTGACCTCGACGCGCTCGAGCACAACTTCGGCCACATAGCCGCCCTCTACTCCGACACCGTTTGCAAGATGCGAGAGCACGCCAAGAACATCAAGACCCCCGCCATCCTGCACAAGCAGATAGAGGCCGGTGGCACCGTCGGCGGAGTCTGCGCCGCCAAGGTCGCCGAGGCCGAGGTCATGGTAGAGGGCGGCATCAAGGACATCCTCATCACCAGCCAGGTCGTAACCCCCGACAAGATAGCCCGCGTCTGCTCCCTCTCCCGGCTCGCCGACACCAAGGTCGCCATAGACGACGAGCGAAACCTCCGCCTCATATCCTCCATATCCGAGCGCAGCAACTCCGACGTAGGCGTCGTCATAGAGGTCAACACCTCCATGGACCGCGCCGGAATACGCCGCACCGAGCAGGGCATCAATCTTGCCCGCCTCGCCACCGAACTGCCGGGAGTATCCTTCAGGGGAGTGATGAGCCACCAGTCCATAAGCGGAGACCCGGACACCGAGACCCGCTTCGCCGAAGGCCGCCGCTGGATGCAAATGTGCGTTGACGTTGGAAACGCCATCGAAGACGCCGGCATCCCCGTCGAGATAGTCTCCACCGGCGAGACCTTCACCATAGATGTAGCGCCCGAAATGCCCGAGGTAACAGAAGTGCAGGGCGGCACCTACGCCCTGATGAACACCACCAGCGACTACATGGAAGACTTCCACTTCGCCGCGAAAATTCTGACCACCGTCATCAGCCGCCCCTCCGACAACACCGCCATAGGCGACGTCGGCTACCGCGCCCTCGCCGCCCCCAACGGCGTCCTCCCCTCAGTCGAAGGCCACGACGGAGTAGAAGTTGACTCCCTCGCCCCCGACCACATCATCCTCAAATCCCAAGACGCCATGCCCCTCGACATCGGCGACCAGTTCCTCCTCCTCAGCGCCCAGCAAGACATCCTCGTCAACCGCTGGGACCGCTTCATAGCCGTCCGCGACGGCCTGGTCGAATCCGTTTGGCCCATCCTGGCCCGCGGCTGCCACCACTAACGGAAGGAACAAAAAGCAATCCGTTTGGCACTTGGACTGGGATTAAACATCATCCAGATCATCAAAGTCGTCAAGGTCATCTAGCTCATCGTCGAGACTGTTATCGCGACGGTTTCGACGATTTCCGTTACCCCGAAGTATCCAGGTCAGCGCAAATCCCATCAGAAATCCGATGACCAAGACTGGAGACGCCACAAAGACGTAAGATAGTCCTTCCCCCCAGAATGGCGGAGGTTCAACTGTGAGAGACTCGCCTATCATCGGTTGTGTAGCGTCAAGTAAGTCCTTAGCATCCCATGGACGGCCTTCGTCCACCAGTTTGGATGAAAAGTCCAGCAGCGGCGCTATGCGAGGAAGCGCCTCAGCGTCAGCGTCTGCCCTGAATTCGGCTATCCGTTGATTCACTTCGTGAGCGGTCGTATGTAAAGCGATGGATTCTCTACGATAGTCAAACCTGTCATCTTGTCCGAATTCGACAACCCGGATTGTGCGAGATTTAGCGACTTCACGCATATAGGGATTTTCCTGATCGGCGCTATTAGTCGCCGGGATGAACTCCCTATACTTGGGTACCACCCCTTCCATCTCTATGACAGCGGCTGTCGTTTCGTCTATCTCAACCTCTCTGCCCAGATGGATAGAGCTCCCATTGATGCTCCAATCCACCTGATCGAGCTCAGTCCTGCCCTTCCATTTGCCGGTCCCCTGTCCCATCTCTATTCTACATTTCACGAATATCCTGCTGCCTATATCAACGGACTGTGGAATGTCGTTGAGAAAGTCGCCATCGCCAATCTTGAAGGAACAGCGTGGCTGGGATGCTGACTGCGCACTTGCGATTGACAGCGAGAACCAGTAGGACGAAGCCGCGATGACCGCAACCAACATCGCCGCCAGGACTTTCAGAGATGCTCCAGAAGCGTGTTGGATTCCGAGTATTGTCATTCAGAACGTCTCCATCAGTACTTCGGCCAGGCGTTGAACCTGTCGGGAAGTTGTTCGATTTTGATCCCGGCGTTTCTTCTGTAGTAACGGGATGTCAACCAGTCGTTTTCCGGCTGCCAGTAGAGCAGGATGTGTAGCGGTGAGGAATCCGGTATGTCTCCCTCACCCTGTTTGACTTCCCAGTCTCCTCCGAAAGCGGCAGTCAGGTTCTCTCTCGGTAGCTGGAAGTCTCTGAGCGCCGCGCTTGAACCTGCGACTAGAGCCGTTCCTGCCTTTACTTCTACCCTAAGGTTCGTCATAGGATTGATAGTGTATCTGAGCGCATTGTGAAGTTCATCAATCATATCGTTCCTGGCGGCGACGCGCGCCTGGGACTCTTCCGCGTCCTCGTTCTCCGACCTGATTGGGAGCGAACTATTTTCGGAGCGGCTTATCCAGTCCTCGAAAGACGGCATCAGCCACATACGGGAGAATTCCCGTTCGTGCCACTCTTGCTGCATATCCCCCTTTATCCCGGCTACAATGCCGTCTAGAGTCTGCACCCTATTCCTGAGTTCGTCCAATGCTCGGCGAACTTCGCGTCTTCGGTTATTCACATTCTCTTCATGCTCTTTCCCAGTATTGACCCACATGAAGATGAAGAACCCTATCACCGCTGCCGTCAGCAACACAACCTCAACCGCTAGAACGACTATGAGGTCCGAAATGCTCGATGTATCCGAAAACAAGATTTTGGTGAAGAATAGCGCAACCGTTATCACTATTATTGCGGCCAACGCCGCTAATCCGGCTCCCAAAAAGATGAAAGCGCCTTTTCTGTCAGGTCCGGCCCTTCGCAGTCTTGCCAGCCCCGCTCTCGATCTACTGAACTCATCGTTCGTTCTGTCAAGTTCTTCTCTAGCATCGTCGAACCGCTTTCCCGATGGCTCATCCCTGAGTGAGACCGGAGATTCCTCAGATAGGAGCGGCCTTACTTTCTCCTGGAGTTCGTTGTTGCTCGCGTCCTGTGCCTCATTTATTTCGGGTCCGATCTTCCTTATCCAGTTTACCCTGTCCTGATCAACAGGCCCGCACCCGACAAGTATCTGGGATATGGAGGAATTATCAATTGTGTCGAGTAATTCGTTGACATCGTAGAAACTTTCGCCGGTTACGGTCGTGCATGTCAGAAGCGTGGCGATGGTGCCGGCGGCCCATCGGTTGAAATTCTCGAGATTCTGTGTTCTCTCGAATCCGCTTCCGTCTATGAAGAAGAATCGGCTGAACGGACGGTGTCTGTCTGAAACGAAACGTTCCTCCCCCGATGGCATCTTATCTTCCAGCGTTCGGAACGTATTGAGTCCGTGCAGAAGGTTGTAGTCTCCTGCTCCTTCCATCGGATTGGGCGGGAACAGCCCGAATCCAAAATATAGAGGCTCTTCAGCGTCAATTACCCTGTCCCCGCGGCCGGGCATAGAATTCCCAACAGTGTTATGTATCTGGTTTGATAGCTCCTGTAGGATAATTTCTCCCGATTCCACCGCCACCGTGCTGGAAGTCATTCCTGTCATCCCGAAGGCGAATACTATCTTCACCCGCGGTTCTACTAGGCGACCACCTATCACTGGCAATAGATCCCACACCTCATCGAATATATCCTTGCGGCGTAACTCCACCTGCATCCTTATCATCGGCGGATGATTCAGGATCTCGTCCTCCCATCGGACATTCTTCTCCATTTTCATCTCGGAGACTAGCTGGTCGAATCGCTCCCTCTCCAGAGACCTCTTCTGCAAAAGTATGTTGTGCATCGTGACCTTGAGGGTCTTCAGTTTGTCCTGAAGCTCCCCTATCTCCCTCTGGTCGTGGTCTATGAACACGACGCCGCGAACGCGACCTTCCAGCGATTTGCATAGATAGGGGATGAAGTCGGCGGAAGAATGTCCGCCGCCTACGATGATGATATCGGGTTCAGTCACGCCTGAGTCGGTCGTCACCTGAGAGCCTCCATAATGTACCGTTGCATCTCAAAGCTCTTAATCGAAGAAAACTATACTCCAAGTCTAGTGTGTCCGCAACTATTTACCTAGACATTTCCTATGTGGGAAAATCCCGTAGAGACCAGCATCCACGATACTTTTGGCGGATGGAGTATGACGGAAGTCGAGACAATTCTATCGGTGGTCAGAATCCACGCGGGCGACGATAGCCGTGTGGATGAGAACCTTACCCTGCGTTTGAGTGGGAACTTGCCGACCGCCCGCGACGGCAAGCTTTATCACGTTGACCAATATCCCAATCTGACAGCCAAGATATACGACATACCAGGCGACGGCATAGAAAATAAGCTCAGGGCAATGTTGGATAGCCCCCCTGATATCCCCGATGACGACGCGGACAGGGTATCTATCGTATGGCCGCTGGACATCCTCAAGGATAGAGCGGGCAGCGTAGTCGGGTTGCTGATGCCCAGGTTCTCGGGAAAACCCATGAGGGAGGTCTTTGGTGCGGAGGGTAGGGACGATTTCGCGCTTGAAGCGGCGCGAAATCTGTCGAAGGCGATAGACATACTTCACGAAGGCCCTCACGTAATCGGCGACTTCCACGAATCCTATGTACTCGCGTCGGATTCCGCTGCCGTCACCTTGATAGACACCGATCTATTCCATATCTATGAGAGGCAAAGCCAAGGTGGAAGGACCTATCGGTCGCGGTCAGGGAGAGGAGAGTACACACCACCTGAACTTCAAGGCAGCCAGTACGGTGTCGCGCAGAGCGAGAGAGACCATGACCTCTTCGCCCTGGCGGTGGTCATTTACAAGCTCCTGATGAATGGCGATCACCCCTTCGATGGAGATTACTCCGGCCACGAAGACCCTCCACCTTTGCGAAGCAGGATACAATCGGGTTACTTTCTGTATTCCGGAGTCCGAGAGATTCCATACAGGCCGTTCCCTGATTCCAAGTCTTGGGATGAAATCCCAGATTCCCTGCGCGACCTCTTCCTTCGGTGCTTCGAAGATGGACATGATTCTCCTAGATCGCGTCCATCCGCTCATGAGTGGACGCTGGCGATTGAAGAACTGATAGTGCCCGCGCCGGAGGATGATTTAGATTCGTCCACATCCGATGACCTGGTTCAAGCCGAGTCAGAATCTGCCGCCAAGGACCATTCCGCGTCACCGCCCACCCAGTCGCATTCCGATCCGCGTCCCTGAGAGGGGTATGTAAAGGGGTTAGACAGGTAAGAACTTGGAAAGCGCATGGCTATGTGGCATCTTTTTGGTACCAAACAGAAAGGTTGCCACAGATTCGCCATGCGCCTCC
>DAOULF010000178.1:0-3578 GCA_034420555.1 Dehalococcoidia bacterium
AGTCCCTTGCCTATCTCTATGTTGTACTCGGATAGCAGGCGCGCCCGCACTTCCGCGTCGTCCACTCCTTCGGGTATCCAGACGGGGGTGACCTGCGCGAGCCGGGCGTCCTCCGGCGGCACCACTTCCATGCCGAGAGCCTCCAGTCCAGCCCTGAGAGCCGCCGCGTTCCTTTCGTGCCGCGCGAACCTGTTCTCCAGGCCCTCCTCCAGCACGATACGGAGTCCCTCCCGCAGCGCCAGTACCATGCTCACCGGCGACGTGTGGTGATAGACACGCGGCGAGTACCAGTAGTTGGTGTTCAGTCTCAGGTCGAGATACCAGGACGTGGGTGGTGTTTCGCGCGACCTTATCGAGTCCAGCGCCCTCTGGCTCACCGCCACAGGCGACAGTCCGGGCGGACAGCCCAGGCACTTCTGTGTCGCGCTGTAGCTGTAATCTATGTCCCATTCGTCGAAGGACAGGTTGTTTCCGCCCAGCGAGGTCACCGCGTCCACCATGAACAGGGCGTCATGCTCCCTGGCAAGACGGGATATATCTTCGAGCGGCTGTCGAACGCCGGTCGAGGTCTCGGCATGGATTATGGCGACCAGTTTCACGTCGGGATTCTCTTCGAGCGCGTCGCTCAGCATTTCGGGCGGAAACGGCTTGCCCCATTCCGAGCGCAGGGCGACCACTTTGGCGCCCACGCGAGTAGCCATGTCAACCATGCGCTCGCCGAAGAAGCCGCAAATACAGACGATCACCGTGTCGCCTGGCTCCAGCAGGCTGGACAGCCCGGCCTCCATGCCCGCCGACCCTGTGCCAGACAGCGCCATGGTCGCGGCGTCCCCTGTCTGGAATACTTCTCCAAGCAGGCCAGACACGTCTTCCAGCATCAGGACATAGTCGGGATCGAGGTATCCGATCATGTTCTGCATCATGGCCTGAAGCACCCTGGGACTGACCATTGAGGGCCCAGGGCCCAGGAGCACCCGATCAGGCACGGACAACACCTCGGAGATCGGCGCTGCGGATGGGCTATTCTCAGTCATCGGTGACCCTCTTTCTCTGCGTATGCCGGGAATGTATGGGAGATAGGGCAGGCAGAACTAGCTGCGATTGTATCTGTCCTCGAGTCGCACTATGTCATCTTCGCCCAGATAGCTGCCGGTCTGGACTTCGATTATCTTCAGCGGAATCGTACCCGGATTCTCCAGCCGGTGCTGTTCCCCTATCTGTATGTACGCCGCCTGGTTTTCGTGAAGCAGAAATTGCTCCCCGGCCTTGGTCACTTTGGCTGTTCCACTCACGACTACCCAATGCTCCGCGCGATGATGGTGCATCTGTAACGACAAGGCGGCGCCGGGGTTGATAGTCAACTGCTTCACCTGGAATCGCGTCCCGAAGTCCACAGTCTCATACCAGCCCCAGGGCCTGTGGACCCGACGATGGTTCTCCTGTTCGTAACGGCTGTCGCGCTTGAGGTCGTCCACCAGCGTCTTCACGTCTTCCACGCGGTTCTTGTCCGCGACCAGCACCGCGTCCGCCGTCTCGATGACAATCACGTCTTCCAGTCCGACAACAGAAACGAGACGATGCTCTCCGTGTATCATCGAATTTCGCATCTCGTGGACATAAACGTCGCCATTGATGACGTTGCCGTTGGAGTCCTTTTCACTGATGTCCATGATGGCGGCCCACGATCCCAGGTCCGACCATCCAGCATCCAATGGGACGACGACGGCGTGCCGGTGTCCCTCGTAGTCTGTCGCAGTAATGCGCTCCATGACCGCATAGTCAATCGTATCGGCGGGACATTCGGAGAATATCTCGGCGTCAGGTCGGTAGAAGATGCCGTCCTCAGCGCCTTTGTCGTATGCCTTTCGGCAAGCCTGAACTATGTCCGGCCTGAATCTCTCCAGCTCCTCGAGCCAAACCGACGCTCGCATGAAGAACATCCCGCTGTTCCACAGGTACTTCCCGGTCTGGAGCATCCTCTTTGCGGTGGCCTTATCGGGCTTCTCCACGAACTCCGCCAGTTCGTAGGCGGAGTAATTCGCCACGCCTCTGTCAACAGGGAGTTCCGCTCCCTTCCGTATGTAGCCGTATCCGGTATGGGGGGAGTCAGGAGGGGCTCCCAGGGTCGCTATGCAGTCATTCCCTGCCAGTTTAGCCGCAGTTTCGACCGCCGCGCGAAACGCGGCGACGTCGCCTATCGCATGGTCCGCGTGGAAACCCAGTATTAGCGGGTCTTCGTCGTCCTGAGCCTGGCTTTGAACGGCAAGCGCAGCCAGAGTAAGCGCCGGAGCGGTATTCCGTCCCACCGGCTCCAGAATTATGGACCGCGGCATACGCTCTAACTGCCTCGCCTGTTCCGCGACCAGGAATCTGTGCTCCTCGTTGCAGACGACTATGGGCTGAACCATGCCCTCGATGCCGTCCAGCCTGAGAATCGTCTCTTGGAGCATCGTGTGAGGACCGGTGATCGAAAGAAAGGGCTTCGGGTAGAACTCTCGCGACAGGGGCCAGAGTCTGGTTCCGGACCCTCCGGCAAATATGACGGGGTGAAGATTCATCGTTCTCCGGCTATCTCAGGGGGATTAGTTTGCGTGGGTGGCTATATTACCACTTCGACTTCACAACGGATAGTTCTAGCCGTCCAGCGCGGCGGCCACGATGAGCTTTTCCATTGCTATCCCGAGCTCGGAGGCTTCTTCGAGGCGCAGATGGTTGCCTGCGGTCGCCACGTATGCGACTCCCAGAATTCTGCCCACGCGGAAGTCAACGACTGTGGAGGATATGATCTGTCCCGAACTGTCATGCACAGTTTTCAGCGCCACCGCGTCGTCGAAGAAGCCTTGTGGCTCCAATTCCTCCACCTCGATCATCCTCTGCCCGTTCTCCAGGACCGCGCCCACGTTTTCGGAGAAGTCCTTTAGGAAGACTTCGCGCATCCAGCGGCTCACGTTGTCGGGAGTGTCGAACAGGTGGGCAACCGAGCCGACGATCAGGTCCGCGCCGTCCATGTCCAACTGCGCCGTGGGCGACACGAACTCTCGGACGAATCCACCAATCCGGCCCGCGTCTCGAAAGCGGCTCTCGGTCGCGCCACTGAACCCGTGTTCCGCGAGCGCGCGGTTGTCGAGGTCGCCCTCGCGCACCGCCGAAAACCCGTCGAAAGGCGGCGCAAGGTCCTCTTCCATAAGAACCATGTTGGGGAGATCGCTCTCCCTGAGTCCCAGCGTAGCCTGTGTTATCGAGACCGGCACTTGCACCTCCCGGCTATCCAATGTCCGACATCAAGATTGTTGACGCCTCACATCACTATGTCAAGCGTCAGCTCTACCACGAATCTTTCATCCCGACTCTGAAAAAGCCCCTGGCTGAGAAGCGACTTCCTTGAGCCGCGACTCCCGAATCGCTTAGGATATTCGGGCTATGAACGATTCGACAGAACGACCAGTTGCGCGCAAGGTTCTCGTTACAGGCGGCGCCGGGTACATCGGGAGCACGATTTGCTCGGCCCTCGAGGATTCGGGACATTCACCTGTGGTCCTCGACTCGCTTATCAACGGGCATGAAGCGTTTGCCCGTTC
>DAOULF010000179.1:0-3636 GCA_034420555.1 Dehalococcoidia bacterium
TTGCGCTCGCGGTGACGGAGGATGGGCGCCCTGCGGAGGTGGAGGGAGCCGTGAAGCGGGCAGAGGATAAGGGGTCGCGATACAAGAACCCCATCATCTACCAGAACGGCGAATACCGGGACGACACGGAGGGCAAGTACGGCGAGGACATCTTCTGCGACTACATAATTGACTACATCGAGCGCGCGAAGGACGACGACAGTCCGTTCTTCGTGTACTGGCCGATGGCCGCGACCCACAAGCCTCACGAACCCACGCCGGACAGTCCTGAATGGGAGTCGTTCGACCCTCCTTCCAACCGGACGCTCGGCGGAAGGACTTGGGCGGAATTGGAGGAAGGCTCCTGGGGCGATGACCCGCGCTTCTACAAGGACATGGTGGAGTACCACGACAAGACCATCGGGCGACTCATGGACTACCTGGACGAACAGGGCCTCGGCGAAGACACGCTGATTTTGTACGTGGGCGACAACGGCAGCCCTGACGACGTATGCTCGATGGTGCATGAGCACAACGAGATATGCGGGGGCAAGGGCAAGACGAACGACCGTGGCACGCACGTCCCGCTCATCTGCCGTATGCCCGGAACGATTCCCGCCGGAGTCGTGAACAAGGACATGGTGGAGTCCACGGACTTCCTGCCCACTATCATGGAGGCGGCCGGGCTGGAGTTCCCGGACGGTTACATGGTGGATGGAAGGTCGTTCTATCCTCAACTGAGGGGAGAGGCAGGCAACCCCAGGGACTGGATGTTCTTCCACTTCGAGCCGATGAGCGCGCGCAACGCCGCCCGCCGGGTCCGGTTCGTCCGAGACGCCCACTGGAAGCTGTACGAGACCGGGGAGTTGTACGACCTGGGAACGGACCTGGACGAAGAATTGCCTATCTACGAGGCGCTGGATACCGGGGAACAGTCGGAGGCGAGGGCCAGGCTGCGGCCCATTTTCGAGGAGTTGACATGACAGAAGAATCCGGGCCAATTGGAACGCTGACTCAAGTCGGCATAGACGTCTCCGACCTTGAACGGGCTGGGGCGTTCTACTCGGCATTGCTGGGAATCGAACGCGACCAGGTGTTTGGACAGTATCTCGCCTTCAAACCCCTGCCAGGCGGACTGATAGTGTATCTCCAACGGGTCCCGGAGAAGAAAACCAGCAAGACCCGCGTACACATGGACGTGACAGTACCGGACGTATTGGCTGCGCTGGCGCGAGTCGAAGCGCTCGGCGGAAGGGCGCTCAGGGACTTCGTTGAACCTGGCGAGAATCTTGCCGTGGTCGCGGACCCGGACGGCAACGAGTTTTGCCTGGTAAGAGGGTAGAGGAAGCAAATGAAGATTACGGCTGTTGAGTGTTTGATACTGGATGGGGACTACCCGTTCGTGAAGGTGCATACGGACGAGGGGATTACGGGCATAGGCGAGTGTTTCCGGCGGCAGCCGGGGGTTACGAAGGCTCTCATCGAGGACCACCTCGCTCCGGCGATCATGGGAAAGGACCCGCTGGACACGAAGTTGCGCTTTCTGGACATGATGGGCGCGGGTTCGGCGGTGGAGATGGGCGGAGCGGTGTTCTGCGCGATGTCGGGACTGGATATCGCGCTGTGGGACATCAAGGGGAAGGCGTTCGGCGTTCCCATCTACAAGCTGCTGGGCGGCAAGGTTCGGGACAGGATTCCGGTGTACGCGAGTTCGATGCGGCGCGATCTGACCCCGCTGGAGGAGGGCAGGCGGGCGGCGTCTTTCGTGGAGCGAGGATACAGCGGGTACAAGCTGCACAGCGCGGTGCCGGGCGAGATTGACGACCCGGCGGACGAGACTATCAAGACGGTGACTGAGGTGCGCGCGGCCGTCGGAGACGATATAGACATACTGGTGGACGTGAACGGGGCGTACTCGGTACACCAGTCCATGTACATCGGGGCCGCGCTGGAGGAGTTGGGCGTATTCCACTTCGAGGAGCCGCGTCCGGCGCAGGACCTGGAGGGCCTGGCGCGAATCGCGGACGCGCTGACCATTCCGATAGCGTCCGGGGAGATGATCTACACTCACCACGAGTACCGCGACCTGATAGTGAAGGGGCGCGTGGACATCATCCAGCCGGACATCGTAAAGGTCCCGGGGTTCACCGAGATGGCGCAGATCGAGGCGCTGGCGTCGGCGTTCAACATACCGATCACGGTGCATAACACCCAGCCGATCCTGAGCACGGTGGCGCACCTGCATTTCTGCGCGGCAAGCCGGATGACGCCATACTCACAGGAATACAACATCGAGCCGATTTCGATACGCGACGAGTGGCCGGTCCTGAAAGAGCCCCTGGAGGTGGTTGACGGGCACATCGCCGTGCCGGACGGCCCAGGCCTGGGCGTGGAGCTTGACGAGGGCATGGTGCAGCGGCTGTCGGGATGAACAACGAATTCGCGGGCTTCTGGTCGTTGTACTGAATTTTGGCTATGTGATATTCTATGAACGTAATCGGAGGCGCGTCTCCGGTTGCGCCGCGTCCCGCTGAATATGACGGTCGGACGCAAAACTAATGTCCAGGAATTTCAGCGTTCGGGAGGATGTATTTGGCTTATGTAAGTTTGAGGGAAGGCGAAGACCCGGAAGCCCTTTTGAAGCGCTTCCAGACGTCTATGCAGCGTTCGGGGATACTGAGAGAGCTCCGCAACCGGCGATTCTTCCGGTCGAAGGGCGAGCAGACTAGGCTGGACAAACAGCGCAGCCTGCGACGAATCCGACGCCGACGCCGACGCTAGTACGAAAAATCCATATATCTTCTGACTTTTAGCAGACCTCCGCGAAGTTCTTGATTGCCGGTGGCGGGCCTGATCTGTGGCTCCCACCGCGTCATTATGACGGCGTATCGCGGGCGTCTGCTTATTTCTTTTTGAGGGCCCGTTGACGGGTCTGAGGTGTGTGCGACATGGATCTGAAGAATACGCTCCGGACGCAGTGGACGGAGGCGGCGCAGGACTGGATCGGGCAGGACCAGGTTCTGCGGACGGGTATGCTGGACTCGTGGATGCTGGACGCCCTCGGAGACGTGCGGGGGAAGCGGACGCTGGACATCGGGTGCGGCGAGGGCCGGTTCTCCCGGCTGCTGGCCGGGCTGGGGGCGGAGGTGACGGGGATTGATCTGACTGAGCCGTTGATAGAACGGGCGAGAAGCCTGGCTGTCGGCGGCGAGAGGTACGTGATCGGGGACGCTGAGACGCTGGACGGAATCGCGGACGGGAGTTTCGACCTGGCGGTGTCGTATATCGTGCTGGTTGATCTGCTAGATTACCGAGCGTCCATTGAGGCAGCGTACCGGGTTCTGAAGCCGGGCGGCAGGTTCGTCGTGTGCAATGTGCATCCGATGCGGTCGGCTAAGCCGCATGGGTGGGTGAACCTTGCGGGGCGGAAGCTGTTCTACGCGGTGGATAATTACTGGGACGAAGGGCCGCGGGAGTTCGAGTGGTGGGGCAAGAATTTCGTGAATATGCACCGGACGCTTTCGAGCTATGTGTCGGCGTTCCTGGACGCGGGGTTCGTATTGGAGGGGCTGGACGAGCCGACGCCTTCGGAGGCCCAGCTTGCGAAGGATCCGACGTTCGACGACGAGTTTCGGTCGCCGAATTTCATTGTTTTCA
>DAOULF010000180.1:0-2442 GCA_034420555.1 Dehalococcoidia bacterium
CCGCTCCGTCAACAGGGCCGCGATTGAACTGTCCATGAGGTCTCTCCCTTAATGAAATTGACCTCATGATATTGAATCCGTTCTTATATATGTCAAAATGCGATTGCCCTGCCACTCCAACCGAATACGATTGCCCTGTGTGTCTAGCCAAAGTATAATCTCTTAGGCGCTTGGCGAAAGCCAACCCTGAGATGTTGTTACCAAAATAAAACGACGAGGCTTTGAATAATGGACCTTACGCTCAACGAAATTCAGACTATGCTCCAGTCCTCCGCGCGGGAGTTCATGGAAGACCAGCTACCCAAGACACGGGTGCTTGAGATAGACGACAGCGAGTCCGGCTTCGACCCCAACCTGTGGGAGCAGATGTCGGAACTGGGTTGGCCCTCCCTGGCCATCCCGGAAGAGTACGGCGGACTCGGACAGGGCTGGGTGGACTTGGGAGTAGTATCCGAAGTCATGGGCTACTACGCCTGCCCAAGCCCCCTGCTGTCCTCCGCGGTACTGTCCGCCCAGGCCATACTCGCCGCCGGATCCGAGGACCAGAAGCAGGCCATGGTCCCGGGTATAGCGATGGGCCAGCAGATCTACACGCTCGCCTACACAGAGCCTGACTACTCCTGGACGCCCGACTCTGTCCAGCTTCAGGCGGCGGAAAGCAGTGGTGGCTACGTGCTGAACGGCACGAAGCTGTTCATACCCGACGCCAACGTAGCCGACCGCATTCTCGTCGTGGCGCGCACATCCAACGGCGGGGCGCCCGAGGACGGCCTGAGCCTGATGGCAGTGGACAGGACCGCGCCCGGCGTCTCCGTCCGCGTCATGGAGGGCTGGATCGGCCCCAAGGCGTGCGAAGTCAATTTCGAGAACGTGGAAGTCGCTTCCTCAGATGTTCTGGGCGAGCCCGGAAGCGCGTGGAACGCCGTCGAGACCGCGATGGACAGGGCCACCGCCGTGCTGTGCGCATTCATGGCAGGAGGCACGCAGGCCGTCTATGACATGACCCGCGAATACAGCCAGACCCGCATCGCGTTCGGCGTGCCCATCGGCACCTTCCAGCGCGTCCAGGACCATGTAATTGACGCGCTGACCGACGCCGACTCCGCCAAGTGGACCGCTTTCGAGGCGCTCTGGCAGCTCGACGAGGGCATGGACGACGCTCCTGTCGGCGTCTCCACCGCCAAGTCCGTGGCAAGCCTCGGCTTCCCCAGGGCCTGCGACGCCGCTCACCACGTCCACGCCGGCATAGGCGCGGACCTCGACTACGGCCTCACCCAGTACACCAAGCGCGCCCGAACCCTCCAGCACTACCTCGGCGACCACGTGTACCACAAGGCGCGAATGGCCCGCCTGATGAAATTCTCCGGCTAGAAAGAGCCTCTCCAATGACGACCCGGACCAGGATGCCCACCCGGCTGTTCAACGTAGATGAATACTACGCGATGGCCGACGCCGGCATCCTGGCCCATGGCGAGCGCGTTGAGTTGATCAACGGCAGGATATTTCTCAAGTACGAGGGCAAGCCGCGCCTCTTCAACGTGGACGAGTACTACGCCATGGCCGACGCCGGCATCCTAGCTCCCGACGAGCGCGTCGAGCTTATTGATGGAGAGATCATTTCCATATCCCCAATCGGAGACCGGCACGCATACTCAGTTGACGAACTTATGGAACTGCTTCTGGCTCAACTCCGAGGACGCGTCCGTATCAGGTGTCAGAACCCTGTTCGGCTGAGCATGGATAGGGAAATTCAGCCGGATGTCGCTTTATTGAGGCTTAGAGACGACTCCTATCTCTCCGGACACCCAAGCCCTGACGATGTTCTGCTTATGATTGAGGTCTCCGATTCCACGCTCGATTACGACCGCAACGTGAAACTGCCCATGTATGCCGCCGACGGAATACCCGAAGCCTGGATAGTGAACATCCCCGGTCGGCAGGTGGAAGCGTATAGTGAACCCTCCGACAGCGGATATCTGAATCGCCGCGTCTTCGGGCAAGGCGAGAGCGTAAGCCCGTTGGCCTTCCCGGACGTTTCTATTCCCGTCAGTCGAATCGTCCCGAACTAGAACCAGTTACAATGCCCACCCTGCTCGTCCAGCCACCCCAACTACACTTGCGAATGGCATTCATGGACGCCCTCGAAGACGCCGGACTAGAGTACGAGCGCATCCCGGACGGCTACGTCGTCTTTCTCAAGGACGGCGAGACCACCGGGTGGGACGAAATTCGGGAGCGATTCCTGATACCCAATCCAGAGGAAAACCCGCCTCTCTACCCGTAGCGCTAGACGAATGCCAAAATCCGCGCGGCGTTATGCTGCGTAAGCGCGCCTACCTGCTCACCACTGAAGCCGCGCGCGCGCATCCTGGGAACGATGTTCTCGAAGATATGCCCGTAGCCGTGTCCACCGTACCGCGTAAGACGGTGTCGCGTGCAAAT
>DAOULF010000181.1:0-9003 GCA_034420555.1 Dehalococcoidia bacterium
TCTCAGCCCAGGGGGAGAGGGGACTCTTACCCTATTACCGCCTTGAGTTGATACCGCCGACAGCAAAGCTGCTCGTGGTATGATGGCCCTTTATGTGAATTCCATCGGCAGCAGGGAGTCATGAGCAGCCTTACCGTAGGCCCCATATCCGACCAACAGGCGACTAAAGGTAAGGTCGTCTGCTTTGGCATGATAACTCCGGCGAGGGTGCTGGTTGTTGACGAATTGCCGGACTGGAATTCGGGCGCGGTCTGGATCGAGGGTGCCGAATTCATCTCGGACGACGCCGCTATCGTGGCCGGGCTGCTCGCGGGATGGGGCGTTGACGTGGAGTTGGTCGGAAGCGCACTGGGGGACGATGACGCGGGCCGCAGGACGGTCGAAACGCTGGGCAAGATGGGCGTCAAAGGACATTTCGATCTGAGAAAGGGCGTCGAGACTCCCTTTGAGGTCAACGTCTCCGACTCCAGGGGCGGAAGAACCTACTACTGGAACCGCCGTCCTGAGCTGCTCAGGACTCTGGACGACGCCGATCTGTCGGCCTTGCGCGACGCGCGTATGCTCTACGTGGACTGGTACGACGCGCCGCACATCGAGCGTGCCATGAGCCATGCGCGGCGACTGGGCGTGCCGGTGTTCCTCAACATCGAGCACGGCCACCAGGACGCCGACATCCTCGCTTCGCTCGCTCCGTATGCCACCGTATGCCAGGCGGTCACGGACGCCTCCCAAATCGGGGGCGACGCGAAGCAGGTGGCGAAACTGCTCGCTGAAAGCGGTGTCTCTTCCGCGCTGGTCACGCTGGCCTCACAAGGGGCAATCGGGATGCAAGACGGCGCGGCCATTCACGTCGAGGCGCCGGCCATGGAGGTCGTTGACACCTGTGGCGCGGGAGCGACATTCTCGGCGGCCTATATCAATAGCTGGTCGAACGGGAACGATTTGGAGCGTTCGCTCAGATTCGCCGTCGCTGCTGCCTCGCTCAAGTGCTCCGTCGTCGGCCCGAAGGCATTCCCACTTAGAGAAGTGAACAAGCTCGCGGATACCCTGACGGTCACAAGCATCTCCTGATATTCACATACCGCTGAGCATGATCATGGGTGGTGGGCTGGTCAAGGGTCTTCGTATTCTTCTTTGAGGTCTTCGATGAAGCACTCGAGCTCATCGCACTCGTCGCAACCCCTGCACAGGCAGTAGTAGAAGTCGTCCCTGTCCAGGTGGTAGTAGTCGGCGGGATCGAATATGTAGGTTTCGGGCGCCTCCATTCTCTGGGATAGAGACCTGGCAAGAATGTCGTCCGGCACGATGACGGCCCTGTGTTCGGGCTTCCTGTTTACGGCGTAGCTGTTGAATTCCTCTACGAGTCTTTGGGCCTCGCGCTTTGCGGAGTCGAGGTCGGGTCGGTCGGCTGCGCGTCGGATGATGGAGCGGCAGATGGATTCCTCTTCTGGGGCGCAGTGTTCTCTGGCGTATTCGTGGTGTGGTCGGGGTGGGATGTCCTGCTTTTTGTCAGAATCAGGATTTACGGGATGGACAGGAGTTTCAGGATTGGGATGGTTGGTGGGCGTGCTGGCTGGAGCGGCGTTTTCTGTCGGCTCTTTGTCAGAATCAGGATTTACGGGATGTGTGGGATGTACAGGATGGGAGTGGTGCCGGTCGGATTCTGAGGCGGCATGCGCATCCACGAGGGACGCCCCTACGGGTTCGGAGGAAGGCGCGGACTCGGTGTGGTCGGGCGTAGTCTTTGTGTCTGAGTCCGAAGAGGCTCACGCCGTCTTCGACCTTCGTGAAGGTACTCTTGAGGAAGCGAATGACGTCGCGTCCGTCGTTGGTCTCTTCGAGGACGATCTGTTTGAGTTGTGGGTTGGGTCTTATTCTGGCTCTGGGCATTGTGGTCAATTATGAATTATCAATTAGTGTGGCGCACGTAAGTTCTGTGCATGAATACAGAGTATATACGTTCTGCGACGGGTGTCAAGAGGGATTGGCCGTCAGGCAGGGTCTTTTCATAGTCGGCATTGTTCAGGAGTAGGCCGCACCCCTCCCCTGGATTGCCGAGCGGCGAGCCCTTCGGGGTTCCCGCTTTCGCGGGAATGACGATAAATGTCAACACGGCCTAGGACAGTCTTCTGAGGAGGCGAGGTCCAGTTCGTCGCCTTACGCCAACTTCAGGCGAAGCGTTCCTACTTCTCTGCCGCCCAGGTCGAATGGCTTGCCCGCGCCGATGTTCTTGAATCCAGCGGACTCGAACAGCAACAGCTTCTCATCGTCTTCGACCGAGACCGTGGCGTATATCCGGGATGCTTGGCTGTTCGCAGCCCAGTCGGTCGCTCTCTGGATCAGCGCGGGCCAGGAATCCAGGCTCTCCCTGCGTGTGAAGCCGTCCACCTGGCAGCCTCCGGCTCCGTCCAGTCGAGCGGTTGAGAGTCCGGCCAGTTGGCCGAGGTCGTCGCTCGCGCAAAACCACGCTCCTCTTCCGTCCCTGGTCAGCGCCATGTAGCGGCGGTACAGGCCGAGGCAGGAGTCTTGCACGGCGTAGCGCGTGGACAGCATTCCCGTGTTGAAGTCCAGCGCCTGCCAGTCGTGCGGAGACACCAGCAGGGGTATCATCGGAACACGGTCCGCGGGAGACGACTCTCTGACCTCAACCGGTCCTATACCTCGGAAGTAATCCACGAAAAACTCCTCGGGCGACCTGCCGTCCAGCACATTCACCATCAGGTTCACGCCCGCGAGCTTGCGCCATCCAAGTCGGAAGTAGATTCTGGCCGCGGCGTGGTTCACCGTACCCAGGAACATGGCCTGCCCACCTCTGTCCGCGAAGTCGTCCCTGGCCTGTCGAGTGAGTTCGGTCGCAATGCCGGTCCGCCTTGCCTCCGGGCCGGTGGCGACTTCACCCAGTCCGCCCAGGGCGGGCAGCGTCGCCGAACTCGCCACCAGACACGCACCCGCCAGCTTGTCACTCAGCCTCCTGGTATAGACCGTAATGCGGGAATGCGTTCCTTCGCTTCCCAGCAGCGTCTCCGGGGTAATATCTATCGGGCCTCCGAAGATCGGCTCCCAGAACGCGAAGAGTTCGCGCACCAGACTGGGTCCCAGGGGCGCTTCGAGTCTCATTGATGTGCCTCGCTATCACGGATTTAACGTCTGAACCGTCTATCATCCCGGGGAAGGCATGATAGACGGGATGTTATCCCAAAGGGTTGCCCTGTTTCACCCGTCTCGCCATATCCGATATACTTCAAGCACACTTGACGAACCCGGCAGTCGGCCTGAATAGAGGCCCTGCGCGCTATTTGTACACGGAGACTTATATGAAGATTCACGAGTATCAGGCCAAGAATATCTTCTCTCGGTACGGCATTCCCATACCAGAGGGCAGGGTCGCTTACACACCCGGAGAGGCAGCCGACATTGCCGCCGAATTGGGCGGCAAGGCCGTCGTGAAGGCCCAGGTCCATGCCGGAGGACGCGGCAAGGCGGGAGGCATAAAGGTCGTCAACTCGCCCGAAGAGGCGGCGGCGGCGGCTGACGCCATGATAGGGACCAGCCTGGTCACATTCCAGACTGGCCCCGAGGGATCTCCCATCCGCAGCGTACTCGTCGAAGAGGTAGTGGACGTGGAGACAGAGCTCTACGTCGGCATGGCGATAGACGGCGCGGCAGAGGGCATCGTCGTGATTGCCAGCGCAGCCGGCGGCATGGAGATCGAAGAGGTCGCCGAGACTACCCCTGAGAAGATCATCAGGGTCGCTGTGGACCCGGTTCTGGGACTCCAGCCATTCCAGGGGCGCAAGCTCGCCTACGGCCTCGGAGTTCCTGACTCCCTCAACAGGCCGGTGGCGGGGATGATGTCCTCCCTCCACAAGCTGTTCGAGGAGAACGACTGCTCCCTGGTAGAGATAAACCCGCTCGGCGTAACGACCGACGGTCGCGTTCTCGCCATGGACGCCAAGATCAACATTGACGACGACGCGATGTTCAGGCAGCGGTCTTCCGTTGAACTCCGCGACATCGAGCAGGAAGACCCTCTGGAAGTGGAGGCGGGCAAGTTCGACATCAACTACGTCAAGCTGGACGGCGACGTGGGCTGCATAGTCAACGGTGCAGGGCTTGCCATGGCCACGATGGACGTGACCCACGCCGCGGGAGCCGCTCCCGCCAACTTCCTGGACATCGGCGGCGGCGCGGACGAGGAGAAGGTCGCCAAGTCGCTCGAAATCGTGCTCTCCGACGCCAACGTAAAGAAGGTGCTGGTGAATATCTTCGGCGGCATTCTCAGATGCGACGTAGCGGCGCGCGGCTTCGTACTGGCGTCCGAGAGAGCGCCGGACAAGATGCGCCCGATGGTCGTGAGGATGCTCGGCACCAACGCAGACGAGGGCCGGGACATCATGGCGAACTCCGACCTCGACGTCACACTCGTGGACAATCTCGGAGAGGCCGCGGCGGCCATTCGCTCATCATAGACGCCAATTCATAATTTTCAATTCATAATTCCTAATTGAACCGACTGGAGCAGCCCAATGAGCATACTGGTAGGCAGGGACACAAGACTGATGGTGCAGGGCATCACGGGACGCGAGGGCAGTTTCCACGCGCTGCGCTGCCGTGAGTACGGCGCGAACCTGGTGGCCGGAGTCACACCCGGACGCGGCGGCCAGATGTTCGACGACGACGTGCCGGTGTACAACACCGTCGAGCAGGCCGTAGCCGAGACCGGCGCGAACGCCTCGCTCATCTTCGTTCCCCCGCCCTTCGCAGCCGACGCCATCGTCGAGTCCGTGGACGCCGGTATAGACGTCATTGCCTGCATCACAGAGGGTATCCCGGTCATGGACACCGTGAGAGTCGTCCGCTATCTCAAGGGCAAGTCAGCCACGCTGATAGGGCCTAACTGCCCGGGCATCATATCCCCTGGCGAGGACTTCAAGATGGGAATCATGCCCGGCCACATACACATGCCCGGACGCATGGGCGTCGTATCCCGCAGCGGCACGCTCACCTACGAGGCCGTCGGCCAGCTAACCGATCTTGGCATCGGACAGTCCACCTGCGTGGGCATCGGAGGCGACCCGGTGAACGGCTCCACATTCGTGGACATCCTGAAGATGTTCCAGGACGATCCTGACACCGACGGCGTTGTAATGATTGGCGAGATCGGCGGCACCCGTGAGCAGGAAGCCGCCGAGTACATCGGCAGCGACGAATTCACCAAGCCGGTCGCCGCGTTGATAGTCGGACAGAGCGCCCCTCCGGGCAAGCGTATGGGACACGCCGGAGCCATCATCACCGGAAGCGCGGGCCGCGCCAGCGAGAAGGTCAAGGCGCTCGCCGCCGCCGGAGTCTCGATCATACCCGCCCCCGGCGAAATCGGCGTCACCGCCCAGCAAATGATGCAGTAGCCCCAGGAGGCGAACCATGGCGACCCTCACCATACATAACATACCCGACGACCTGCTAAAGAAGCTCGAACACAGCGCACTCGAGAATCACCGTACAGTGGACGAGGAAGCGGTCAACTGGTTGTCTTCAATAGAAGTGCGTGATCTGCCAGAGAAGCCGCCGGCAAAGGAGATAATCAAAGAACTCAAGGAGTTCAGAAAGCAAACTTCTCACATATATGTGAAAGAAGAAGATTTGAACAGAGCGAAACGGGATGGTCGTCTGTGATTGTCGCGGATACAAATTTAATCGTCTATCTGATGATAGAGGGTGACCATACTGAGATAGCTGAACAAGTACTCGATAAGGATTCTGATTGGTATGCGCCATACCTATGGAGGTCAGAGTTTATGAGCGCTTTGACCTTGTATATTCGTCAAGGACTGATGAATCTCGATATCGCTATGCAAACGATGGACAATGTTCGTAGAAGAGTTAGAATAGTTGAGCGTCATGTGTCTCCGCGCGATGTTCTAACCCTCGTCTCCGAATCCGACTGCTCCGCCTATGACTGCGAATTCGTCGCCCTCGCCAGCCACCTCGATGTTCCCCTCGTAACATCCGATTCCCGACTGCTGCGCAACTTCCCGGACCGCGCCCTTGCCCCTGGTCAGTTCCTCGTCGCCTAGCTCGCCGACGACATCCTGAACCGCCACAGCGCGACCGCCATGAAGACCGCGCCGAACCCGACCAGCGCGACCATCTCCTGCGTAACGTCGCCGAACTCCGCGCCGAACAGCATCAGCTTGTTGAAGCCGCCGTTCGCCCAGCCGTGAGGCGTCAGCTTCGCCAGCGACTGCATCCACTGCGGCGTGATGAACAGCGGCCACCAGCATCCTCCAATGGGAGCCAGGACCAGCGCGGTCAGCGGCCCCAGCGCCGATGCCGCCTGCACGTTAGTGGCGAAACTCGCCAGCATCACCCCGAACGTCGCCGACGCCAGCGCCATCAGCATCGAGATGATGATCACCGCAGCGGGCGACGCTCCCAGGTCTATCCCGAACGCCAGTATGCCCACGGCCCACATAACACCGAGTTGCGCCACTCCCCGGAACAACGTTCCCGCGAACTTGCCCACGATCACTGATTCCCGCCGCGTCCCGTTAGACACCAGCCGCTCCAGCGTGTGCGACTGTCGTTCGCGCGCTATTGCCTCCGCGCTCATCGCCGCCGTGAAGAAGAGGAACATCGTCAGGTACGCGGGCAGCGTGAAGTTCGACGGCTGGAACGGCTCGATGTCACCGACTCGCTCCACCTCGAAACCGATCAGCGGACTGAAGTCGTCCGGCTGGACCGTCGGAAACTGAAAACCCGCCTGTCCCATGCCCGATAGCTGTCCAATTGAGCTGAACGCCACCGTGCCCTGCGAAAACTGGGTCGCCACCGACCGCGCGAATCCGTACAGCGCAGCCTGCGTCTCCGGCGAGCCGTCCCCCACCACGACCTCCAGCCTGGTCGGGACTCCGCTCATAAGACTCTGGCTGAACCCCGGCGGAAATGCCACGAACCCTTCCAGTTCGCCGCTTTCCACAGCCGCCAGGGCTTCCTCATACGCCATTATGGTTATATTGCCCGCGCCACTCTCGTCCACCAACCCCCCGACTATCTGCGCCGTAAGACCGCCCTCTTCTTCCTGGGTGGCGAGTACCAGTCGCAGCGGCTCGTCCTCTGGCCCCTGGCCTCCCAGCGCGAGCGAAAACCCCACCACGAACAGGAATGGAAACAGGAACGCGAAGCCCACCGCGAACTTGTCCTTGAAGAATATCCGCGTATCCTTCACTGCTATCAGCGTTGCCTGGCGCAGGACCACTCTCACCCTATCGTCCCCCTTCCGACGCCCTGAACAGAGCTCGCGCTACAACCAGCCCAACCACCGTCACACCAACCATCACCCCCAGTCCGACCACGTCATCCGACAGGCTCGCGCCGGACGACAGAATCGCCTCCATCGCCTCGATTGCGTAGTGGTTGATAGTGAACCGCGCTATCACGGCAAGCGGACCATCCGCCACCGCGAAGAACGTCCCGCCGAAGACCGTCATGAACATCGTGAAGAATACCGCCGCCCATATTGCCTGATCCCTGGTACGGGCCGCCGCGCCGATAACCAAGCCCACCGCGCTCACCGCCGCAGCCACCAGTATCGAGAACGCGATTAGCTGCACGAAGTCCGACACGTCCCCGACCCTCAGCGCCGCGAACCCCAGCGCAAGAAGTATCACCGCCTGGAACGTCGCCCTCAGCATACCCGAAAGGAACTTCCCCGCAAACAACTGGTTGATGCCCAGCCTCGTAGTCATCAAGCGTTCCAGCGTTCCGATTCGCCGCTCCTCCACCATCGTCTGCGCGCCCACAGTTATCGCGAACATCAGGAACATCACCACGACTCCGGGCATCAGCCTGTTCAGGACATTCGCCTCCTCCGCCTCGCCCAGTCCGCGTACCTCCACTCCTACGGCGGGGTCTTGACGCGACAACGCCAGCCGCCGGTCGAACACCGCGTCTATCTCATCCTCAGCCATCCCCTGGCCTGCGAGAGTCTCATGCACCATCCGCCGCGCCTGGATCTCCCCGCCCATCTCCTGCGCCGCACCTGAGACGATGGCCGCCACTATCTGTCCCGTCTCGCCGCCGTATCCTCGCTGCTTGAACAGGATGTGAGTCGGCTCCCCCGCATCCAGCGCATCCGAGAATCCAGCCGGTATGACCACCGCCGTCAGAATCGCCGACCGCTCCAGCGCCGCGTTCGCGTCCTCCATCGTCCGCTCCCGGACGCTGATCTCGTCCATCCCCTCCAGACGGCCTATCAGGTCTCGCCCGTACTCACCCGAATCCAGGTTCACCACGTCCGCCGTCGCATGAAAACTCGCGTCTCCGCCGCCAAACGCCCCGTACATCAGCGCGAACAACAGAACAGGCACCGCAATGCTGAAGGCCAGCTCCCCCGGATTCAGCAGAAACCGCTTGAGGTCAAGAAACGCTATGTACAGGGGTCTTAGCAAACTAAGTCAATCACTTCTTCTTGCTTGACCTTGGCCCAGGCGGTTTCCCCGTAAACGGCGGCGGCGGTGGAGCGGGCCTTTCGTTATTCCCCTTCTTTATTATTGCTATACGCCTTCCACGGTCAGGTGTTTCAGGCATAGCGTTGCCTCCCTCAGGTCTAAGTTTGTCTGAATCGTATGACCAACATTGTAACAGGTCTTAATTTAGTGGCATGGTATAGGTTGAAATTCTGTCCCAGCCTCTAGCAGCCTGTCTGAGGATTAGCAGACGCAGTTGTCATGTCAGGGAGAACAGGTCGCGACGACTACCGGCGCCGGTCGCGGCCACCCAGACCGGGGGCGACTTACCGATAGCGCCATGTCGACGGTCTGGGCAAAGTCGCCGTTACGACGAACAAATCTGTTGAGTCGTGCCCTGCCGGAAAGATTGGCGCCACAGCGGAACAGTTTGAGAAGGTTGTGGCCGGTGCAGATCAACGACCACTCTCCGCTGACCTTCTCCAGTCCCCGCAACAGGAACTGACGGAAGCCACGGCCCTGCTTGATCTGACCGAAC
>DAOULF010000182.1:0-8785 GCA_034420555.1 Dehalococcoidia bacterium
ACGACCACGGTCACGGAGAGCGCGACCACGACGATCATGACCATGATCACGATGACCACGGTCACGGAGAGCATGACGATCACGGACATGATGACCACGGCCATGGAGGGCATGACCATCACGACCACGGTCATGGAGGGGGACATGCCCACGACTTCAGGGAGGCAAGCCGCCGCAGCCTGATAGTCTCCCTTATCCTGATTACGGGATACATGATTGCCGAGGTTGTTGGCGGTATCCTGTCCGGTAGCCTTGCGCTCATAGCGGACGCGGGTCACATGCTCACGGACGCCGCTGCCATCGCGCTGGCTCTTTTTGCAATGTGGCTCTCGAACCGTGAGGCTTCCACGACACGTACATGGGGTTTTCACCGCACGGAAGTGCTCGCAGCGATGATAAACGCCCTGGCTCTTTGGCTGATCGCCGCGTGGATTGTCTTCGAGGCGGTCGAACGCTTCACAAGGCATCACGAGATTCACATCGAAGGCGGTCTCATGATGGCGGTGGGGATCGGCGGACTCATAGTTAACATCATCGCCGCCTGGATACTTCACGCCTCATCGGAACACAGCATGAATGTCGAAGGCGCGTTCCAGCATGTTATTGCCGACCTGCTGGGCTCCGTTGGCGTAATCCTGTCCGGCATCTGTGTACTGGTGTTTGATTGGACGATAGCCGACCCGATAATCAGCGTTGTGATTGCTGTGCTTATCGTTCTGGGCTCCTGGCAGCTCGTCTCCCAGGTAGTCCATGTACTGCTCGAGGGCAGTCCTGAACGATTGGATATGTACAGGCTTTGCAGTACCATGGAAGATGTCGAGGGCGTGACCGTGATCCACGACGTCCACTGCTCCACAATCACATCCGGGTACGAGGCGCTCACCGCCCATGTATTGATTGACTCGGACCACAAAGGTGACGTGGATTCAATACTCCGAGAGTTGCGCCGGATTGCCATGCAGGACTTCGGGATTGCTCACGTTACGTTGCAGGTGGAGCAGTCCGTAGAGGGCTGCACCGAGGACCACCACGTGGGCCATCTGCTGCACGAGGCGCGCCCGACTTGACGCAACCGGTCGAGCTTCGCCGAGGAACGGGATAGAATGCCAGATGACTGGCGGCCTATCCCCCGCCCACCGCTCGAACTATCTCCAACTGGTCGCCGTCCTTGAGAGTGATGCCTCCCAGTTCGGTACGAGGAATTACCTCGCCGTTGTGCGCCACCGCGATTGCCTTCTGAGTAATGCCTATATCCACCAGGTAGCGTTCTATGGATACAGGCCCGCTCGCCTCGCGCGACTTGCCGTTCACCGTAAGAGTTATCATATTCTCGACTCCCAAACTTGCGGTCAAAGTCCCCCTCCCTCGATGGACTCATAGGTGTATGCAAAAGTCCCCTCTCCTTCAGGGAGAGGGCTAGGGTGATGGTGATACTGAATATGCCCGCCGCATAGCCTCCGACAGCCCCAAAGACGCGGCCTCCGGGTCCGCGGCCATCGAAATAGCCGTTATGACCGCTGCCCCCGCTGCACCTGACTCTACGAGCCCGGCGACATTCGACTCCGATATGCCCCCTATGCCAATGACCGGAATTTCGATCTTGCCCGTTACGTTCCTCACAAGTCCAAGCCCTCCTGTGTCCGCTCCCGGGTGCGAAGCCGTCTCGAATATCGTGCCAAGCGCCAGGAAGTCCGCGCCGTCGGCCTCGGCCTTCACTGCCCCCTCCACCGAGTGGACCGAACGGCCTATCAGCATATTCGGTCCGACCAGCCGTCGCGCCGACGCCGCGTCCAGCCCGTTCTCCCCAAGCTGGACCCCGTCTGCGTCGCTGAGAAGCGCGACGTCCACCCGGTCGTTGACGATCAGCAGCGCCTTGCCCTCGGTCACGCCCCTTAATCTTCGGGCCAGCGACAAGAGTTTGCCGGCGGGGTAGTCCTTCTCCCTGAGTTGGACCATGCCCACCCCTCCCTCGATAGCGGCTGCGACGGTTTCCGCAAGATCGCCCGAAGCGATGCGCCTTCTGTCAGTTACCAGGCACAGGCAGGGCAGCGGCAGTTTCGGCTTCATGCGGCTACAAGTCATCTCTACATACCGACTATATGGCCTGACAGGACCTCTTTAATCCCCTCTCCCTTGATGGGAGAGGGCTAGGGTGAGGGTGAAAACGCACGGTTCCTAATGCAGGCTGGTGCTCGTGAGATAGCTCTACGCGGTCGCTGCCGCGATCCCTTCCACCGGGCTTGACGGAACACCCGTCTCTCTGCGCACTATTCGCCCCGCCTGGTACGCCATACGCCCGGCCTGCACACCCAGCTTGAACGCCTCGCCCATGCCCGCCGGGTCTTCGGCCTGCGCGATGGCCGTGTTCACCAGCACGGCGTCCGCGCCTGCCTCCAGCGCGACTGAGGCGTCCGACGGGACCGCAAGGCCCGCGTCCACCACCACCGGCACGCTCGACTGCCTGATTATCAGCCTGATCTCGTCAATCGTCTGGACGCCCTGGCCCGAACCGATAGCGGAACCCAGCGGCATCACCGTCGCGCAGCCCAGGTCTTCCAGGTCCTTGGCGAGCACCGGGTCGGCATGTATGTACGGCAGCACGACGAACCCTTCCTCGATTAGCTGTTTCGCCGCGTCGTATGTCCCGCGAGGGTCGGGCAGAAGGTACTCCGGGTAGGGGATGACTTCCAGCTTTATCCAGTCGGTCCCTGTCACCTCGCGCGCCAATCGAGCCGTAAACACGGCCTCTTCCGCCGTCTTGCAGCCCGCCGTATTCGGGAGAATCGTGTACTCGTCCCAGTCGAAGTAGTCCAGGATGTTCTTCTCTTCCAGGTTGTCCAGGTCGAGCCTGCGAATAGCCACTGTAATTATCTCGGCGCCGGACGCCTCGACCGATTCCACCATCTCCTCGTTGGTGCGGTGCCTGCCCGTACCAACCATCAGGCGCGAATTGAACTCCTTGCCCGCTATCACCAACTTGTCGTTCATCGTTTCCTCCATCGAACACAAAACACCGCTGGTATATATGCCAGCGGTGTTTCACAGTCTTATATAATGTCCCTGCGCTGGCATTACCCAGATCAGGTGATCGCGGTCGGCGGCGACATCAAAAAGCCACCCTCTCAGCCTGGTTACTCCAAGCTCCCGCTACCCATCTGTACGAATCAGAATAGTGGACGCTCCGATAAAAGTCAATTGAATCAGAACCGGCGTTGATAACCTGTGAACCGCTGTTTACAGTATATGTATAATCCAAGCCATCTATTGCCTACAGCTATCTACCGCCGCCTGCTGAAATTCAGTGTTACGAATGTGACTCACGAATTTCGCCGAATGAGTCACTATTGACGCTGGGTTTGGACCCATCGCTGATGCACACTGTCTCTACGCTAGAGAGATGGAGGTTTCGACATGAAAACCAGTACGACGATCCTGATGGCGGTTTCGGTGATCGCGCTGCTTTTTGCGGCTATCGCATCGGCCTGCGGCGGCACGGATGAGAGTGAAGAATGGGCCAGGCAGGACGAGGGATGGCGGTTAGCTGAAGAAACGACTTTGCAAGCTGCCCCCGCCCCAGCCCCGACCGCCGCCCCTGCGGCAGCAATGGGCTCGCCCGGCGCTCCGGGACTTCCCGGCAATCCGGGCAACCCCGGCGCTCCTGGCAACCCCGGCGCTCCGGTCCCCCAAGCTCCGGCCGCGCCCGCCATGGCCGAGGCTCTCCAGAAGGAAGTGATCAAGGAAGTCGAGGTTGAATCGGTCTCCGAGACCCCGGCCCAGCTCGTCTCCCAGCGCCGGATCATCGTCCGCACCGCCAACATGGTTATCGTCGTTGACGAAATTCAGGCCGCCATAGACGACATCTCACGGATGGCCGACACGCTGGGCGGCTGGGTGGTCTCCACCGACCGCAGCCTCAAACACGCCGGAAGTATCAGCATACGTGTTCCCGCCGTCGGCCTCGACCTCGCCATAGAGGAACTGCGTGAGTTGGCGAAGGACGTCCAGACCGAAATCACCACCAGCCAGGACGTCACCGACGAATACTACGACCTCCAGTCCCGCCTCAAGAACCAGCAGGCAACCGAAGCCGCGCTCATCAGGCTGCTCGACAGGGCCGAGAACGTCGAACACGCGCTCGCCGTCCAGCGCGAACTCACCGATGTCCAGGAGAACGTAGAGCGTCTTCTTGGGCGCATCAAGCTGCTCGAAGAGACATCCGCCTTCTCACTGATAACCGTCAGCCTGAGACTGGCCCCGGTCAGCATGGCGATTGACGCTGGCCCCGACCAGTCCGTCGCCGTCGGCGCTCCCGTCAGGTTCAAGGCCACCTTCACCCCGCCCGAAGGCATGGACGAGCACAACATCGTCTGGGACTTCGGCGACGGCTCCGAACCCGTGTACATTCGCCGCACCGCTCCGACCACCGAGGAGGGCGAGCGCGTCACCGCCACCGTCACCCACTCCTACGACGATCCCAGGGATTCGCCCTTCATCGCGCAGGTAACGATAGACAGCTTCGGCGAAAGCGGAGTGGCCGAGGGAGAGGACACCCTCATAGTCACCGTGTCCGAAACCCCGGTCATAGAGGTGTTCGCCGGGGACGGGGGTTATAGCGTACTCCAGAACGAGATCGTGGAGTTCTCAGGCTCGTTCACCCGCCCGCCCGGACTCACCGATGTCCGCTACCAGTGGGACTTCGGAGACGGGACACCGCCGGAGGAAGGAGAACTCGCCGAGGGCATAACCCGCGTGAACGCGACCCACGCCTACGCCGAATTCAGGTCCTGGCCCTACGACGCCGTGTTCACCGTCACCGCCGACAGCGCGGTCGGCCAGATCGAGGCTTCCAGATCGGTCAGCGTTTACGTCGAAGAGGACCCTGGCCTCATCGTCGGAGGCTTCGACGTGGGCGACAACGCCAGGACTGCCATCAGGACGCTCAGCCTGTTGCTGTCCGGCCTCACGACCCTGGCGGTCTGGGTCGGCATCTTCGCCATCGTCTGGGTGCCGCTGGCCGTGTTGATTGTCTTCCTGGTTCGCAGGGGCCGGAGATTCAGAGCCGAACATCCAACCGGCAATCCCAGCCCGCCGTCCCCTCAAGACGAGCCCGGTCCAGGAGTAAGTTAGGATGACCTGCCAAAAAGAACCCCCTCTCCCTCGATGGGAGGGGGCAGAATGAGAGTGAGAACTAAAATCTAATGAATACTGAATCGCCTCTTGTCCGCCACTTCACCGCCACCGGATACGTAGTCCATCGCGGGAGCGTCGCCCTTCACTGGCATCCCAAGGTGAAAGCCTGGCTCCCGCCCGGCGGACACATCGAGCCCAACGAAGACCCGGTTCAGGCCGTCAAGCGCGAGATTCTGGAGGAAACCGGCCTCGAAGTAGAGGTCCTCAACACGGGCGCGGAACTCCGGCTGCCGTACCCCGAGGAAGTCATCGCGCCATACACCATAATGGTCGAGGACATCCACGATCCCGTACAGGGCTTCCACAAGCATATAGACATGATCTACTTCTGCCGTCCGACGGGCGAAACCTGTCTGCCCGAAGGCTGGCGGTGGGTATCCAGGCATACACTGGAGAACGGTCTGCCCCTGGAAGGCGCGCCCGCGCCCGCGCAGCCCCCGCCTGAAGACGCTCGCTCGCTCGGCATCCGCGCCATAGACTTCACCGGAGACTAATCCTATGCTATAATTCCAGAACAAATGCGCTTGCCGTGCATCTATCATACATAAGGAGAAGTTTATCAGTACCCACCCGCTCGCCCGAGAATTTTCCGGTCCGTAGCTAACAACAGGTGACGACAGGTCACTTTCCACGTGACCCGCATCCTGTTCTGCTTGGAAACTCACCTGGAGCGCCACCTGTTCGATATAAAGAATAATTTATGACCGCTGTTCCCAACCCCGAGTTCATCGCTCTGTTGACGGAAGTATCAATTTGTATATACTGTGAACGCTTTGAACTTAATGGTTCTATGATTTGGATTATCCCGCTCGATGGCGCAGTCAGGTCTGCGCCGCCTATCGTGGGAGATTGGAGAGATTCATGGCAGATACTCTGACAGGAAAAGTCGCCATAGTGACAGGCGCCGGCCGCGGAATCGGCAGGGGCATCGCTCTGGCCATGGCCGCTGAAGGCGCGAAGGTCGTCGTAAACGACCTCGGTGGCGCGGTTGACGGCTCAGGCGCGTCCACCAGCCCAGCCGACGACGTCGTGGCCGAGATAAAGGCCGCGGGCGGCGAGGCCGTCGCCAACTACGATTCCGTCGCCACTATGGAGGGTGGCGAGAACATCGTCAAGACCGCGCTCGACAGCTTCACCGGAAGACTGGACATCGTGGTCACCGTCGCTGGCATACTGCGCGACCGGATGGTGTTCAACATGACCGAACAGGAGTGGGACGACGTACTCGACGTTCACCTCAAGGGCACGTTCACCGTGTGCAAGTTCGCCTCTATCGTGTTCCGGCAGCAGCGAGACGGCGGGCGGATAATCACCTTCGCTTCCGAATCGGGACTGTTCGGCAACACCGGCCAGGCCAACTACGCCGCCGCCAAGTCCGGCATCGCCGGATTCACCAAGGTCGTTGCCAAAGAGCTGGGACGCTACGGCGCTACCGCCAACTCGATTTGCCCCAGGGCCTCCTCGAGGATGACCGCCACCGTGCCCGACGTCGCGCGCCAGATGAGAGCGGGCAGGGAAGAAGACCGCTCCCCCGCGCCCCAGGGCCCGATGGATCCGGACGACATAGCGCCGTTCGTCTGCTACCTGGCCAGCGACATGGCCGCCGACGTGAACGGCCAGACTTTCCTGGTTTACGGCGGGAACATAGAACTGCTGTCGCTCCCGCGCCGGGTGCGGACCATATTCCAGACCGACCAGTGGACGCTGGACGAGCTGAAGGAACTCGTGCCGCAGCGCATCACGCATGGGCTGCCCAACCCTTCGCCTCCGCAGCCCCCGCGCCAGTAGCCGTGACATGGCTCTTATTGTAAATCCCCTATCCCTTGATGGGGGAGGGCTAGGGTGAGGGTGAACTACAACTCAGTCATTCCCGCGAAAGCGGGAATCTGCAACCGCCTGGCTCACGCTCGAATAAAGATCAAATTCCCACTTTCGTAACCATAGGGGAGACCAGACTTATGGGAGATATGCTCAAAGACAAAGTTGCCATCGTTACCGGCTCCGGGCGAGGCATTGGGGCCGGCATAGCTAAGCTGTTCGCCGCTGAAGGCGCGAAGGTCGTCGTCAACGACCTTGGCGGCGCGGTTGACGGCACCGGCGTGTCCACTTCGCCAGCCGACGAGGTTGTTGACGAGATAAAGGCCGCCGGCGGCGAGGCCGTCGCCAACTACGACTCCGTCGCCACCATGGAGGGCGGCGAGAACATCGTCAAGACCGCGCTCGACAACTACGGCAAGCTCGACATCGTAGTCACGCCCGCCGGAATCCTGCGCGACCGCATGGTGTTCAACATGACCGAGGAGGAGTGGGACGCCGTTATCGCCGTCCACCTCAAGGGCACCTTCACCGTGTGCAAGTTCGCCTCCATCCTGTTCAGACAGCAGCGAAGCGGATGCATCATCACATTCTCGTCCACCTCCGGCCTGTACGGGAACACCGGCCAGTCCAACTACGGCGCGGCCAAGGACGGCATAGCGGGCTTCACTCGCGCCGTTGCCAGGGACATGGGACGCTACGGCGCGCGCGTCAACAGCATTTCGCCGGGAGCGAACTCGCGCATGACCGCCACCGTTCCCGACTCCGCCCGCCAGATTCGAGCCGCTTCGGGCATACAGGGCGCTGCCGCCGCTCGCCCGCTCGATCTCAGGCGCGAACCCGAAGACATAGCTCCGTTCGTAACCTGGCTCGCATCCGACGAGGCCAAGGACGTGAACGGCTACGTCTTCCACGTAACCGGCGGCGAGATTTCGCTGATGAACAATCCCGAATCGGTCCGGACGCTCTCCAAGCAGGGTCGCTGGTCCGTCGAAGAGATAGCCGCAATGTTCCCAGGAACGCTCGGCATGGACATGGTGAACCCCGCTCCACCGCAGGCGCCAAGGCAGTAGCCGCCTCCATAGACTCGATCAAAAGGGCCTCCCGACTCATATCGGGACGGCCCTTTTTCACGTTAAGCCCGTCTGATATGCTTGACCGCCACAGGGGGCCATAGCCTCACGACCTCGGATTAGTTTCCGACAAGGAGATACAAGATGAAGAAGAACCTGATGATCATGGGCCTCGTAGCGATGGCGGTTCTGGTAGTGATAGCGACGTTTTCGCTGAGCAGCCAACCCGTGCTCGCGCAAGAAGGCTCAATGGAAGAAGGAGACGAAATCAAGGGTGAAATCCACGTGACGGGATTTGCCAGAGCCTCCGTCGAGCCGGATATAGCCGTGCTGCGTCTCGGAGTGGAGGCGATGTCCACAACCAGCGTCTCACAGGCCCACTCCCGCACCAGGATCGCGATGAACGCGATGCTCGATGCGCTCGCCAGTTCGAGCGTGGATCTGGCCAAAGACGTGCAGACGACCCACCTCAGCATTTCGCCCGAATACGATTGGACGGACGAAGGCCGAAGGATGGTCGGATATGCAGCCGCCCATGGCATATCCGTCAAGGTACGCGACCTGGACAGCGTGGGCATGGTCATTGACAGCGCAATCGAGGCGGGCGGCAACGAGGCTCGTTTCGACGGGCTGAACTTCGTCGCCGAGGAGAACCCCGACGTGATGCGCGAACTCCGCCAGAACGCCTATCAGGACGCTCTCACCCA
>DAOULF010000183.1:0-2523 GCA_034420555.1 Dehalococcoidia bacterium
ATGGGAGTGCAGAACGTCATCGGCCTGGAAAACGGCACGGCGGGCTGGGAACTCGCGGGATACGAACTCGAGACCGGCGCCGACAGGGTGGAACTGCCCCAGCCTACCGAGGCGGGCAGAGCGTCCGCCGAAGAGTTCGCCGACCGTCTCGCCGAGCAGGACGGAGTTCGATACATAGACGTTTCGGCACTCCGTGAAATAGCCGCTCGCTCCGACGGCGAGAGCGTTTACCTGATAGATGTCCGTACCGAGGAAGAGTACAACGCGGGCCACGTCCCCGGTTTCCGATGGTTCCCCGGAGGTCAGGCCGTTCAGCGCTCCGACGAGGTAGCTGTGGTCCACAACGCGCCGATAGTATTCTGCTGCGACGGCAGAACGCGCGCTGCCCTCACCGCGTCATGGTACAGGCAGATGGGCTTCCAGGAAGTTTACGCGCTGCACGGCGGAACCGCCGCATGGACCCAGGCAGGTAACTCTCTGGAGTCCTGTTCGCCGGACTCTGAGACACTCGGTCTCGCGGATGCGCTTGACCAGGTCCGCATTCTGTCCCCCGATGAGACCGAACGGTCATCCGGCGCTGCGCTGATTCATGTCGGTCTGAGCGCTGAGTTCGCCCAGGGGCATGTTCCCGGAGCGTCCTGGGTTCCCAGGGGCTGGCTGGAATTGAGAATAGGGGATGTCGCGCCCGACAAGTCCGCTCCGGTGATAGTTACCTGCTCCGGCTCGGATAGCCGACAGGCCGTATTCGCCGCCGCGACCCTGCTCGACTTGGGCTACACCAACGTGTCCGCCCTGGACGGCGGCATGAGCGCATGGCAGGAATCCGGTCGCGCAGTCGAAAGGGGTCTCACCGGCGTCATGCACCCGCCCTCCGATATGGTCGCGTCCGGCCCCGACCGCAACTTCGCGGACAAGATCAACTACCTTCGCTGGGAAGAAGAACTCGGACACAAGTACGCGCCCAGATAGCATAGGGGGCCGGCTATCAGAGGCCGTCTGGCACCTACGAGCCATTCCTGCCCAGGTCACTCGGCAACTCCGGCGGCGGCTCGTGGAACGGTATCCCCTTCGCTTTCGCATCTTCGCTCTTGCAGTACCAGGTCAGCCATGCGTTGTGCATCTCAGACCTGCCCTTCGCCTCGCCTTCTTTCTTGTACTTCTCCACGATAGGCGTAACGAACTTGCTGCTCAAGTAACGCGAGGTAACCATCAATAGTCCTCCCAATAAGTGTTTACCGAATCGCCACATCTATCAAGTATGAGTTCCGCCGTCTATTCTTGCCAGCGCAGCCTCTGCCGCCTTCGCCTCTGCCGCCTGCTTGCTGCCCCCCTCGCCCCTGCCCATTGGCCTCCCGGCGACAATCGCCTGCGCCACGAACGTCGGCGCGTGATCCGGCCCCAGCCGCTCCACATCCTCATACACAGGCGGCGGAAAACCACGCTCCATCGCGGCTTCGTGCAGCTGCGACTTGGGATGGCGTGGCGGACCTTCCATGTCGGCCACCGCGCCCAGTTCCTCCGACATCGTTCTTAGCGAGAACTCGCGCGCCGCCTCATATCCTCCATCCAGGAATAGCGCCCCCAGAAGCGCCTCGAAAGCGTTCGCCAGGTTTGACTCGCGCTCCGCTCCCCCAATCTCTGCCTCGCCCTTGCCCATGACCAGCCACTCTCCCAGTCCCAGCCGCCTCCCTATTCCGGCCAGCGCGCTCTTGTCCACCAGCGACGCGCGCATCTGGGTCAGCGCGCCCTCGGGATGACCGGGATACCTCCGAGTCAACTCTTCCGCCACCACCAGGTCCAGCACCGAGTCGCCCAGAAACTCCAGCCGCTCGTTGGACTCCTCGAACACACCCGGGAACTCCGCCACGAACGAACTGTGGACAAGCGACCGCTCCAGCAGGCCGATGTCTGAGAAATCCATTCCCAGCGACCGCTCTATCCGCCGAAGTTGGCTGTCCGAATGTTTCATCATCCCAGCGATTCCCGCTCTCCGACTCCAATTTCCTGGCAACTCGTGTCTATGGGTTAGGACGTGCTTGCTTCCGCAAAGTCGCCTTGCTGGGCAGGCCGCGTCGCGTCGCCCTCCCGCCGGAAGATGCGATTGAGAAGTCCCGGGATGCTCTCGTTCATCAGGAAATAGACCACCGGCACTACGACCAGCGTGAGCACCGTCGAACTTACCAGGCCACCTATGACGACAGTCGCCAGTGGCGCCCCGATGATGCCGCCTTCGTCCTCGACGAATGTGGCCAGCGGGAGAAGCGCGATGCTTGTCGTGAGCGCGGTCATCAGAATCGGCCTGAGTCTTATGCGTCCGCCCGTTATCAGCGCGTCATACACGCTCAGTCCGCGCCGCCGCCTGAGCTGCTCCACGAACGATATGAGCACAATCGCGTTGGTAACGACGATGCCTATCAGCATCAGTATTCCCATCATCGCGGGGAGCCCCAGCGACCGGCCCGTGATGAGGAGCGCGAACAGCGCGCCAATGATGGCAAGAGGCAGGCTGGTCACGATCACGAA
>DAOULF010000184.1:0-2785 GCA_034420555.1 Dehalococcoidia bacterium
CGCCGTCTGCGCGGCCCAGGGCGCGATACACCAGATGACCTCCTCGCTCGCCCTCGAATGGGGACGGCAGGGCATCCGCGTCAACGGAGTCGGCGCAGGCTGGGTGACACCCCAAGAACCCTCCGAGGAGGACCAGAAAGAGCTTCTCGTCCGCTACCTGCCCTCTCGCCGCAAGGGACACCCCAACGACCTCGCCGCCCTCGTCGTCTATCTCTCATCCGACTCCTGCGACTTCGTAACCGGCCAGACCATCTTCATAGACGGAGGCGCGTTAGCTCACGCCTGACATGAATATCAACGTCCGCATCCGGCGGGGACTAGAGTATCCTCGTCAATATGCTTCGGATCACGATCAGCAGGATCATAGCGACCATCGGAGATAGGTCAAGCATCCCCATACTGGGCATGATCCTTCGGATAGGCTCAATGATCGGGTCCGTGATCTGGTTGATCATCTGCCGGATTATGAAGAATGGACTCTCCGAGCTTGGCATGGGGAACCACGACATCAACGCCCTGGCCACTATCGCAATCAGAAGAATGTTGACCAGTATGTTGACGAACTGAATCAGGTAAGTGGACACCCTATCCTCCCAGAGCCCGGGACTTTTCGTATGCCGCGCTGACCGCTCCGAATACGGCGGCCCTGAATCCGCCATCCTCGAACGCCCTTAGCGCCTCGATGGTCGTGCCACCCGGAGAGGTGACCATGTCTTTGAGTTCCGCCGGGTGATTGCCGCTCTCCTTGACGAGTTGCGTGCTGCCCAGAACGGTCTGAAGCGCCAGTTGCCTCGACACATCTCGCGCAAGGCCCAAGTACACACCCGCGTCTATTAGTGCCTCGATAAACAGAAACACGTAGGCAGGCCCGCTCGCGCTCAGCGCGGTCGCCATGTCTATCATGCCTTCGTCATAGGCATAGACCTCTTCGCCAAGCGTCCGCAGGATGCTGCGCGTGGCGTCCTTCGCATCCTCGGTAACCGACTCCGACGCCGTCCACATCGTCATTCCCGCGCCTATCTGCGCCGGCGTGTTGGGCATGACCCTTATCACCGCGCTATGGGCCAGTCCCGACGTAAGCGTTGTCATATTCGCTCCGGCCACTATGGACAGGACCGTGTTGTCTTCGGACAAATTCCCGGCAAGCTGCGGAAACACATACGACAGACTCTGCGGCTTCACCGCCAGGATAGTCAGGCTCGCCCTATCCACCGCTTCCAGGTTGTCCGCACAGGTGGTCAGCCCGTATGTGTCTTCCAGATAGCCGCGCCTGGATTCGACCGGCTCACCGACGCTGATGCTGTCCGCCGGCGTGATTCCGGCATCCACTATCCCGCCAATGATGGCTTCTGCCATAACTCCGCCGCCGATAAATGCTATTTTCATTCCCATGTTCCTGGTATTTGCAATATACAGAGTTGATTCTCCGACTCTTCACGAACCACGCAGGCGATTCGCTCTCCCGTCCCCGTCAACCGGCCGGTCTAGGTTCACCCTCTTTCCTGCTCGCACCCCACGGCTGTACCCGGCCTTGCTGTGTCTCTGTCGGACAGTATTCTTTCTGACTCTGCCAATCAGGTTTCCAACCGCGTCGTCGAGGTCGCGCTCGTTCCTCAATACCAATGCCCGCGTATGACTGTCTTGTTTCGATACCTGCTGGTATTTCTCTTCCAGTCGCTGAACGACGACATCCACCGCGCCGTTGTAGAACGAACTCTTCCAACTGCGCGCGTGCTCTCGCGACCTATACCGCGCCTTCTCCCAGGTCGCGTCCGCCAGCCGGTCAATCTCCGAAGAAAGGTAGTCGTAGAAGTGCCTGGACATTTCTATATTATGCCTCTGGCCTACTATCACCATCTGCCGGGTACCCTGGTATCCGAACGCGGCGCACATGAGGGAGCGCGCAATCCCGCTCAACAGAATCCTGCGCCAGTTGATCATATTCCCGGACGTTACACCGAGTTCAAGCTCCTCCCTGACGTACTTGTCGTCCGGTACGGGCGAGTCCTCCTCGATGTCCTCCATCTCCAGGTTATATTTGAGAAGTATCTCCTGGAGCTTGGCCGCTGCCGCAGCCGCTTCACCCGGGACGGATGAATCCGTCAGCGCCCTGACTTTCTGGAGTCGCTGTATCAGATCGGCTGTGATGTCAACCGCGCCGCTGGTCATTGGGGAAGCACGGAGTCGCTTGCGAGGGAGACCGCCGTCCTGATGGACTCCAGCATACTCTCGGCATCGGCGATTCCCTTGCCCGCAATGTCGAATGCGGTGCCGTGATCCACCGACGTCCTTATGAAAGGCAGACCGAGATTGACGCTGACGCTCTTCGCCCAGTCATGCACCTTGATGGGGATGTGCCCCTGGTCGTGGTACATCGCGATTACCGCGTCGAACTTGCCGTCAATAGCCTGGTTGAACACAGTGTCCGCAGGCACTGGGCCGGTGGCGTCTATGCCCGATTCTAAAGCGTCGGACACGGCGGGAGCAATCTGCTCCGCTTCCTCGTCTCCGAGAAGGCCTCCGTCCGATGCGTGCGGATTGAGAGCGGCCACCCCGATTCGGGGACTGTCGAAGCCCCAGGCCCGGAAGCACTCGTCAGTCAGAGCGATCTTGCTCAGCACGTTCTCCCTGGTAACGTAGTCGCAGGCTACACGCAGTGAGCGGTGCGTCGTCAGGTGTACGACTCGCAGAGTGCCGGCCATTAGCATCGTGGCGACATTCGGAGCCTTGGTCTGGCTCTGGAATATCTCCATGTGGCCGACGTCCTCAAATCCCGCCAGGTCGC
>DAOULF010000185.1:0-11899 GCA_034420555.1 Dehalococcoidia bacterium
CTGCTCCTGGAAGTCTCCAGGAATCCGGCCATGCTCTACTGGCTGGACAACCACGAGAACCATGCCACGGCGGTCAACGAGAACTGGGGACGCGAACTCCTGGAACTGTTCACAATGGGTGTCGGCAACTACACCGAAGAGGACGTTTACGAGTGCTCCCGCGCCTTCACCGGCTGGACCATGACCCCCAAGCTGCCCAGATACCACATGGGACGCTGGGACTGGCACTTCGAGTATCGCCCTAAAGACCACGACGATGGCGAGAAGACGTTCCTGGGGCACACCGGAAACTTCAACGGCGAGGACATAATCGCCATCGTTCTGGCCCAGCCCGCGACTGCCAGGTTCATCGCGCGGCACCTGTACGGCTTCTTCGTCGCCGACGAGGTCCAAGTCCCCGCATGGCAGGTTACTCCTCCTCGAGACCCTGCGGCTATCGAGGTAATCGCCGGGGCGCTCGCTGAGTCCGATTTCGACATGCGTCACACACTACGGGTACTGTTCAACTCGGACTTCTTCAAGGAAGCTCGACTCACCAAGGTCAAGAATCCTACCGAGGTCGTTGTCGGCACGCTCAGGATGGTAGGTGGCGCTGAACTTCCGAGCCTGGATGTGTACGACTACTGCAATCAGATTTCCTACATGGGACAGGACCTGCTCAACCCGCCTAGCGTCGAAGGATGGCACTACGGCGCGGAGTGGATCAACAGCAGTTCGCTGATGAAGCGCGCCAACTTCGTCGCCGAGATGATCGCGCAGGTAGATCGCCCGGGCGTCTCCGACATCATCGCGCGTGTGAAGCGCTCCGGTGAGTCACCGGAGTCCGCCGTGGATACCTGCCTCGAAATGCTTGGGTCCGTAGTAGTGAAGGACGAGACTCGCGCCGAGTTGATCGAACATACTTCGACCCTGGGCGCGTTCGAATGGAACGAGGCAAGCGAAGCCGAGTCCGCCCGGCGTGTGGCGGAAATCCTTCAGCTCATAGTCGCCACGAGGGAGTACCAGTTTGCGTGAGTAACGGGTTCGCGCCCCACTCGATCTCTTTCTTCAGCCCTCAGCGCGCCCAGGCGCTTTCAGAAGGAATCGAAGCCATGCTCACCCAGGTTATCGGCAATCGCGTTTACGACTTCAGCCACTCGGTCGGAGACCCCAATGATACCTTGATGCCGGTCGCTCTCGCTGTCGGAGACGAAAACGAGATGTTCGCGGTCATCAAGGGAATTCTCGAACTCTCCCCCGGTGTAAAACGGATCACGCTTGGCGACGCTCCCGGAGAGGAGCGGATCCTGAATGTCATCGGGGAATATGGCGAAGAACCCGGACAGTTCGTGTGGCCGACCGGCATCGCGCTGGACTCAGCGCGCAACATCTACGTCACCGATGCCTGGACGGACCGTGTCTCCGTGTTCACCGTGGAAGGAGAATTCATCCGATCTTTCGGTTCGTCGGGGACCGCGAGCGGTCAGTTCCGCAGACCCTCAGGCATCGCCATAGACTATAACGACGATGTTCTGGTGGTGGATACCCTCAACGACCGTATCCAGAAGTTCGCCGCGGACGGCAGTTTCGTCTCACAATGGGGGACCGGCGGGACCGCTCCCGGAGAATTCCGAGAGCCCTGGGGCATCACAACCGATAGCGAGGGCTGCATATACGTCGCCGATTACAAGAACCACCGCATCCAGAAGTTCGACGGCGATGGCGAGTTCATATTCGCATTCGGAAGCAAGGGCACAGGTGAATATGAATTCGACCATCCCTCAGACGTCGCCGTGGACCCCGAAGGCGACATCTACGTATGCGATTGGGCAAACAGCAGGGTGCAGGCATACGATTCTGAAGGGGAGCACATCACCACGTTCATTGGTGACGCGCAGGAACTGTCCAGGTGGCAGACGGAGTTCGTTCGCGCCAACCCGGACGTTTACAAAGCGCGCCGCCGCGCCTATTCCCTGGAACCCGAATGGCGTTTCGCCCTGCCGATGGGAATCACGTTCGACAGCCATGGCTCCAGGCTGATGGTCGCCGATACCCAGCGCTGGCGCATTCAGATATACAACAAGTTGCTCGACTACAGCGAACCCCAGTTCAACATCTGAGGCAGTCCGGCTCGGCGTTTTGCCGACCTGACTATCCCCGCGATCCCGAGGCGCGAGAGCTAAGGCCGCCGCCCGGCTTCGGCTTCTTTCGCGGCATTCTCCTTCGCCTCGTCCACCGCCAGTGCTTCGGCGGCGCGCTCGTTCTCCAGTATCTTGGTTCTGACCGCCTGGGTCGCCCGATTCCAGGTATCGCGGTTGTCGGTGACGAACCTGTGCGACTCGTAGTAGTCGTCCAGCAGTCCGTTCACCTGCGGAATCACGTAGCGAGCGACCATATCCCAGCTTCGGCGGGTGTTCTCGCGGTTCGCCCAGTCATGCACGAATCCTATGACACAGCCGAATCCACCCGTAATCTCCATCATCTCGCGTATCCTGGTAACCAGGTCGTCCGGCGTGCCGATAACCGCGGTGCTTAGCTCGGCGAACGCTACCCCGTCCACCGCTTCGTCCGGCGTGTCGTAGATCGGCCCCACTCCGCCCGCAAGCGTCCCGATGGTGTACTCGTTGTTGTGCCTCATCAGCCCCGCGCCCGCCTGCTGCCGCGCTTCCTTGCGCGACTCTGCGATGTGCCAGTTCAGCACGATGCGCCAGTTCTTGCGGTCAACGGTGTTGCCGTGTTTCGCGGCTGACTCCTCTGCAAAGCTCCACTGGAGAGGCAGCGCCCTGATTCCCTCCTGGGTGAGCGAACCGATGGAGAGCACTCCCGCCCGGTGCTTTCCGGCCAGCGTCATGCCCGACGGACTTGAGATAGAGGCGACCGCGAACTCCATGTCCTTCTGCAATGGCTTGAGCTGGAGCTTGGCGTCGCGGAGCGTGAACCACTCGCTCTCGTAAGTGAAGCGCTCGTCCGACTCGAACAGCCTGCGGATGACGCCCATCGCCTCGTCCTGTCGGTCGCGCAGTACCATCGGGTCAATGCCCATGGTGTGCGCGTCGGACGGCAGCGCGCCCGGCCCCGATCCGAATATCACCCGTCCGCGCGACTGATGATCGAGCTGCACCATCCGCTGCGCTACCATGAACGGATGGTGGTACGGCAGAGATACGACGCCCGTGCCGAGCTTGATCCGGTGGGTACGCTCGGCGGCGGCGGCCAGGAACACTTCGGGAGAGGCTATTATCTCCCAGCCTGTGGAATGATGCTCGCCGCACCAGAATTCGTCGTAGCCAAGCCTGTCCATGAGCTCGACCAGTTCCAGGTCGCTCTGCAATTGCAGGGTGGGGTTTTCGCCAATCGGATGGTGTGGCGCGAGAAATGCGCCGAATCGCAGGTCTGCCAAGGTCTCTCTCCTGTACTGTGTATATCCGGTATGTTGTCAGATCGTTTTACCCCTCAGGGTCTTTCGTTTTCGCCTCGTCTTCGATTTCTCGTTCGCCCTGAGCCTGTCGAAGGGCCGCCCGTTCATGGTTCGACAAGCTCACCACGAACGGACTACTCTAGTGACGCTTAATAATGAAAAGACCCAGTTACCGCCCCTCGAACACCGGCGTCCGCTTTTCGGCGAACGCTACCCTGCCCTCAGTGGCGTCCCGGCTCGCTCGCGCTTCGGCCTGGGCCTTTCGCATCCCCGCGACGTCCTCGGCGGTCAGCGCCGCGCCCTCAAACCGCCTCGACACCAGCGTGTTGATTATCCGCTTGTGTCCCCGGACCGATAGCGGCGCATTGTAGGCAAACTCCTCCGCCAGCGCATAGACCTCGCTCTCCAGGTCCTCCGGCGCGACCACCTTGTTCACAAGCCCCATATCCAGCGCGCGCCGAGCGTCCACCCGCAGGCCCGAGCAGAACAACTCCTTGGTGAACGCCGGCCCCACAAGGTCAACGAACACTTGTATGCGCTCGAAGTCATAGATGATGCCCAGCCGCGAGGGAGGAATCCCAAGCTGCGCGCGGTCCGTGGCGATGCGCAGGTCGCACTCCGTCGCCAGCGCGAGTCCTCCCCCGACACAGTAGCCGTCTATCATCGCTATCACCGGAAACGGCGCGTCGAATATAGCCTGCACAGTCTTGCGATGCGGCCACTGGAGTTCGGCGGCCTTGTCCGGCGTCGGCTGAGGGCCCGGGTCGCCCGGAGCGCGGCGCAGGTCGTCGCCCGCCGAGAATGCCAGGTCGCCAGCGCCCCTGATGATCAGGCAGCGCACATTGCCCTCCTCCGACATACGGTCTATGTGCCGCACCATGCCCGCGTGAATCTCTGGATTCAGCGCGTTGCGCTTCTCCGGCCTGTTGATGATGAATGTAGCTACGTGTCCGTCCTCGCGCACAAGAAGGTCGTCGGTCATATCCGCTCCTCGCGTATTCGTTATCGTCTCGTCATTCCCACGAAAGTGGGAATCCAGCAAACGACGCAGGTTATGAAAAGGTCCCGGGACTTTTCTTCCCGCGCCGAATAGTGTGAAAGATTGTGTGATATGCTAACAGATGCAGCGACGGAGACGGACATTTGCGGCCATACAGAAAAAAGAAACGCTCGAAGTGGGTTACAAGAGCTATCCTATTTCTCGCATCCCTGTCCGCTACCATCGGCTTCGGACTCATCACCCCCAACGAAAACACCCATTGGGTAATAGTCATAGCCTTCTGCGCCTCCCTGCAACTGACGATGATAGTCGCCGCGGTCTCCATACCATCCCCTCCCGACCCGCGCGAACTCACCCACAAAAGCATATTCAGGGGCTGGCTCCTCCCGGACGAAGACGACGAAGAGCGCGAGCGACAGCGCCAGAACGACCAACTCGGCTTCAACTCCCCCGACAGGCTCTACCCCACAAGCCGCCGGTAGGCCATCACCAGCGCTTCGCCACTCTCGGGCGTCCAGGCAGTCTAAGTCGCCAAACCAGGGCCTGCACAATGGAATCGCGCTCCCGCTCGGTGTAAAGTGTTGATAAGCGTCAAAAAGGGAGGTCGTTATGCCGTTGCAATTAGACCACACAATCGTCCCCGCCTACGACAAGGTCAAGTCCGCAAAGTTCATTGCCCGCATCTTCGGACTGGAGTACAAAGGAACCTGGGGACACTTCGCTCCTGTCAAGGTCAACGACACATTGACACTCGATTTCGATAACTCGGATGACCCACGCTCCAATCACTATGCCTTTCTGGCTACGGACGAGGAGTTCGATGCAGTGCTCCAGCGCGTTAAGGATGAGGGTATCCCTTTCGGGAGTGGCCCCCGCTCTCGGACGGATGGCAAGATAAACCACTTGCATCAGGGACGTGGGTTCTACTTCGATTGCGAGAACGGCCATGTGTGGGAGGTCATTACCCACACATATGTCACTGACTGACATCATTGCAAGGATGAGACCCGCAGAATTCGAGCATAACAGAGAAGGCCCTGCCAAGGGGCCTGCTCAAATCACTGGTGTGTAGCTGAAGTATTGATCCGCGCGGTAGTTGCGCAGAATCGGCGACTCTTGGAAAGGAACAAGTTGAAATGCCGCTCGAAAGCCTGCTCGAACTCGTACAGACCCTCAGCGACCGCATTGACCAACACGGCTCCGCTCTCAGACAGAGCGAAGCCCTCACCCGCTACGCCCTGATAGACCCCCTGCTCCGCGAACTCGGCTGGGACACCGAAGACCCCACTCTAGTGATACCGGAATATCGGTCGGGCAGTGGGTCCGCAGACTATGCGCTTCTCAGCGATGGCCAACCTGCGATGATAGTGGAAGCTAAGAAACTAGGTGAGCCCTTACAAGATCATCTTGATCAAGGTATCAGGTACTCAGTTACACAGGGAATTCTCTACTTCTCGCTTACTGACGGACGCATCTGGGAAATATATGAGACCCACAAGCCCGTTCCGATAGACGACAAGCGAATCGTCCACTTCGACTTGAAGGATGATCCGTCTCAAGTGTGCCTGAAAATATTGGCGCTGTGGCAACCCAGTGTATTGTCGGGACAAGTCAGTGTTGGCCAGACCTCGGTACTGGGACCAACTGAGGAGTTGCAGATACAGCAGACCTCAATTCCCGATATTTCACAACCAACTACTCCTTCTGCGCCGGTTATCTCTGTCGGAATTGGAGGGAACTGGCAGCCCTTATCAGTGTTCAAACCAGCTCCGGGGTCTCCTCAACCCAGCGAGATAATGTTCCCAGACAATTCAAGAAGCAAAATTAATTTCTGGAATCAGATTCCCATTGAAGTCACTCGCTGGCTCATCGAGAACAACCTTATGGATTCAAACCAAATACCCATCGCGAGAGGTAAGCGTTACATACTGTCAACAAGTGGCCTTCATAAAGATGGGAAACCGTTTACAGCTTCGAGACAGGTGAGACACTTGTATTTGGAAGTGAACTACAATTCAACTAATCTTACCGAGAACGCTCGGTTGACAATCCAACACATGGGCCAAGATCCGTCCCAGTTCAAAGTCAGAGTTTCCTGACATTAGTGGCAACACTACTCATATACCGCTGTAAGGTGCGAAGAATCAGGCAGTGAGAATGTCGCGTGAGATACCTGTACCAGAAGACGCTCGACCATTGCCGAAGTGTTCGGTCACCGAGGCCGCTCGTCGAACTCAGGTCCTGATTCATCGAGCAGAGACGCCGCTGAAGCGTCGAGGTCGGTAACTGGACGCTGCTCCCAGCGTTCACGCCATTCCCGCCGCGATAGTTCACGCTCTATAGCCGCAATGACCAGATCTCGCATGGTATGTCCATGCTCCCGAGCATGTTCACGCAGACGCCGGTGAAGGGTATCGGGCATATTTTTTACTTGAAGATTCGCCATAATATAAACATAGCATGGTTGCCGGGAAATTGTTAAGCGTGTGGTCATCAGGAGATGATCGCAAAAGTCCCCTGCCCCCCTCTTATTCGTCATTCCCGCAAAAACGGGAACCCCGAAGGGTCGCCGCTCGGCAATCCAGGGGGTAGGGAGGTGGCTTGAACCATACCCCACGCACCACCTTTGTGATGCTTCCACTGCGACAACCCCACTTCCCATCCCCATCTCCTCTGTGCTACAATAAGAACATTGAATCTAGCAACTCGGACTTGACCACTGGGAGCCGGCAACCAACCCCATGTATCCCATCGGACATAAAGGAGAGATTATACGGTGAGGATTTCCAAGCCCCTGAAAAATTCCCCCGTAGCTAAACTCTGGTAATCTCTGGTGGATCTCTGGTGACTTTTTCACCAGTTGCCACCTGTCGGCTCACCTGTTACTCACCAGTGGGAAAATAAATCCGAGTATATACGACCCCCCCCCGGATCCCGCCCTCCTCACCGATCTCACGCCATGGGCTTGACGTCGGCCACTTCCAGCAGCGTTGCGCCGTAGTTCTCCAGCGCTGTGTCGCTCACCATGAAGTGCTGAGCGGCGGCGTTGATGTTGCGTAGGCAGCGCTGGAGGATGTTGCTCCGGTGGATGGCAGAGCCGCCGGCGTACCGAAACGCGGTCGTGGCGACATCAACCGAAACCTCGGTCACGTATGTCGAGACCGCGCGCATCTCCGACTGCGTGGCGGCGTCGGGCACCTGTCCGCTGCACGCGATCCGGTAGGCGCGTTCATACACCTCGTGGGCCAGCGCGCGAGCGGAGCGTAGGCGCAGGTCGCACGCGGCTATGTCTCCGCGGAACGCCTCGCGGTCGGCGAGCGACGCCGTTGGCGGATTGCCGCGCTTCTTGGAGGGAGCCTCCGTTATGATCTCATCCAGCGCGCGCCGAGCGATTCCGAGCGCGACTCCCGAATGTTCGTTGGCTACGAAACCCGGCCTGCCCATGCGGTAGATCGCGCCGCCGCGCTTCGACTCCCACACCGTTGGGTCCCAGCTAAACGCCTCCGACACGAAGAGATCCTTAACCGATATGTCGTTGCTGCCGCTGCCTTCCAGTCCGGTTACGTGCCAGTTGTCGTGGATGTGCCCCTTCGAAGCGGGGAATACGACGGTCAGGTTCACGCTCTCAGCATCCGGGTCAGCTTGTATCGCGGCCCCGGCCGTCATCCACTCGGCATGACGCACACCGCTCGCGAAGGGCCACCTGCCGGTGACGATATACCCGCCCTCGACCGGAACGGCCTTTCCCCTGAGAGCGGTGGAAGTAGCTGCGGTGGGTATGCGTCCGTCGGCGAAGATCTCGGCTACGGCCTCGTCCCCGGCGAACGCTCCGGGCTGCCCGATAGCCGTCGCCCCGATCATCAGGCACCATCCGGCCGAGGCGTCTATGTACGCCAGCGCCTCTATCACCTCTATCTGGGTAACCGGGTCCGCCTCAGCTCCGCCGAGGGATTGCGGTAGTTTGAGAGTAAAGAGGCCAGCGTCCCGAATGGCAGAAACGGCGGCGGGCGCAAGCGTCCCAAGCCGCTCCGACTCGTCCGCGCTCGCTGCCACCACGTCGCGCACCGACTCCACCGCGTCCAGCAGGAAACGACGCTTTTCACCACGCTCAGTTGGGAATGAAGGCAAACTCATATCCGAATCTTATCCGCTGCGCGCGGCTACTTCAACAGACCCATCGCCGCCAGTATGAACGTGTACTCCTCCGCCATCTCATACATGCTTTCGTATCTCCCCGACCTTCCTCCGTGCCCCGCGCCCATGTTGGTCTTCAGCAGAAGCGGGTTGTCGTCCGTCTTCAGCGTCCTCAGCTTCGCCACGTACTTCGCCGGTTCCCAGTATGTGACCCTGGGATCATTCAACCCTCCCGTTACCAGCATCGGCGGATAGTCGCGCCGCGTCAACTGGTCGTATGGCGAGTATGACCTGATGTACTCGAATGCGTTCCTGTCCTCTATCGGATTGCCCCACTCCGGCCACTCGATGGGCGTGAGGGGAAGCGTCTCATCCAGAATCGTGTTCAGCACGTCCACGAAGGGAACGTGGGCGACGACCGCTCCCCACAACTCCGGCGCCTGGTTGACGACCGCGCCCATGAGTTGGCCGCCCGCGCTGGCCCCGGAGATGGCGACGCGCCCCTCCGAGCCGTATCCCCGCTCGATCAGGGAACGTGCGACATCCACGAAATCATTGAACGTGTTAGTGCGTCTTTCCAGCTTGCCCGCCTCGTACCAGTGATAACCCAGGTCGTCGCCCCCGCGTATGTGGGCAATCGCGTATATGAATCCGCGGTCCAGCAGCGACAGCCGCGACGTGGAAAACGACGGAGGGAAGGCGAACCCATAAGCGCCATAGCTGTACAGGTACACCGGCGCGCTCCCGTCCATCGGGGTATCCTTGCGGCGGACTACGGACGCCGGCACCTGCGCGCCGTCGCGCGCCGTGACCGTCACCCGCTCCGTGACATACTCGGATGAGTCGTACCCGCTCGGCACCTGCTGCACCTTGCGAACTTCGAGTTCCCCTGAGTCCAGGTGATAGTCGAACACCGTGTTTGGCGTGACCGGCGAGGAATATGTGAGGCGCAGTGTACCCGTCTGAAATTCCGCATTATCGCCCAGATGAACGGTGTAAGACGGCTCGGGGAAGGATATGTAGGTTGACTCGTCTGCGCGGTCAATCAGGCGTATCTGGTCCAGGCCGTCAATCCGCTCCTGCACCGCGATGAAGTCCCGGAACGATTGAAAACCCCGTATGTAGTGGGAGTCGGATGCGTCCACCAGCGGCGTCCAAGCCTTCTCGGTCGGATCTTCCTCCGGCGCAGTCACAAGGCGGTTGTTCTTATGCGTATCGTTGGTTCGTATGACGAAGCGGTCGCCCTGGTGGTCCAGCCAGTAGTCATGCCCGCTACGGCGCGGAGAGACCAGAAGCGGTTCGGACTTGGAATCGGAGGCCGGAACGATCCTGATCTCAGATGTGACGTTGTCGCCCGTATATATGACGACGTATTTCCTGGATGTCGTGGATACTACGTGAACGAAGAAGCCCGGATCGGCCTCCTCATAGATGACCACATCCTGTTCGACGGGTTCGCCAAGCGAATGCAGGCGCACCTGCCAGGGTCGCCAGTTCTCGTCAACCACGGTGTAGAAGAACGAGCTATCGTCCGCAGACCACACCGCGCCGCCGATGGTGTCCCGGATTTCGTCCCCCAGCATATCGCCCGTATCCAGGCTCTTGACCACCATCGTGTATCGCTCCGAGCCGTCCGTGTCGGCGCTGTAAGCCAGCAGGGCCCCTCCGTTGCTCACCGACAACGCGCCCAGCGAGAAGTACCCTGAGCCTTTCGCCAGCGTCGGCTCGTCCAGGATCGTCTGGGCGCCGGCGGTTGGCGCCTCCCGCGCGTTCGGTTCGTCGGCGGGCCAGCGCTGCCAGACACGGTACTGGCTTCCTTCCCGGTAGCTCCACTGGTAGTACCATTCACCGCGTTTCCAGGGCACGTTGGAGAGGTCCGGTTGCTCGCGCGCCTTCATCTCCTCGAAGATCGTATCGGTCAGCTCGCGGTATGGCGACATTCTGGCTTCGAAGTAGTCGTTTTCCGCCGCGAGATAGGCCAGCACGTCGGCGTCGTTCACGTTCGGATATCCGGGGTCGCGTAGCCAGTGCCACGGGTCCTCTATCGTGATTCCGTGCCGGGTATAGCTGTGAGGTCGCTTCCCGGCCACAGGCGGTGTGGGTAGTTCGGACATCTTCGACTCCCTTTGCAAAGATTCTGGATTTATGTAGGATAACGGGCACCAAGATCAGGGGCTTTTCGTTTTCAGGAAATAGGCCAGTCAACAGCCCCCTCTCCCTCAGGGAGAGGGCTGGGGTGAGGGTGATTTCACTGATTCGAATATACGAATGTTGGATAATGAAAATACCCTGGCATCAAGACACCTCCCACAGTGAGACTATTATATGACCCTCGATTCTCAAAACGATACACGCGGCGCCGACAGTGCCGTATTCCTGTATGACGACCGGATGTCGGAGCACACTCTGAGCGACACCCATCCCATGAAGCCGGTAAGACTCCGCTACACACGCGACCTGCTGGACTCTTACGGCGCGTTCGACTCCGATTCATCCAGGGTGGAGAACGCGAGAGAGGCCACCAAGTCGGAACTGGAGTGGTTTCACACGCCGGATTACGTGAACGGCGTGGAGGCGATAGGCGTGGGTCGAGCGGACGTGAGTCCCGCCGCTTTCAACTTCGGGCCGGGCGACAATCCGTACTATCCCGGCATATACGAGGCCGCCGCGCTCTCCACTGGCGCGTCCATCGTGGCCGCCGAACTGCTGATAGCCGGAGAAGCCAACACCGCCTTCAACATAGCAGGCGGTCTGCACCACGCGATGCCCGACCACGCCTACGGATTCTGCGTGTTCAACGATCCGGTAATCGCCATCCACCGCTTTCTGCAAGAGGGAATGAAAGTCGCCTACGTGGATATAGACTGCCATCACGGCGACGGCGTTCAGCACGCTTTCTACGCGACCGACAGGGTTCTCACAATCTCGCTTCACGAGTCGGGCGCGTTCCTCTTCCCCGGCACCGGCTTCGTCCAGGAGACGGGTACGGGCATAGGCAGGGGATACTCGGTCAACGTGCCTCTGTACCCATATACGTCGGACGATGTGTACCTGTGGGCGTTCAGGCAGACCGTCCCGCACCTGCTCGAAGCGTTCAGGCCGGACGTGATAGTTACCCAGCTCGGCATTGACTCCCACTACCGCGACCCGATAACCCACCTCGCGCTGACCGTACAGGGCTTTGCCGAGGCGGTGTCCGAGTTTCGCGCGGCCTCTCCGGGCAAATGGCTCGCGCTGGGCGGCGGGGGATACGACCTTCAGGCCGTCGCGCGCGCCTGGACAATGGCCTACGGCGTCCTGTCGGGACAAAATTTCGGTAACGACATTCCGAACGACTATGGCGCGGAGCACGGAGTGGAATCCCTACG